>CAYYYM010000038.1:0-2201 GCA_964476325.1 uncultured Candidatus Saccharibacteria bacterium | reverse complement strand
TGTGCCAGCACACCCTGACACTATCGGGATGAAACGTCATGTTTTCATCGGGGTGGCGTGGCCGTACGTGAACGGTCATTTGCATGTGGGACATCTCGCCGGCTATCTTCTCCCGGCGGATGTCTTCGCGCGGTTCTCGCGGTTGCGCGGGGATGACGTGCTCATGGTGTCCGGTTCGGATTGTTACGGCACGCCGACGACGGTTGAGGCGGACAAGCGCGGCCTCTCGCCGCAGGACATCGTCGACGAATATCATCCGGAGCACCTCAAGCTTTTCGAAGAGGCGGGTATCAGTTTCGACATCTTTACGAAGACGACGACCGAGAACCATCGCAAACTTGCGCAGGATTTTTTTCTCGCGTTTCTCAGGAACGGGTATCTTTTCAAACAGCGTCAGGAGCAGTACTACGACCCGAAGGCGGAGAAGTTTCTGCCCGACCGGTACGTCGAGGGAACATGTCCGTACTGCGGGGCGGCGGAGGCGCGGAGCGACCAGTGCGACACGTGCGGGCGGCTCATCGGCGCGGGGGAACTGAAAGAGCCGAAGAGCAAGCTGACCGGCAAGCCGGTCGAGCTTAAAGCGAGCGAGCACTACTTCTTCGACCTCGAGAAACTCCAGCCGTTCATTGAGGAATATGTGGAAGGACATGGAGGGAATTGGAAGGAATGGGTGCGGCGCGAGACGGAGGGGTGGCTCAAGCGCGGACTGACTCCTCGCGCTTTCAGTCGGGACATCGAGTGGGGCGTGCCGTTTCCCGTCGAGGAGATTCCCGAAGCGGAACGCATCGAGGGCATCGAACACAAGCGGTTCTACGTCTGGTGGGAAGCGGTAATGGGCTACTACACCGCCTCGCGCGAGTGGAGCGCGAGCGGGAAGGGTGACTGGGAAGCGTGGTGGCGCGCCGCCGACGCCGCGCACTACTACTTCATGGGCAAGGATAACCTGCCGTTCCATACGATGTTCTGGCCCGGTGAGCTGCACCTCTACGACGAGACGCTGCATCTGCCGGATACGGTGTCCGTGAATCAGTTCCTCACCTTCCACGGCAAGCAGTTTTCCAAGAGCCGGGGCGTCACCGTGGATTCGCGGGAGTTCATCGCGAAGTACGGCCGCGATGCCGTGCGCTTCTATCTCACCGCTATCATGCCCGAACATGCGGATACGAGCTTCGACGAGGATGATTTCCGGGAGAAGCACAACAATATCCTCATCGGCAATCTCGGGAATTTCATACACCGCGCGCTCACGCTCGCGGAGGGAATGACGTTTGCGGGAACCGTCGACGAGGCGGTTGCGGCTGAAGTCGCGTCGCAGACCGCCGCGGCACGGGAAGCGCTGGAGCAGGTTTCTTTCCGCGCGTACCTTGACGCCGTGCTTGCGCTTTCCGATTTCGGGAACAAGTACTTGACGCGCGAGGAACCGTGGAAGAAAGAAGGGGAGGACAGGCGCCGCGTCACGGGAAACGCCGTCTACATCGTCCTTGCGCTGCAGCTCCTCATCGCGCCGCTTCTCGTCGACGCGGCGGAGCGGCTCGCGCGCACGACGGGTGTCACGTTCCCTGCGTGGAAGGATGACATGTCGGGAGATTTACGCGAAGCCCTCACGCGTGTTACGCTCGGAAAGCCGGAATCGTTGTTTGGGAAAGTGGAGTGAGTGAAATCCGCCGGAGGCGGACGCTCGTAGTTTTTCCAAAATCGTAGATTTTGAAAACTACGGCGCGGGATTCGTTTAGTGGCAGGATGTCAGCTTCCCAAGCTGAAGACGCGGGTTCGATTCCCGCATCCCGCACAGAAAATAGACTACCTTCTCGCGAGGTAGTCTGTTTTCTGCATGAGTTGGCAGCGGGAATTGAACGGGAAAGGGGTTCCGCCAGAGGCGGACAGGCGGGGAAACGGGAGTTTCCCCGTGGCGGAGTCCACGAACCGAGGGGTTCGTGAACGCAGCGAGCGAAAGCGAGCGAGTAGTGAGATAGCTCAGCCGAGTCAGACTCGGCTTCGCCGAGTCAGACTCGGCGAAGCGTCCCGCATCCCGCACAAAAAGCAGTTGCCCCACGAGGGGCACCTGCTGTTTGTATAGGTTTATGGCGGGAAATGAAGAATATTCTATGCTTTTGATTTTTTCTCCGTCCAGAAGAATACGATGATGAGGAGAAACGCGGTGAACGCCATCATCGGGTTCGTGATGTAGCCGAAGCGCATCA
>CAYYYM010000037.1:0-2390 GCA_964476325.1 uncultured Candidatus Saccharibacteria bacterium | reverse complement strand
ACCGCTCGAAAGAATTCTTTGTCGGTACTCGCGGAGGTCGGGAAGAATATTCGCACGGCGATACGGAACGCGACGTTTCCGGAAGACCTGGAGCGGGAAATACGGGAGCGGTATGTCGTGATGGAGCGGGAATACAAAAAGAACGTCGACGTGGCGGTCCGGTCCTCCGCGACGGCGGAAGACCTGCCGGGAGCGTCCTTCGCCGGGCAGCAGGAGACGTACCTGAACGTGCGGGGAGCGCGCGAGCTCATGGATGCCGTGCGTGCCGCGTTCGCGTCGCTCTTTACCGACCGCGCCATCTCGTACCGCGCGGACAAGGGGTTTGCCGGTGCGGACGTGGCGCTCTCGGTCGGCGTGCAAAACATGGTCCGCTCGGACCGGGGCGCTTCGGGTGTCGCCTTTACCGTCGACACGGAGTCGGGATTTGAGGACGTCGTGCTCATAAACGGCGCGTTCGGTCTCGGCGAACTCATCGTGCAGGGCGAAGTGACGCCGGACGAGTGGGTGGTCTTCAAGCCGACGTGGGGACTCATCGACAAGCGGCTCGGGAAGAAGGATAAGAAGCTCGTGTACCGGACGGGAACGACAAGCGGCCTGAAGGCGACGAAGCTTCAGAAGACGAGCGAGAAAGAACGGGCGAACTTTTCCCTCTCGGAGGACGAGGTGCGCAAGCTCGCGAAGTGGTGCGTCACGATAGAGCAGCACTATTCGGAGCGGAACGGGAAATGGACGCCGATGGATATCGAGTGGGCGAAGGACGGCATCAGCGGCGAGCTCTACATCATCCAGGCCCGCCCCGAGACGGTGCAGAGCGTGAAGGATTATACGAAGGTGAAGGTGTACAGATTAAAAAAGGGGAACAAAAGGGGTGAAGCCAAACTCGCATCGACAAGCGATGGGAGTTCGGCTTCATTTGCTTCTTCTCCGATTCTCACCGGGGCGGCAGTCGGGAATAAAATCGCAACCGGGAAGGCGCGCGTCATCCTGGACGCGAAGCATATCGGCGAGTTTCGGGAGGGCGAGGTGCTCGTCACCGACATGACCGACCCCGACTGGGAACCGATTATGAAAATCGCATCCGCCATCGTCACCGACAAGGGGGGCAGGACGAGCCACGCGGCCATCGTGTCGCGCGAACTCGGCATCCCGGCGATCGTCGGCACGGGCGGTGCGACGAAGAAGCTCAAAACGGGGCAGATAATCACGGTGGACACGACGGGGAGCGAGGGGAACGTTTACGAGGGGGAACTGGAGTTTGAAGTGTTGGAGAAGAGCGTGAGTGGGTTCGGGAATCACTCAAGCTTGCGTGATTCCCGAACCCACTCACGTCCTAAGGTGATGATGAACATCGCGACGCCGGATACGGCCTTCGAGAAATCGTTTATCCCGAACGACGGCGTGGGGCTCGCACGGGAAGAATTTATCATCGCATCGGAGATAGGGATACATCCGAATTTACTCATAGAGTACGAGAGAGGAACTACCGGGTTCCCGAAACGGAACGGCGAGCGGTTGGTTTCGGGGACCCTTGCACTCGATAGTTCACAGCGCTCCAAGTTATGGAAGGAGGTAGAGAAACGGACGAGCGGATGGAAGGACAAAGAGCAGTTTTACGTTGATAAGCTCGCCTACGGCATCGGGAAAATCGCGGCGGCCTTTTATCCCAAAGAAGTCATCGTCAGATTTTCCGATTTCAAGACGAACGAATACCGGACGCTTCTCGGCGGCGAGTACTACGAGCCGGAGGAGCAGAACCCGATGCTCGGCTGGCGCGGCGCGTCGCGCTATTACGACCAGAAGTTCGCAGCGGCATTTGGTCTCGAGTGCCGCGCGCTTGGGAAAGTCAGGGATGAGATGAAGCTCACGAACGTTGTGCCAATGGTGCCGTTCTGCCGGACGCCGGAGGAGGGGAAAAAAGTAGTGGAGATTATGGAGAAATACGGGTTGAAGCGGGGAGAACGCTCCGGGTTCCCGAAACGGAACGACGAGCGTTCGGTTTCGGGAACCCTTGAGGGAGAAATAGATTCCAAGCGTTCGGTTTCGGGAACCCTTGAACCCAGTGATTCCCTGCGCGTGTATGTGATGTGCGAGATACCGTCGAACGTCGTGCGGGCGGACGAATTCCTCGACATCTTTGACGGGATGTCCATCGGGTCGAATGACCTGACGCAGCTCACGCTCGGTCTCGACCGCGACTCGGAGCTCCTCGCGCACGTCGGGGACGAACGGGATGCGGCGGTCAGGGAACTGGTGCGGCAGGCGATACGGGCATGCCGGAAACGGCAGAAGTACGTCGGCATTTGCGGCGACGCGCCCTCCACGTTCCCCGAGTTCAAGAAGTTCCTCATCCGGGAGGGGATTGAATCCATTTCGCTCAATCCGGATGCGAT
>CAYYYM010000036.1:0-2392 GCA_964476325.1 uncultured Candidatus Saccharibacteria bacterium | reverse complement strand
GTTTTTTTCGAGACGGAGGGGGACGAGGAAGCGTATCTGCGGGACGCGCTCGCGCCCGAGCGCGGCGTGACGCTTTCCTTCCATCGGGAGAAGCTTGACGCGAAACATCTGCCAGCCGCGCCGGATGCGGATGCGGACGTTCTTTCTGTCTTCGTGGGGTCGAGCGTGGATGCCGCGGTCATACGGAAGTTCAAAAAGCTGAAATTCGTCGCGACCCGTTCCACCGGCTACGACCACATCGACCTGCAGACGTGCGCCGAGGGGGGCATCGCGGTGTCGAACGTGCCGAGCTATGGAGAACATACGGTCGCCGAGTACGCTTTCGGCTTGCTTCTCATGCTCTCGCGGCGCCTCTATGACGCGTACCACCAGGTGCGCGAGGCCGGAGATTTCTCGGTGCGGGGATTGCGCGGGTTCGACCTCCGGGGAAAGACGTTCGGCGTCATCGGCACGGGTAATATCGGCAAGCACAGCGTGCGCATCGCGAAAGGTTTCGGCATGAACGTGCTCGCCTACGACGTGCGTCCCGACGAAGCGCTCGCCCGCGAGGTCGGCTTCGAATACCGGGACCTGACGGAGCTGCTCGAGCAAAGCGACGCCGTGACGCTCCACGTGCCGTATCTCAAGAGCACGCACCACCTCATCAACAAGGACAACATCGGCAAGATGAAGCAGGGGGCGTACCTCGTGAACACCTCGCGCGGCGCCGTCGTGGAGACGGAGGCGCTGCTCATCGCTCTCAAGAGCGGGCACCTCGGCGGTGCGGGGCTCGACGTGCTGGAAGAAGAAGGCGTGACGAAGGACGAGTTCGGGTATCTCTATGAAGTGAGTGGTTTCGGGAATCACTCATCGGCACCGGACTTGCGCATCGTGCTCGCAAACCATACGCTGATAGACATGCCAAACGTCATCGTGACGCCGCACAACGCCTTCAACACGGTGGAGGGATGGCGGCGGATACTGGATACGACGGTGGAGAATATCAGGGGATTTATGAAAGGGGAGCCGATAGACGTCGTGAAAATGCCGGAGTAACGGTCTGTTAGATTCCCGAAACCAATCAGGCCTGATTGGTTTCGGGAATCTAACAAATCAAACGAATATATGGATACCACCAACAATACTCATAAGAAAAACGGGGCAGGGATTTTACAAGTCAAGAAGTCGGAACAATACCGGACGGTGGAAGAGCTTATGGAGGCCGGGAAGCCCGGCGGCAAGTATTATCTCCTCCTCGTGCTCTCCTCGCTTGTCGTCTCGGCGGGCATCCTCGTGGGGAACGCGGCTATCGTCATCGGCGGCATGCTCATCACGCCCATCCTCACGCCCGTGCTCCTCATCGCCCTGGGCTTTTCCATCGGAGACATCGGCTTTGTGAAGAAAACAGGCCTTTTCGTCGGCAAGTCGCTCTTCGCCGTCGCCGCAGGCGCGGCGTTTCTCGGATTTCTCTTCGGCGTCAACGGCGAGCCGAGCTTGTTTGTGCTCGACAACACGCTCCGCGGCGCGGTCCTGTACTTTATCGTCGCCCTCGCGTCGGGGTTTTCCGCGACATACGCGTGGGTGCGCAAGGAAATAAACGAAATCCTGCCCGGCGTCGCCGTCGCGGTGTCGCTCGTGCCGCCCCTCGCGCTCCTAGGCATCGGTTTGGCGGGGCTGCAGTTCGCGGTCATACGGTTTAATCTCTTCATCTTTTTCTTCAACCTCATCGGCGTACTCGTCGGAAGCTTAATCGTCTTCTCACTCTTCAAGTTCTATAAGGTGGAACGGAAAGTTGCGGAGTCTGAGGCGAAGACCGGGACATGATGAACGGCATCGTATTTGACATCGAGACGAAAAACGCGTTTTCCGACGTCGGGGGGAAGGAAAACCTGGAGCGGCTGGATGTCTCAGTCGTCGGGACGTACTCGTACGGCACGGACGAGTATCGAATCTACGGAGAGGACGAACTCCGCGAACTCGGCGAACTCCTGCGCGCCGCGGGGCCTCTCATCGGTTTTTTCAGCAAAGGGTTCGATGTGCCGGTCCTGAAAAAGTATTTTGATTTTCCCTTGGACGCCGTGCCGCACTTTGACATCTTTGAAGCTCTCTACAAGCAAATCGGCCGACGCGTGGGTCTCGGCGTGCTCGCCGAGGCGAATCTCGGCGAGGGGAAGACGGGCCGGGGCATGGACGCCATCACGATGTATCGCGAGGGACGGCTCGACGACCTCAAGCGGTATTGCCTGCAGGACGTGAAGGTGACCAAAGGACTCTTCGACCTCATCGTGAACCAGGGATACCTCTGGGTGCCGCGGCGGAACGCGCCGCAGATGGAACGAGTCGAGGTCGCGTACGAAGAGCCGGCGGACGAGAAACAAGATGCGCTGCTATGAATCCCGATAGTGTCAATCCG
>CAYYYM010000035.1:0-2462 GCA_964476325.1 uncultured Candidatus Saccharibacteria bacterium | reverse complement strand
ACTCGAACGTCGCGTCCGGATGAACAAACTCCCGCCGCCCCGTAATGAGGTTGTCGAGTACCAGAACGTTGCAGCCGCGGTCCCTGATAAGGTGCTCAACAAGGTGACTTCCCAAGAAACCAGCCCCGCCAATAACGGCTACATTGCATTCGGTGTTGCTTCGTATTTCCTCGTTCATGGTGTGGATGATAGCAGATGCCGGGAATGGTGTAAATAGAGAGTCTTTTGTTGCCCAAAAGAATATTATGAGCTATAAATGGGGATATGGAGGTTCCCGTATCACATCCATTTATCGGCGAAAAGGAACTTGCATACGTGGAAGAAGCCGTGAAAAGCGGCTTCATTTCGGGTACCGCCGGAAAATTTATCAGTGAGTTTGAAAGAAAATTCGCGGCGTATTGCGGCGCTGCGTACGGTGTTGCCACATCAAACGGCACGGTGGCGCTCCACCTTGCCATGGCGACCTTGGGCATCGGACCGGGAGATGAAGTGCTCGTCTCAACCTTCACGAATATGGCGACCTTCTTCGCCATACTGTACCAGGGTGCGACGCCGGTTCCGGTGGACATAGAGGAGGATACGTGGAACCTCAATCCGAACCTTCTTGAGGGAAAGCTCACGCCCCGCACGAAAGGTATCGTGGTCGTCCATGTATACGGCCATCCCGTTGACATGGACCCCGTTCTCGAAATCGCGAAACGGCACGGACTCTTCGTCGTGGAAGACGCGGCCGAAGCTCACGGTGCGGAATACAAGGGAAAGAAAGCCGGCTCGCTCGGCGATATCGGATGCTTCAGTTTCTACGCGAATAAAATCGTCACGACGGGCGAGGGAGGAATGCTTGTCACGGATAATAAGGCGTATGCAGAGAAGGCGCGCAGTTTGGGCTCGCTCGCGTACGGCAAGGGAGGCCGCTTTATGCACGAAGCCGTCGGATTCAACTATCGCATGACGAACGTGCAGGCGGCTATCGGCTGTGCGCAACTGGAGCACATTGAGAAAGTTATCGCGTCGAAGCGGCGCATCGCGGCTTTTTACGGAAGCGGACTGAAAGACGTCGACGGCCTGCAGCTTCCCGTGGAGAAACCGTACGCCAGAAACGTATACTGGATGTATCATATCGTCCTCCGGGGGAAACTCGCGGGGAAGCGCGCGGCGTTTATGAAATATCTGGCGGATAAGGGCATAGATACGCGTCCGGCGTTCATCCCGTTCAATATGCAGCGCATATTCATAGAACAGGGACTGACGAAAGAGGCAGAGTGTCCGGCGGCGAATAACGTCGCGGCAAACGGATTGTATCTGCCGAGCGGACCCGTCATCAGTGAAGAGGAGCTCGCGTACGTCGTGCAAACGGTAAAAGAAGCGGTACGCGCGATATGAATATGCTTTTCCTCTGTTCCCGGCTTGACGGAGTCGGCGGCATACAGCGGTACAATCGTGAGTTGCTGAAAGCGCTCGGTGCGAGCGGGGCGAACGTCACGGTCGTAGAGCGGCGCGCGAAAGCGACGTTCGTCGCAAAAGTCCTGTGGAAACGGTTCAGAACGAAGCCGGACATCGTGCTCTGCGGCCATATACATTTTTCCCCGCTTTGCCCTGTTATGAAACGATTGCTCGGCGGAGAATTCGCCGTTATTACGCACGGCATCGAGGCATGGAATATACGGAATGCCGCCCGGCTGAAGGCGCTCGAAAAGGCACGGCTCATCATCTCCGTCTCGGAGTACACAAAAGGCGAACTGGCGCGCCAGCTGCCCGGTACGGAAGAGAAAATATTCGTACTGCCGAACAGCGTCGACGGAGAGAAATTCACCATAAAAGAGAAGCCGGAATACCTGGTGAAGCGGCACGGCCTCGCGGGCGCGAAAGTGCTCCTCACCGTATCCCGCCTCTCCGAGGACGAAGTCGGTTTCAAGGGATACGACCGCGTCATTGAGGTGCTCCCCAACGTGCTGAAATCGGTGCCGAACGCGAAATACCTTCTCGTAGGCGACGGAGGCGATATACCGCGCGTGAAAAGACTCGCGGAAAAACTCGGACTCGGAGACCGCGTCGTATTCGCGGGCAGAGCGAAGGATGATGAACTGGCGGATTACTATAACGTAGCCGACGTCTACGTGATGCCTTCCATATGCGAAGGATTCGGCATCGTGTTCCTCGAGGCGCTCGCCTCGGGAGTGCCGGTTGTCGCGGGAAACCGGGACGCCTCCCGGGAGGCGGTCACGGACAAGCGGTGGAGCAGGCTGGTCGACCCGGAAAGCACGGAAGAAATAAGCGAGGCTGTCGTATCCGTGCTCTCAGGGACAAGGACTCGCGAGGAACGGGAAACATTGAGAAAGAGCGCGCTTGAACGATACGGAATTGACGCATTCAGAAAAAAGGTCAAGACACTACTTTCGGGAATTATCCAGCAGATAACACCAAAATCTTATGGATAAGCGGTATTTAAGTAAACTAATTTG
>CAYYYM010000034.1:0-2628 GCA_964476325.1 uncultured Candidatus Saccharibacteria bacterium | reverse complement strand
CTACATCAAGAACATGATTACCGGCGCGGCGCAGATGGACGGCGCCATCCTCGTGGTGTCGGCCCCTGATGGCCCGATGCCGCAGACGCGGGAGCACATTCTCCTCGCGAAGCAGGTGGACGTGCCGGCCATCATCGTCTTCCTGAACAAAATCGACCAGGTGGACGACCCCGAGCTCGTCGACCTCGTGGAGTCGGAGGTACGCGAACTCTTGACGAAGTACGGGTTCCCCGGCGACGAGGTGCCGGTCATCAAGGGTTCGGCGCTGAAAGCGCTTGAGGCGACCTCACCCGACGACGAAGCCGTGAAGCCGATTCAGGAGCTCATCGCGGCGCTCGACAGCTACATCCCCGAGCCGACGCGCGCGGTGGATAAGCCGTTCCTAATGCCCATCGAGGATATTTTCTCCATCGAGGGACGCGGGACGGTCGTCACCGGACGCATTGAGCGCGGCACGGTGAAGGTGAACGACGAGGTTGAAATCGTCGGCATGGGCAAGAACAACAAGACGGTCGTGACCGGCATCGAGATGTTCCAGAAGACCCTCGACGAAGGCCGCGCCGGCGACAACGTGGGACTTCTGCTCCGCGGCGTCAAGAAGGAAGACGTCGAGCGCGGGCAGGTCATCGTGAAGCCGGGCAGCGTGACGCCACACACGACGTTCGAAGCGAAGATTTACGTCCTCTCCAAGGAGGAAGGCGGGCGGCACACGCCGTTTTTCACCGGCTACAAGCCCCAGTTCTACATCCGCACGACGGACGTGACCGGTGAGCTGACGCTTCCGGAGGGTACGGAAATGGTTATGCCGGGAGACACGGTGACCGGAACGGTGAAGCTCATCGTCCCCGTGGCGCTTGAGGAGCAGCAGCGGTTCGCCATCCGCGAAGGCGGCAGGACCGTCGGCGCCGGCGCCGTAACTAAGATTATCGAATAGCGTGGCAAAGGAAGAGACGGGCAAATTGAGATTGCGGGTGCGCAGTTACGACGCGCGCCTCATCGAGAGCGTCGTTCGCCAGATTATCGAGGCGATCGAGCGGTACGGCGGGGAAGTCATCGGACCCATCCCGCTGCCGACCTCGGTGCGCAAGTACACGGTGAACCGTTCTCCCTTCGTGCACAAAAAATCCCGGGAGCAGTTCGAGATGAAAGTGCACAAGCGCCTCATCGAGGTGCCGGGAGCCGGTCAGCGCATCGTCGAAGCGCTCGGCAGTCTGAATCTTCCTGCCGGCATCGACGTGGAAATCAAGATGGCCTAAGCCATCCGGAGCCACAAAGGAAACGAAGAAAAACCCCGCCAAGGCGGGGTTTTTCGTTGAGGGGGTATAACCCCAGTTCTTTATCTGTGTGATTCCTGTTATGCTAGAATAAGGTATAGTAAATGATATAAGGACTAGAATAAGAAATCCCTTTATTCTAGTGGCTTTATCTGGGTTTTTATGACTAAAGTACCATTCACTCCACCGAAGCTACCTCCTAAAATCGACTACGAGAAGATTGTTTCGGAAATTGCTAATGCGCGAGCTAAGGAACTTCATGCTATTCTTTTACATTCAACTAGAGGATATAATCGCGGTCCTGGGGAATTTCGCAGGAAACTGGTTTTTATTGGGAAACCGGGTGCCACGATAGAGGAAGCGACATACGTTCCGCCCCTACCAAGCGCAATTCCCGAACTTTTCAGTAATTTAGAGAATTATATTCATTCAGAGAAAGAGGAACGTGATTTGTTGGTACAAGTAGGCGTTGTTCATTATCAATTTGAGGCGATTCATCCGTTTGAAGATGGCAATGGGCGCATCGGTAGATTGCTCATTTCATTAATGTTGTATCAGAAGAAGTTATTAACTTATCCATTCATCTATCTAAGTGAATTTTTTGAAGAGCATCGACCCGATTATTACGATTTACTTCGAGGAGTGAGTGAGTCGGGAAAGTGGGAAGATTGGCTTTCGTTTTTTCTCAGAGGACTTAATTTGCAGGCAGAGAAAGCCCAAGAGACGTGTAAGAATATCCTAGACCTCCATGATACCCTGGGATCTAAAGTGGTAAAGCTTAACTCAAAATATGCTCATACGTTTCTAGATGCCCTCTTTGTGAATCCTATGTTTACTTCAAGAACTATTAGGCAACTGACTGGTATCAAGAATACAGTAACCTTATTTGCGTTAATAAGTAAATTCAAGGAGGTTGGTATTATTGTGGATTCGCTCCCTATGAGGAAACGTAACAAGATTTATCGCTTCAATGCTTTATTCGAAATACTGAACAAATAATTGTCTGAAACGGAAGTCCCCCCCGCTCAATTTTTAGGAATAAATCAGCGCATCGTCGAAGCGCTCGGCAGTCTGAATCTTCCTGCCGGCATCGACGTGGAAATCAAGATGGCCTAAGCCATCCGGAGCCACAAAGGAAACGAAGAAAAACCCCGCCTTGGCGGGGTTTCTCGTTATCTCTCTTTGTTATGGGGTCCGGTGAGCGTATGATATAAAACATGAAGCCGGACGTTCATACAATCGCGTATATCGATGGCGCAAATCTATACAAAGGTGTTCAATCTCTTGGCTGGAAACTTAACTATGCGCGATTTCGCGTATGGTTGTCAGATAAATACAGGGTAAGTCGTTCGTA
>CAYYYM010000033.1:0-3190 GCA_964476325.1 uncultured Candidatus Saccharibacteria bacterium | reverse complement strand
CAGCCACCGTGGGGCGGCCTAACACTATCGGGGGCAATCCCGACGGAGTATTTCTACTGTAGGATGACGTCAACGCTGCTCGCCGTAAACTCTTCCGCTTCCCGGATATTCACGTCGGTCGTGAATCTGACGGCCGCCCCCTTCACCGCCGCGGACGCGTCGGCATCGGAAACCGTCGGTGAACCGTATTGGTCGAGCGTGCCGTAGTCAATCGTCTGAACTTTCGTCGCCGCGCCTATCGTCACCTGCCGCGTCTCCGTGGCGCGCGGTGAATCGTCAAGGTGCGGGAGGTAGTCCTCGGGACTGTCGAACTCAATCGTGAGCACCGCGCCGTAGCGGTCGGTCACCGTGCCGCTCATCGTGTGTATAACATCGGGCGGCGGCGGATACACCACCTGGATGATGCGGGTAAGCTCATCGGCTTTCTCCTGCAAATTTGTCGTCCCCTGCGTCTTGCCGGCGTAAAACCCGCCACCGAAGGCGATGACGACAAAGACGAAAATAGTAAGCGACCGCTGAACCGACTTCATCCGCTCTTCCGGTTTCATGTTGTTTACATTATAGCACACCGGCGTACGATACAGACAATACATCTGTGGATAACCGAAAACAGAGCATACTCGCCGTTGTTGGCCCGACGGCGTCGGGCAAAACGGCGCTCGCGGTGAAACTCGCCGAGCGGTTCGGCGGGGAAATCGTCTCCGCCGACTCCAGGGCTGTATACCGCGATATGGATATCGGAACCGCGAAGGTAACGCCTGAGGAAGCGCGGGGCATTCCTCACCACCTCATTGACGTCGCGAGGCCGGATACGCAGTATACGGTCGCGGACTACGTACGCGACGCGCGAGCGGCAATCAAAGACATCGCCGCGCGCGGGAAACTCCCCATCGTCTGCGGCGGCACGACCTTCTACCTTGACGCCCTCTTCGGTGAAAAGAATATCCCCGCCGTTCCGCCGAACGCGGAGCTCCGCGCGGAGCTCGAGGAAAAAACGGCGGAAGAGCTCTACGGGGAACTGAAAGAGCTCGACCCGCGCCGCGCCGGAGACATCGACTCCCGGAACAAGCGCCGGCTCATCCGCGCACTCGAAATCATCCGCGCGACCGGCAAACCGGTCCCCCGGAACGAAAGGAATGAAGTTGGACTTCCTTCCATGGAAGGAAGGGAAGGAAGTCCAACTTCATTCCATTCCGGATACGAGGTCACACTCGTCGCGCCGTACCGGACGAGGGAAGAACTGAAAGAACGCATCGCGGAGCGCGTGTACAAACGATGGGACAGTATCATCGCGGAAACGAAAAAGCTCCGCGAGAAGTACGGACTCACGTGGGAAAAGCTCGATTCGTTCGGCTTGGAATACCGCTATGCCGCACGGTTCCTCACGGGACGCCTGGAAGAAAAAGAGGCGCAGGAGCGCCTCATCACCGCAACCTGGCGCTATGCCAAGCATCAGCTCGCCTGGTGCGCGAAGTACCCCATCACCTACCTGTCGGCATCGGACGTCGACAAGTTACCGCTCGAGTAGGTCGCGCAAAACGTCGCGGGCGGCTTCCGGCTCCGCTTGACCGCGGGTCTTCGCCATCAACTGCCCGACGAGGAATTGGAGCGCCGACGCTTTCCCGTTCTGGTAGTCGGCGACCGCCGGCGCGTTTTCCGCGACGACCTCCTTCGCCGCGTCGGCAAGCCCGTCGGAACCGATGACCGCGATGTGTTCCGCCTCGGCTATCGCCGCGGGGTCGTCCCCCGTCTCAAACATCTTGACGAGGATATCCTTGGCGATGCGGCTCGTGAACGTCCCCTGCTCCACCTTTGCAACGAGCGCCGCAAACGAAGCGGGGGTGATGCGCATATCCCCGATGGACAAACCCCATTCCTCTCCTCCAGAGGAGGACCCGCCTCTGGCGGACAAGAGGCCGCGCAGATCGCTCACGAGATAGTGATACAGCGCCCCGTACGGGAGATGTGCATCGATGCTCCGCAGTTCCGACGCCGCCGCCTCGAAAAAGTCCGCTTCGGCCAGCGCTTCCGTGATGAGCGCCGCTTCGCTCCCGCTCAGCCCGTATTCCCGCGTAAACCGTTCGCGCTTCGCCTGCGGCAGCTCCGGCAGCGCCGCCCGCAGAACTCCCACGTCCAAGATGTCCGCGAGGACGAGTGGCGGCAGGTCGGGGTCGGGGAAATAGCGGTAGTCGTGCGCCGACTCCTTGCTCCGCTGCGGATAGGTTTCCCGCTTCGCGTCGTCCCAGCCGCGCGTCTCCTGACGGACCCGTTTCCCTGCCTCAAAGAGCGCCGACTGGCGCGCCGTTTCGTACGCCGCGGCGCCCTCAACCGCCTTGAACGAGTTGAGATTTTTCAGCTCAACCTTGTTGCCGCCCCCGACGCTCACGTTCACTTCTATCCGAAGCTCTCCCTCCTCCATATCGGCGTTGCCGATGCCGAGGTACCGGACGATGCGCTGCAGCTCCCGGCCGAACGCGGCTGCATCCGCGGCGCTCCGTATGTCCGGCTCGGTCACGAGCTCCGCCAAGGGCACACCCGCCCGATTGAAGTCAACCAAGCTCTTCCCGTCCCGGTGCGCCAGTCTGCCGGCATCTTCCTCAACGTGGATGTGATGGATGCGGATGCCGTTCAGCTCGCCGCCGCGGACGAGCGGCTCGCCCGACTGGGATATCTGGTACCCCTTGGGCAGGTCGGGATAGAAATAGCTCTTCCGGTCGAAGTGGGAGGTTTCGGCGACTTCTCCGCCGAGTGCGAGGCCGAGCTTCACCACGGACTCGAGTGCCTGTTTGTTGGGCACGGGAAGCGTCCCCGGATGCCCGAGGCAAACGGGACATACGTTCACGTTCGGATGCCGCTCGCGGGGGTCGTTGCGGCACCCGCAAAACATCTTCGTCTCCGTCGCGAGCTCAATATGTATTTCAAGCCCAATTTTCGGAGTCATAGTCATAGAATAGATTTCGGGTTGCTAAAAAGCAACCCGACCCATATTCCGTCGCTCGTTTCACTCGCTCCCCAGAAACCCACGGTTTCCGGCCTTCGTCGCTTCGCTCCTCGCTGCTTTCCTCCACGGGGGACCGCTTGCGCTTTCCCCCGACCCCCTTTTACAAAACATGGGTATTAAAGTTATTCAACTTTAATACCCATGTTTTTTGCCGTGCCTTCGATGATTTTCATCGCGGCGTCGATGTCG
>CAYYYM010000032.1:0-4140 GCA_964476325.1 uncultured Candidatus Saccharibacteria bacterium | reverse complement strand
GCCCCACGGTGGCTGGCGCCACTCCTCCGGAGGGCGGAACACTATCGGGGTAGACGCGCGCGGACAGCAGAGCTTTCAGAACCGCGATACCGATGCAGCCGGAGCCGGAGAAAATATCAAGGATGTTTACTCTGCCGTCAAGCATGTTAAACACTGAGTGTTTAACATGCTCCAAGAATTTCCCGACCCAATACTCGGTTTCCGGCCGGGGTATAAAAGGACGCCGTGACAGGTCAATCTCGGCGTCCAGGAACTGCGTGCTGCCGCTCCGGTATGCTTCAGGAAACCCTCCCACCTTTCGGTTCTTTCACCTTCCGCGCAAAGATGTTGTGATTTTTCAGGAACCGGTCCACGCCCCACACCTCCCCCGCCCGCGTGCCAATGAGGAGGAGGAACACGAGCACGTAGATGATGTGCTCGTCTATGAGAAACGAGCGGAAGACGCTCCCTGTCACTTCGGGCACGTCGAGCGCGAGTATGTAAAAGCACATCGTGAGGAAGATGCCGAACCACGAGGCGTAGCGCACGGCGAGACCGATGATGAGCCCGAGGCCGATGAGCACCATGCCCCACCGGACGAAGAAGTCCACCCACACGATGTTGTCCGGCAGCGTGAGCCACGCGATGACGTGCTGGAGATAGTTGCTCTTCAGAAGCTGCGGCGCGAAGGACCACGACGTGTCGATGATTTTCGACATGCCGGCGTAGAGCATCACCCACCCCATCCCGAGGCGCAGGAGGAGTATCAGGAGCCGTTCCGGTTTCTCAAAGCGCAGTTTCGCCACGGCGTTCAGCATACCCTCATTATATCATATCCCTCACGCGCCCGGCCGCTTTACCTCGTTCAACCGTCTCCTGTTTCCGCGCGCGCATGTCCTTCACGGTCACGGTACCGCTTTCCTTCTCCTTCTTGCCGATGATGACGACGACCGGCGCGCCGACGGACGCCGCGTACGCGAGGCGTCCCTTCAGCGTCTTTTCCTTGCCGAAATACAGCGCCGCCGGCACGCCTTTGCCCCGCAGTTCCTGCGTGACGGCGATGCCGTCGCGCTCTTCATCGGCGAGGACGACGACCGCGCCCGTCTCCCTCATCTCAAGCGGCGCATTCCCCAGAGCGGTAAGCAGACGGTCCACGCCGAGCGACATGCCGACGGTCGGCAGCGCCTTGCCGCCCACCCGCTCCATCAGCTCGTCGTACCGTCCCCCGGCGCCGACGGCGCCGATGTCTTCCCTGTCCTTCAGCCATATTTCAAAAACCATGCCGGTATAGTAGCCGAGGCCCCGCACGACGGACGGGGCGATGCGCCACGCCCGACCGGGCACCTTGAACGTATCCAGATACGCCGTGAGTTCCGTGAGCTCGTCCAGCACATCCTGCGCTTCCTTGCTGTCTCTGAGGAGTTCCCGCAATTTCTGCAGGACGCTCCCCGGCCTGCCCGAGACGGAGACGAACGACTTGATGACTCTCGTCTTGTCGCCGCCGATGCCGATGTTTTTCAGCTCGCGCTGGACGCCCTCCCAACCGATACGCTCGTACTTGTCGAGCGCCCGGAGCGCCTGGATGCGCTCTTCCTTCACGATTTTCAGGTGTTTGAGGAGCGCGTTCACCAGACCCCGGTGGTTGATGCGCACGACGGCGTCCGCCACGCCGATTTCCCTCAGGACAGTGACGGCGAGCGCCAGAATTTCCGCATCCGCCACGATGCGCTTCGCACCGATGATGTCGGCGTCCGCCTGCATAAACTCCTTGTACCGCCCCGCCTGCTGGCGTTCGCCTCTCCATATCGGACCGATGCTGTAGAGCTTCGCCGGCTTCTTGAACTCCTGGGGGTGCGCCGCCATGACGCGGGCGAGCGGGAGCGTGTGCTCCGGCCGCAGCGCGAGTTCCCCGTCATCCACCGTGAGAAGCTGCTTGTCGAACGACTCCTCGCCGCCGGTGATGAGCGCAGTGTACTCCACCGCCGGCGTGTCGAGGCGCGAGAAGCCGAAGAGCCGGAACGTCCGCTCCGCGGCATCCATGACCGCGTGCCGCCGCGCCGTATCGGCGCCGATGTAGTCCCGGAATCCTCCGGGGAGTGTTGGCTTGCTAGTGGTACTCATCCCGATAGTGCCAGGAAGCGCCTTATCCTTTTCTTGAGATAGGCTCTCCCTTGACCTGATTTGAGTTGCTTTTCTCGTCTCGTGACCTTGCGTCTTGCTTATCCTTGTATGCTTCATAATATATCAATTCGAACGGGCCCCTCCCCTTGGTATATGCGCTCTTCCCGGCATTGTGTTCTTTGAGGCGCTTCCGTAGGTCTGCCGTAAATCCCGTGTACCACATACCATTCTTCTTACTTTGCAGAACATACGCGTAGTAGAACATACTGGCACTATCGGGATACATCTTCCTTGGCAATAGTAACCAATCTGTCGTATTTGGCAAGCCGCTCCTTCTGCACGGGGGCGCCGATTTTGAGTGCTTCCGCGCCGCAGGCGTAGCCGAGGTCCACGATGAAATCGTCGTCCGTCTCCCCGCTCCGGTGGGAGACGAACGTCTTCCAGCCGAAGCCGTGCGCCATGCGGAGCACCTCAAACGTCTCCGCCACCGTGCCGATTTGGTTCGGCTTCACGATAATGCCGTTCACGCTGTCCTCTTTCCTCGCACGCGCGACGCGGGCGGGATTCGTCACCGTAAGGTCATCCCCCACGATGGTTACGCGTTTCCCCAGCCGCTTCTTCACCCGCGCGAAGCTCACGAAATCCTCCTCGGGGAAGGGGTCTTCGAGGTACGTGAAGGGGTACCGCTTCGCGAGCTCGTCGTAGAGGGGTTCCAGCTCCCATGCGCTCTGCGCGATGTTCGACGCCGCCGCGTCGATGCCGAGCTCCACGTCCGCCTGCACCCGCCGCGCCGCTTCGGCGATGACATCGAGGGGCTGCAGCGCACCCTCCATATCCGGCGCGTAGCCGCCTTCGTCGCCCCGCAGGAGGCGGTGCCCCCCTTCTTCCAGCAGTTTTCCCACCATGCCGAGCACTTCCCGTATCGCCGCCATCGCCGCGGGGACCTCCCTCGTCCGCGGGAGCACGAGATATTCCTGGAAGATGAGGTTGTTGTCCGCGTGCAAACCGCCGTTAATCAGGTTCGCCAGTATCTTCGGCGCCCGCTTCGGCTCTACGTCAAATTTCCCGACGGTCCGGAGGTATCGCCACAGCGAGATACGTTCGATGCGGGCGGCGGCGCGATACACACCGTACGAGAGCGCAAGCGTCGTATTTGCGCCCAGGGCACCCCGCTCGCCGTCGAGTTCCCGCAGCGTCCGGTCGAGCGCCGCGCCCTCGCGCACGTCGCGCCCGATGAGCGCCGGTTCGGCGACGCGGGCGATGCGAGTGAGTGCCTCTTGCGGGCTCACCGTTTTCGCTTCGTGCTTCCCCACGCTCTTGCCCGACGGCACGGATGCGCGGACGGCAGTGCCGTCCTTCGTCCGGAGCGTCACTGCAATCGTATCTTCGCCTCTTGAATCTTTTATGACGCTGCCCTCAATTCCCACAATCCGAGGCATCCCCGAGTGTATTATTGGTTCCCGTTCACCACGAGGCGGCCCGCCGGGCGGCCGGCGCACTCGTTCTCGCAGAAGAAGCGGTAGTCGCCGAAGGGATACGCCTGGAAGGATATCTGCTGCGTCTCCCCTTCGCCGATGAAGCGGTAGATGCCGAAATCGGGGAAGAAGATGTCGTAGTCCTTGTCGCGCGCCGTCACTTTGATGACCACGATGTCCCCCTCGTTCACGATGATGTTCGCCGGAGTAAATTTATCTCCTTCGCCGGCGAGCGAAAATACGCGGCGCGCCTGCGTACCGACTTTCTGCACGCTTTCCGGTATTGCCACTTCTCCCTCTATCGGCAGGGCATCGGGGTCCATCTCC
Organism: uncultured Candidatus Saccharibacteria bacterium; assembly: GCA_964476325.1. Taxonomy (GTDB): domain Bacteria; phylum Patescibacteriota; class Minisyncoccia; order UBA6257; family GWB1-50-10; genus GWA1-54-12. Next base: position 238 of record CAYYYM010000032.1, on the reverse strand, counting down.
GCACCGTTGCCGTTTACGCCCGCCACCTCGGGCGTTGCAATGGCTCCCGCGAGCGCTTCGCGCGTCCCGCCCTCAACGGACGGGAGCGCGTTCAGGTTCTCCGGCCTGAAGGGGTCGGGTCCCGCCGCGCCTTCCGCTTCCGTTCCTCCCCGCGTGCCGTTATAGAGCACCCCTCCGACGAGGAGACCGACGAGAGCGACGATGACAACTATGAGTATGGCTTCTTTTTTCATCGGAT
>CAYYYM010000031.1:0-4193 GCA_964476325.1 uncultured Candidatus Saccharibacteria bacterium | reverse complement strand
GTGCCGGGCTGTCCGACGAGAAGCACGCCGCGCGGAATCCGCGCCCCGAGGTCCAGGAATTTCTTCTGGTTCCTCAGAAACTCGACGACTTCCTCCAGCTCTTCCTTGGAACCCTCGAGCCCCGCAACGTCGCCGAACGTCGTTTTCTGCTGCTCCTTGGGATTCCACAAACTCAGGTTCGCTTTCCCGAACGTGAACGCGCGGTCCATGCCGCCGCGGGCGTTCTTGAACATCCACCAGAAGAAAAAGATGATGACGATGAGCGGCAGCAGAGTCGGGATGAGAATACTCGCCCAGTACTTCGCGCCGGTTTGGTCGTTGACGGTGAGATTGACGGCGGTGAGTTCCGCGGGCGTCACGCCGTACGACTTCAGGGTCTCGACGATGCCGGTTTCCGATTCTTTCTGGGAGACAGCTTCGGTGCCGTCGGTGAGCGTCACGTCAACCGCATTGCCGGAGACGGAAATGGCTTCTACCTGACCGTTTTGGACGCGCCGCGCCACCTCGCTGATGGAGAGCTCTTCCTTGCTTTGCGCCGCAAAATCACTGAGCCCTGCGAAGAGGAGCGTCAGGAGAAAAAAACCGATGATGATACCGAGAATATTCTTTGAAAGTTTTTTCATTGCCCTTACAGAATACCTGAAGCGCAAAGAGGATACAAATAAACGATATAAAAAAGAAAAGGCACCCAGAGGGACAGAGTCCATGGGTGCCTATCGTCAGGCCGGAGTCAACGCTTCGAGCGTTGCCTGCGCGACCCGCCGGCCGAGGTCCTTGTCCTTGAAACGCTTCGCGCTGATGAGATATTTGCTTCCGGAGAAGTTGCCCACCACCGAGAAGCCGTGGACAAGACCACTCCGAATCGCGGCGAGAACCTCCTCCTTAGTCCACGCATAGGAATCATTGGCGGGGTTTCGGACTTCTTCGGTGTGGCCGAGTAATTCGAAGAACTGGGCCTCTTCCCCGATGTCGCCGAACGTGAGGGGTTTGCCCTTGCAGAACTCCCAGACGAGGCCGCGTTTGACAAGCCACATGTCGTCCTCGCTCGCCGACGTGTACCATCCTGCGCCAAGCTTGTTTGAAATATAGTACGCGGGATACCTGGTCCCAGCCTGCGTACGCTCGGCGAGGTGGTCGTAGTCAATCCCGGTAATCTGGAAGACATCGGGGCAGCGAATGGGCGGCATCTCGCTGTACACGCTCGTGACCGCGGAGCGGCAACGTACGCGAACGAAGTCGCCTTCCCAGAACGGCGTCTCGGGAAGCTCGCGAATAAACTCCTCCCCGTTGCGCCAGTCGTCCGACTGCTCCTTACGGAAAGCACCGAGGCGACGCTTGTACTCCGCCTTACTAGCTAGTTCAAGACGGCCGCTCCCCTCGGTGTACTCGCGTCCGTCTTTGAGACGAAGTTTCACCCACTCGCGGTTGACGTATATCCCCGGCTTCAAGCCGAAGTTGCCGAGCCGCCCGTAGTAGGTCTCGGAGAAACCGAGAATTATTGCCTTCGTACCGTCGGGGCAGGGATTGTAACCGTAATCCCGTTCTTCCTTGTTGATGGTGATGACAACTTTGTCACCGACCCTCATTAGTTTGCCGATCATATAGACCTCCTTTCGTGCCTATGGGTTTGTAGAATGTGCTAAGTTTGAGCCATTACAGCCCAGTATCTAACTAGTGCAATATAACATTTATAAACAGTAATGTCAAGCAATAAGAAACAAACCGACCTCTGACAGTCGGTTTGTTTTTATATTGTGACCCCAACCGGAATCGGACCGGTGTTTTCGCCGTGAAAGGGCGACGTCCTAACCGCTAGACGATGGGGCCATAAGACAATAGTACACAAAAGAGGAATTGGAATACAAATGATAAGGCCGTTGACCCGCAGGTCAACGGCCAAGCTCTGAGCGGTGGGTTGCCTAGCCTCGGCCCGGAGGAGAGAGTCAAGGAAAAAGAAAAGGTCGCCAACTTTCAGGAGTTGGCGACCGAAGACCTGTTACACAAAGACCTAGTCGAAATTATATTTCCTCGAAGGACGGAAACATAACGTTCGGACTAAAGAGAGTGGTATTTCACTGTCGGCTCCACCGTGCCCGGAGACACGCTTCACTGCCTCCCACCTATACTATGCCCGATAGTCCTATCTCAAGGCCGGTCCCAGGAATCGAACCCGTCGCCCAGAGCTGCACAAACGTCGGAGAATTCCGGTCTATTGAATTCGTCTGTCAGGCAGCCGCTTGAACCGTTCTTTGTGTAAAACAGCTAATGACGATAGTAGAACGGTTTGAGGAAAGAGTCAAGGAGTAAAAATTGGCGGTGAGGGAGGGATTACTCACACAACCACTCCGCGCACCCCGACCCCCGGCTTGGAAAACCCTCGGTTTTCCCTATTCCCTTTCCGACACGGGGTGCACGGGGTTCGAATCCCGCATTCGTATTGCGGTGAGGGAGGGATTCGAACCCTCGGTCCGCTTTAAAGGCGAACAATGGTTTAGCAAACCATCCCTTTCGGCCTCTCAGGCACCTCACCAAAAGACGCGTATAACTTGCTTTTTATAGCACGCTTTCATCATAATACAACAATATGACGAAGCGTCCACCAATTGTTGCAGTTATGGGACACATCGACCACGGCAAGACGACCCTGCTCGATTACGTGAGAAAGACGAACATCACCGCGGGCGAAGCGGGCGGCATCACGCAGAGCATTGGTGCCTATGAGATAACACACAACGGCAAGCCCCTCACGTTCATCGACACGCCCGGACACGAGGCGTTCGCCGTCCTGCGCGGGCGCGGCGCGAACGTGGCGGACATCGCCATCCTGGTCGTCGCGGCGGACGACGGCGTGAAGCCGCAGACGGAGGAAGCGCTGAAGCATATAAAGGAAGCGGGCATACCGTATATCGTCGCCATCAACAAAATCGACCTCCCGGCGGCAAACGTGGAGAAAACGAAGCAGGAGCTCCTGAAAGCGGGCATATATCTCGAGGGGCTCGGCGGAGACGTCTCGTACCAGGAGATTTCGGCCAAGCAGGGCACGGGCGTGAACGAACTCCTGGACCTCATCCTCCTCCAGAGCGAAATGGAGGGACTGGAAGCGGACCCGGGCAAACCGGCCGAAGGTGTCGTCCTGACGAGCACGCGGGATCCCCGGAAAGGCATCATCGCAGGCGTCATCGTGAAGGACGGCACGCTACACGCGGGCGGCATGCTCTATGCCGCCTCGGGCGAGGGCAGGGTGAAGGTCCTGCAGGACACGGAAGGGGAGACGGTAAAGGAAGCGGGTCCAGGCAAACCAGTCCTGGTTTCCGGCTTCAAAAATCTGCCGAGCGCGGGGGAGGCGTGGAGCGCGAACCCTCTGGAAGCGAAACCGGCTGCGGCGAAGATGGAGCGCGTCGAAGCGCCGGAGGGGAGCGTGAAAGCGATACTCAAAGCGGGCGAGGCGGGTTCGCTCGACGCGCTCGCCGATTTCGTGAGGAACAAGGCGGGAGAGGAACTCTTCATCATCGACGCCGGCGTCGGCGGCATCTACGAAAACGACGTGAGGTACGCCAAGGAATTCGGGGCGGTCATCATCAGCTTCGCGGCGAAGATGGACAAGGCGGCGCGAGCGCTCGCGGAGACGAGCGGCGTGACGATTCTGGAAGGGGACGTAATTTATGAACTCGGCGATGCGCTTGAGAAATATCTCGCCGCGCGCCGCACGGGCCCGACCCGCGGCATCACCGTCAAAGGGGTATTCGGGAAAAAAGAAGGCAGGCAAATCGTGGGCGGTCTCATCGACGGAGGGGCGATAAGGAACCAGGAACCGTTCACGATTCTGGACGGCGAGCAGGAAATCGGCACGGGAAAAATCATAAACCTCCAGTCGCATCGGGAAGATGTCCCGGAGGCGAACGAAGGCGAGGAAGTGGGACTCTTAGTCGAAGCGACGGCGCCTATCAAACTCGACAACCGGTTGGTTTTCTCGTAGGTTCACGCTACACTCTAAGGGTAGGGCGCCGTAGCCAAGGAGTAAGGCAAGGGTCTGCAAAACCCTTATACGCGGGTGCAATTCCCGCCGGCGCCTCAAAGAGGCCCGGAGGAATTGCACACGGAAGGGGTCGGGGAACCTGTAGGTTCCCCGTGGCGGAGCCCACGAACCGAGGGGTTCGTGAACGCACCGAGCACCCAAGGCCTTGAGTGCTCGG
>CAYYYM010000030.1:0-5473 GCA_964476325.1 uncultured Candidatus Saccharibacteria bacterium | reverse complement strand
ATAAGGGTTTTTGAGAGGTCATTCCAGTGCTGGGCCGACTCGTCTCGGTCGCGACCGTGCTCCTTGGGAGCACGATGTTCGCACTGCAAAGCTTTACTTTGGTGTTACCCCAGCAATGCCGCTATTCCGCATGGAGTCCTCTTCCATGGAAAGGTGAAATCAAAAATGGAAAGGTGAAATCAAAAATCAATCTGATGAAAATCCATCTGCTCCTTTGGAATACCCTTTGAAGTACCATAGTCCACAACCTCCTGTATTTCATCTCTGTCGCCGCGCCTGAATTGGAAGATTCTTCCGCCTCCTCCATCGTCTGCCCCGAAGGCAACAATGAGTTTGTCCTTATCGTCCTCTCTGTACCCGTCCATGTACCACGGAGTGTTCGGGTCGTCATAGTGCTTCACCATCTGTTTTTGCAACTCTTGAATCTCGCTTAATGTCGCTGAGACTTTATCGATGCTCACCCACGCGTCCCTGTCCAGCGTTTCTATTGTCTCAGCACCTAATCTATCCAAGACACTGGGGTCAACAAAGGCTCCTCTCACCACTCGTATTGTGTACTTCGGTTCGTTCATACCTGCATCTTTAAGATGGGAGTTGCTGATTAAAATTTCTAACCTCTTCTACTCTATTCTCCAGGGAGTTGAAAATTCTTTTTAAATCAGTTCCCTTGGCCTGTATGGTTTTTACTTAAACCTGCGTTTCTCTTACTTCGGTCGTTGCTCTCCCGTCTTGCCACTGTCCCCGGTATGCGGCGGTTTCGCCGCGTATCTCATAAAACATCGCGTGGCAGAGACGCGCGCCCATTTCGAGCGTGAACGGTTCATCTCGAAGATTGATGATGCCGAAGGAAAGTTCTCCCCGGTATCCCGGCGCTACGTTTCCAGTGAAAAGCGCCACGCCGGACCGGTAGAGCGTCGAACGGGAGCGGAAAAGGACCGCGATGTCGCTCGGTGTGTTCAGCTTCTCTATGGTTTGCATCATGTAGTAGGTATGCGGTTCGAGTATGACGGTACGTTTTTCTCCTGCTTCATAACGGGTTATCTCTTCCACATCGGGTGTCTCGCGCTCATCGATACCCAGAAATCCTTTTCCCTTCACGCGATACAGCGCTCCGATACGGAGGTCGAAACCGGTCCCCTCCGGGTTTGTCAATTCTCGCTTGGAAAGATTCTCGACGAGTTTTTTCTCCCGAACCAGACGATGTAGCTCCGATATACCCAGAATCATACGGTTTATTATAGACGAAGGATAATCCCCCGTCACCCCGCAGGCCGACGAACTTTTCCCTTGACCGCAGAGCGGATCTGGGCGATTATGAGCGCAGTCGCGCTTGCGTAATTGAGCGCAAAAACACACTGGAGGTGATGATATGAATTCGCTTGAGATACCGCGTGCCCTATTTGAGGAAATTGCCACAAAGTTCGGTAAGGGAGAGCGTAGAGAGGTTATAGTCGAAGGAGTCACATACACGCTCGTGGAACTTCACGAAAAAGTCGGCTTCCGTGGTTCAATCGGGTTTTTTCAAGGAAAATCCAACAAAAATTTTTCTTCGTTCAAACTCTGGGATGACATTCCCATATTCCAAGTTGACATCTCGTGTGTTCTTACTATTAAGTCCTATTACGACAAAGTCTGGAACGGCCGATATCAGGAACTAATAGCTGTTTGCAGAACTCGCTTTGCACATCGGATAAGTTCCTCCGGCTATGATGTCCGGGGTCCCGTGCTGCGTTTCCTGACCTCCCTTCTTGCGCGTGCCGCGGAACTTGCTTCCAAGAAGGAATCTCCCGTCCCGGTCTGAAAGATTTTGACTGAAGCTCGTATACTTCCCTCCGCCGCCCTACCCGGGCGGCTTTTATGTTAGCCGGTTAAATTTGTTTTCCTTTGATTAACAACTTCAATCCCATTTCTTTCGAAAAGGCCTGTCAGCTTTGAATACTCATTGAACAGTTCCTCTTCATCTATATCTTTAAAATCAAACTGAATTTGGACATATATGTCTTTGTTAATGGCATCTCTGAACGCGTTATAATTAAATTCTTTTTTAGGATACAGGGTTGTCTTAAAATCCTTGAATCCATATATGGACACGTTCGGTTTATTTTGTATCTTGTCGAATAACGATCTTTCGAATGATTCCGATTTCACTATAAATACGAAATAAATCTCGTCTTCATGGCATCCGATTTCACAATGGTTTGTAGTAAGCGTAGGCAATTTTCCCTTGATTAACTTTCCGTTTTTATCGTAGTTGCCTTCCGTGTATTCTATGAGTGAAACCTGCTCGTCGTTTTCTACCAATAGTTTCCTGAATATACTTAGGCTGATAGCCATGTATTAAATGTGGGATATCAGTTGCCGGGGAAGGAATCGAACCCTCATTTCCAGGACCAAAACCTGGCGTCCTACCATTAGACGATCCGGCAATATACTTCCACTATATCAAACCTTTGTGGGAAACAAAAAGCCCCGCCGCATGCGGGGCTGATTTCGGGAATGGAGAGTTTCCAACTCTAGCGTTCCCGAAATTCCGTGGCGAGAACGGTGAACGGGCTTTCCGCCGAATGCGGTACGATGCCGATTTTACCATCCTCGAAAAATCTGATGTGTATCACCTCTCTTTCCCTTCCGTAGCACCGCACCGTGTGCTCGAAGATTCGTTTCCCTGTTTCCAGGTAATACATGGCGGCGACGGTGACGCAGACATAGAAGGTTGCGACCTCTCGGTCGGGCGGCACCATCTGGCGCTGCTTCTCCCATGGCTTACCAAATGAATTCGGCAAGCCGTGCTTGGCAAGCAATGCCCAGTGGACGCCCGTGTGCCCCGCGAAGAGCGCGGACCATTGTTTGAGCTCCTCATATGCGCCGGCGGTCAGATGCTTCATCATGCGGCACCGTATCGCCGTCTCGGGGACCGGCACGGCTGCAAGTATCCCGCCCCGATGCGCTTTCAGGAAACCGACTGAGAAAGGAACCCAGTCGTATTCCTGACTTGCGCCCCGGACCTCGAAACATCTGGCTGCCGAGCGCATGTCCAGCACATTCCCGTCCATTATCCCCGCTGCGTCGGCTTCAGAAGTGAACTCGGTAAACAAGTCGCGCCTGACTTCGGCTACTCCTGCCATCTCCTTGTCCCTCTCTTCAGTTTTTGGGTTGCCGGCACACAACGTGCGCCCTTACTGCTCCCTACTATACCACTGCCGCAGCCATTCGTCAATGCGGCGCGTGTCCATATGGAAGCGCAGCTCCTCGTCGTCGTACCGCACCTGCGGCTTGTACCCCTTATCCCCCGCGATGTGCCGCTCAATCCGCTTGAGCTGCAGCTCTTTCAAACACTTCTCGAGCGCGTCTCCGATGCGTCCGGCAAGCAGTTGTTCCGCAATCCGGCACGCCAGCGTTTTCGTGTCATTGATTGATTCCCGAAACCAATCACTCATTGATTGGTTTCGGGAATCAATCATTACTGCGCCGGCCCAGTCGGCATTCGCCGCGAAAAATTCATCTATCGATGTCTGACGTCCATAGATGGGAACGAGGCGGCGGTACAATGCTTCCCAATACGCATTGTACGGAGGCGCGAGGCGGTAGCTCGCGGGCGTCACGAAGTGGTTGAAACAGAGTTTGTCTTTCACCCGCTTCCCCGTCTCTCCGCGCCCCTTCCGCGCGCCGATGAGCCGGAACCACAGGTACGACAAGAACCGGACGGTGAAGATGCGCCCGGAGCGGGCGCCGACAATCACGTCAAAATCCGAATCCTCCCGCGCCGCGCCGAGCACCATGGAGCCGGCAACGAGCACGAAGTCAACGAAGGGAATGCGTCTGAAATGTCTCGCGAGCCGCGCGAGTTTCCGCCATTTGTCATTCATCCTCCCCCTTCGGTCTGTCGAGCTCCAGCGGGTCGACGTCCATGCCGCTCCCCTTCGTAATCTTGAAGATATCCTTGTCCACTTTTTTGAACTCCCCGTACGCCTTGTTGTAGTGGCCGACGGTCGTGCCGAGCGAGGTGCCGACTTTCCTGAAGTATTCGTCGTAGCTCACGAGATGGCGGCGCAACATCTCCACCTGCTTGCCGATTTCCCGCGCCGACTCCTCGATTTTGAACGCTCGGAAGCCGTACAGGACCGTCTGCAGATACGCCGCGAACGTCGTCGGGGAGACGATAATCACCTTCTTATCATTGTACGCGTAGTCGATCAGGCTCCGCGTGTTTGACTTGACCGCGCCGACTTCGTTCACGAGGAGGTCGTAATAGATCGGCTCCGCCGGTATGTACATAAAGGCAAAGGGCAGCGTTCCTTCCTTCGGCTTGATGTATTTCGACGTCTCGTTGATGCGCCGCTTCAGGTCGTCGCTGAACTGCTTCTCGAGCTCTACTCGCTTTGTCTCATCCTTCTCTTCGGCGAGGCGGATATAGTTGTCGAGCGAAAACTTGGCGTCCACCGGAATGATGCCCTCTTTCGTCAGTATCGCCGCATCCACGATATCGCCGTCCTTGAAGCCGTACTGCAGTTTGTACGCGTCGGGCGGCAGGATGTTGCCGAGGATGAGCGCAAGTCCCGCCTCGCCCAAGCTCCCCCGCTGCTTCTGGTTTTTCAGCACCTGCTCCAGGTTGCGCAGCTGGTCCGCGATGCCGAAAACCTGCTTGCTCGATTCCTTCACTTCCACGAGCTGCCGCGTGATGTCGCGGATGAGTTTCTGCGACTCCGTGAACTGCGTTTTCACCGCGTCCTGAAGGGACTTATTCATCTCCCCCAACTGCCCCTGGAGCATCAGAAAGGACTGCTCTTCCGGCTTCTTCTCCCGCCCCTCTTTCAGGGTGCGAATGACGACGGCGAACCCACCGATGAGGACGATGAGCAGGGTGACGAAAAATGCGATTTCCATTGCCAAATACTTTAATTCAAACCGCCGATATACGACGTCATAATGAGCGTCAGGAGCGCCACGAGGAGCGCAAAGCCGATGAGTACGTACCGGTACCGCTTCTGCCGGCGGATGTCCGCCACGCCGACGGCAATGAAAATGCTTGCCGCCCAGACGACGAAGCCGAAGCCGAACATACCGACGTAGTCGGCAAGTGTGCCGACTCGGTCCACGCCCTCCGTGCGATGGATATGCAGAATGAGCGGCTCCGTAGCGTGCAGGGCGTTCACGAGAGTCACCACGCCCGCCGCGGTGAGGAGGAGCCCTGAGAGCACGAGGAGTACCAGGAGTACCCTGCTCTTCGCAATCGTTTTGAGGCCGTGCAGCATGGCTTCAGTATATACCGCGCGACTGGCATGGCACAACAAGCCGTTCTATACTGAAAACCTGAACGGGCCGTCGTATAACGGTAGTACGCAAGGCTGGGGGTCTTGTAGCCGGGGTTCGATTCCCCGCGGCCCGACTGAACGAAGTGAAGGAGGGGCAAGGGAAATCGAACGAGGGGTGGGTCGGAGGGGAAGCCCCCGCGTCCCCTCCGTGTCGGAAGTCC
>CAYYYM010000029.1:0-5629 GCA_964476325.1 uncultured Candidatus Saccharibacteria bacterium | reverse complement strand
CAACCAGTTCGTATCTTTCTCGATGCGCTCGAGGATGCGATCAAGTCGCTGGTAATCTTCGGTGCTCATAGTACCACGTGCCCGTCCTTCAAGACGCGTTCGCTCTTCCGGGGTGAGACTGGTGCCGTCCGCTTTTCTGCCAGTTCTCAATTGTTCCCGTTCCTGCACGGTTAAACCGGAAATGGAGGCCTTGGCGATGAGCCGCTCAATCGTTTTCGCGATAACCTCTTGTTTCTCAGGTTGACTCGTCGTACCGATTGCTTTCAAGTCGCTCGCAGTAAGCCGAAGGACAGCATCCTCGTTTTGATACGCCTCCTTCGAAACATCCTCCGCCTTCTGTTTGGAAGTAAGTTTACCCATTTCTTTCGATGTGGTACTCCCGAGCTGCTGGGCGAGGTCGGGGCGCGACTTGAGTATTTCCTTACTTGCTCCCGTGACGCGCGCTCCTTCGAGGAGACGCTTCATATCGCCTGGATACCGTGCTTCAAACTTTGCGGTATCGCCGCGGCGCGCAAGCTCCGCGAGCGTCGCGGCCTGCTGTTCGGGCGTTCGCGCCGTATGCGCCCGGTACATCACGTCGGAGGAGGTAAGTTTTTCGTAGCGCTTCCGCCGCTCTTCCACCGCCTCGGCGAGCCCCGCCTTCGCGGTACCGATGCGCTGGGCGACGCCGCGGAACGCCCGGCCGACGACCGGAATCCGCGCGGCGGCGGTTGCCGCCCGCTGGGCGAAGGAGCGACCCTCCTTGTCGGTCCCGAAGGTGAGTAATCCCCTGCCGATTCCCCTGCCGAGTGCCCTGCCGCCCGCCGTCGCCCCCCGCATAGGCAGCTTCTTCACATATCCGCCGACTCCCTTGACGACTCCCATCGCCGCAGCCGCTCCCCGGAGACCCATGCCTTGGGCGGCGATGAGTCCGCCGAGCATGAGCGCCGCGATGACGATTGCCTGCGAGCCGGCGACGAGCAGCCCCTGCCACGTCAAACTGGACGTGGTGGCGACAAGCCCTCTGAAGAAGTTCGCCTCCGTCAACTTTTGCGCCGCCTGGACTGAGATGTATATGAAGAAGCTCATGACGGGCAGGAAGAGCGTCCATTGGATGAACTTGCTCCACCATTCCCCGAAATGCTTCTCAAGTCCCGGGATAATCCAGAGGAGCCACACGATGGGAGAGATGGCGAGGAGGAACGAGAGCCAGACGTACCGGGCGATGAGCATGAGGCCCATGGCGACGAACGTGACGGTCGTGATGAACATCATGACGATGGAGAAAGCGAGCGAGGCGAGCTCGTTGATGAGCGTGGCGCCCTCGCTGATGCTGCCGTCCGAGAAGGCGGCGCCGACGGTGAACTGCTGGGGGCCGAAAACGGACGCGACGACGGACGACAGCGTGATCCTGCTTCCGCCGCTCCCGAGGAAGATATTCGTCATGGCGTCGGAGAGCGAGAGAATCGGCGCCACGATGGCGATGCTGAAGTTGACGAGTATCGCCGCCGCGATGAGTCGGGGAAGCAGTTTGCTTCCCTGCGCGGAGTATTTGTTGAAGCGGAGGATGGTGGCGAACGCGATGATGATGAGCGCGAGCACGAAGCCGAGGTTCGCGATGTCGCGCATAATGGTCCACCCGACGTTGATGATCGTGTTTTGCCCGACAATCTTGGCAACGCTGCCGGAGAGATAATCGGTGTTGAAATTGAGTGCAGCGTCCAAGAGTCCGCCCGCGAGCCTGAGGAAGAACGTGGCGATGGTCTGGACGACCTGCCCGAGGAGCTGGACGAGTTTGATGAGTGCGCCCCAGACGAGGTCACCGAGCCCCGCGGCGCGCGCGGAAAGCGGCACGACGGCGCAGAGTCCTCCGAGTATGAGGGTTATGGGTAGTAATCTCCTCCGCATGAGAAGTTTTGTACGTTACAGCCCGAGCCGGTGCCGTACCTGTCCTTGATGGTTTGCAAATCGGTGCAGGCCTGCTTTTCGAGCGTGCAGCTCGTCCGGTACTGTGAGACGGCGCTCATAAGATGGTTTTCAACTTTCGTGAGGAAATCGCCGACGTCGCCACTCAGCGCTTCAATGTTTTCCGAGGGCGTAGCGTCCACCTGTGCCGGCGTATACGCGGTCTCGAGAAGTTCGCGATACCCGGCATTGGTGGTGCTCGCCGACGCGATGATGGTTCTCGTACTCGTATTCGCGGTCTCAAGTATGCCTTCCGCGGTCGCGGTGCTCTGCGGCGGCGAGGCGGCGCCGAGCGCGCTGATTTGGGCTTTGAGCAGCGTGATGAGGTTTTCGTTCGAGCTGCTCGCGGTTTCGATGAGCGTGCGTGCGGCGCCGAGCGCGGTATCGGCGTTGAAGGTTGACGGCGAGCTCGCGAAGACATCATCGGGGAGTCCACTGATGTCCGACACGGAAATGTACGCGAGCGAGAGCATGCCGGTAACTTGAGCTCGCTGGCCCGCGATGAGGGAGTTCTGAGCGGCTTGCACGGCTTCATCCACATCCGCCGTCGAAGCGCCTTCCGTCGAGGCGATATCGGTAATGTTCTGGCCGGACTGAGCGGCCTCTTTCGCTTCTTTCCCTCCGGGGAAGAGACTCATAATAAAGCCGAAGGCTCCGCTGATCAGATCATCAACCCCTTTGAAAAGCGAATTCGCATTGCAGAGCGCGTACACGAGAACATCCTTCTTGATGGTGGGGTCATTGCAGTCGGTCGTTGATTGGGCACGCTCGGTTGCGCTGACAATCCCCTTCTCTGTCTCCAGCGCGACACGCGCCGTGATTGCCTGCAAGAGTCCCTGGAGCAGCGAATTGAAGTTATCGGCGTTCACGATGGCGTCCCCACTCAAGCCAAGCGCCTTGTTCATCTGGTCGGCGATGAGCTTACCGGGCGTAGTGGTCTCCGGCTGCGTGCACTGCCAATCGGACCCTTCCGGTCGTGCCGTCTTGCCGCTGTAGTAGTGACCGTCGGGACTGTATTGATAGAGATATTTCGGCTCGCCGTTCGCGTCGGTGCCGGGCGCCACGGAAGAGTTGGCTACCACAATGACATTCGGCTCGCCGTTCACTCTGCTCCAAGTAAGGCAGCGTTTAACGGATATGAAACCGTCTTGCGCGTCGTACTGCGCCTCGGTCTCCTGCTTGTTTTGCGCATCAAAGAGGGCACCCCGCGCCGCGAACGCGACACCCCACGGGTTATTTTGCGGCTTCGCGCTTTCGGTGAATGCGAGCCATCCGCCGCTCGTGAAACTGTTGGTGAAGGACTCCACGCCGCCCTGCACATTATTCAGGATATCATTGAGCGTGCATTTCACTGTAATATCGAGCGGCTGCGGCTGCGTGTAGCTGATTTGGAGCTGGACTCCCCAGTCGACGGGCCGGCAGAGACTTTCCACATCCGTTTTCAGGACGATGTCGCCGATGGCGGCTTGCGTCGCTTTGCCGAGCAGCCCGTCGTAGTAGCTCGTGATGGTTTGCGGGTCGCCGATGTCGGCGTTTTGTATCATATCCAGCGTCGCGTTGTAGTAGTAGTTGATGATTCTGTTTTTGAAGGGCACAAAAACAACATTCTTGAGGAACGGCAAGAGTGTCTTGTCGACGAAGCTCTCAATGGTATCCATGAGCTCGGCATGCGCCCGTTTCTGGGGCAACATGACTCCCGATGCAACGATGATGAGAGCGAGGAACGAGAGAAGAATCTTTTTGAGGACGTCACTCATGATGAGAGTGCTGTATAGTATCTAGTGAATTCTTCTCGGATGCTCTGGTCCGTTCGGATGAGGGTCGGCAGCTCCTGGAGTGCGAGCATCGCCCGCAAAGAATCTTCCTCATAGTGCGCCAGCGCTTCGTAGGCATCTTTCTGTCGCTGCCAGAGATTGAGGAGCATGAGGTGTACCTGCGTCCACGCGGAGGGCACGGGCGTGGCGAGGAGGTCGCTCAGGATGCCCGGAATGGGCGCAAGGAGCGCCTGGACGACTTCGGTGTCACTGTTCGTCGCCGAAAGTTTCCGCTCCAACATATTAATGTTGATGCCCGCCAAGCGCCTATTGAGTATGCGCTGGTACGTTTCCAGATATCGCTTCTGCGCCGTAAGCGAGTTGTCGTCTGTGGTTACGATATCACCCTCGTCAAAAAGTTGGTACGTGATGAGTCCCGAGACGCCGCGCTGGGCGTCCGCCATCGCCTGGTCCGCGGAGCTTCCTTGGGAAAGGCCGGTGGTAAAGAGATAAGCGAGCTGGTCGGTAAGGTTGTGCTCATCGGCCGGCTTCGGGAGCACGGGCTCCGATGAAGCGATGACGTGGTCGGGAAGAGCGACCTGCAGCTCACCCGGATTGCGGGGCGTGAACTGGAAGAATGAGGAGATGTCGCCCGTGCCGGGAGCCGGCTCCACCCCAGTCGTTTTATCAGAAAGTCCGGCACGCGCGCCGGCGACGAAGACGCCGGTGAGAACCGCTCCGGCAACGACAAACGTCACGATAACTCCGCGTCTCATTACGCAAATTATACCATATAACGGTACGCTCAACACCCGACAGTGTGCCCTTTTTTCCTCTCTAAGACGAAACGAGCCGTGAGATTTTCTCAATCTCTTCCACCGACAGGTTCTGCGGCCGGCCGCCGGGGTCTACGCCGATTTTCCACAATGCACTATCCAGGCCTTCTTCTGTCATACTGAGTCCGAGGGGCGAAGCATCCCGTTTCGCGACTTCTCTCAAATTGTTCCGTATCGTTTTCCGCGGGTGCGCGAAGAGCGCCCGCGCCGTCTTGTAATACCCCTCCCGTGATTGGTTTCGGGAATCAATCAAGCCTGATTGATTCCCGAAACCAATCAAGTCGCGGGGCGCGAGGAGGAGGACGGCGCCGTCGACGTCGGGCGGCGGGGAAAATGACTCGCGCGGCACGTTCGCGACGATACTCGCGTCTGCCCAGACCTGGACACTTGCGGCAAGGAGGTTCATCCGAGGCGGCTGCGCCGCCGCCCGCTCGGCGACCTCTTTCTGAACCGTGAGCACGACCCGCGCGGGGAGCGGGTGCAGCTCGCCGAGCAGGCGGAGCAGCCGCCCGGTGAGGTAGTACGGTATATTCCCCACAATCTTGTATGCTGATTGACTTCGGGAATCTAACAAACTTGTTAGATTCCCGAAGTCAATCAGGTCGCGGACGACGTTCCGCAAAACATCCCGCACGTCTCCCTGTATGATGCGGGTGCCGGGATGGCGGTTCTCGGAAAGCCATGAGACCATATCTGCCGCGAGTTCCGGGTCCTTCTCTATCCCGACGTACGTTATGTCAAACCCCGCCTTTGACAGACGGCGGAATATCGCCTTGGTTAAAGCACCCTTGCCGGGGCCGATTTCAATGACGGTGTCACCCGGCTGGAGGTCGAGCGCATCGACAATTGCGCGGATTTTGCGCGGATTTTTCAGGAAGTGCTGCCCGAGATTCTGCCGCATGGTTATTGACTCAGTATAAAGCGGGCTCGCGGAGATGCAATTTCCGAACCGCTGCACCCGGGATGTTGAACTCTGCATCATAAAAAGGTAACGTTTCAGTAACTCCCCGTAGTTTAATGGACAGAACTGGGGTTTCCTAAACCCCCAATGCAGGTCCGATTCCTGCCGGGGAGACATGTTAAACACTCAGTGTT
>CAYYYM010000028.1:0-6420 GCA_964476325.1 uncultured Candidatus Saccharibacteria bacterium | reverse complement strand
TCACGAAGTACAAGATCGAATACGTCTTCAACTACGCTGCGGAGCCGTATATCCCCGAATGTTTCGAGCGGCCGAAGCACTTCTTCGACATTAATGCGGTCGCGGCACTGAACGTCCTGAACGCATGCCAAAAAGCCGGCGTGAAACGGATACTGCAGGTTTCATCCGCCGAGATATACGGCGAGATGACGGGTAAGATCAAGGAGAGCGACCCGGTCATTCCCCACTCCACGTACGGCGTGAGCAAAGTCGCCGCCGACGGCCTTGTGCAGGTGCGCTGGCGCGAAGCGAAGGTTCCCGCCATCGCTATGCGGCAGTTTAACTGCGTCGGAGAGCGCGAGACCCACGAATACGTCATTCCCGAAATCATCACCCAGCTTGCCGAAAAACCGACGGTACATCTCGGCAATAACAGTTTCCGGGATTTCCAATACGCCGGTGATGCCGTGCGTATGGCCGTCGAGCTTCTGGAAAAGGGACAGTGCGGTGAAGTGTACAATATGGGTTCCGAAGAAGGTCTCAAGATCTATGACTTGGCGCGGCTTATCGGCAAGCTCATCGGACATGAAAAAATTGAGATTGTCACCGACAAAGCGCGGAAGCGCCCTTGGGAAATCTGGCACCTCCAGTCGGACAACAGTAAGCTCTACGGTGCCATCACCTACCGTCCGCAGGTACACCTTGAAGAAGCGCTTCAGCGCACCATCAAGTACTTCTACGACAACGGCAAGCACTGGCACTTCTAAGACGCTCTCGAGACCGCTTCTCTATACGCTTTCACCATCCGCTCCGTGTATGCCTCGGGGCGGTATATTTTTGATTTCTCGAGCGCCCGCTTTCCCATCCGGCTTATTTCTTCCGGATGTTCCAGAAAGTGCGCCATTTTCTCCGCGAGTGCTTCAGGGTTCCGTATCGGCACGACGTATCCTTCCATTCCATTTGTTATACCGTCCGCAATTCCCACATGTTCTGTCACAATGACCGGCATACCCGACGTCATTGCCTCGGCAACCACCATGCCGAATCCGTCGTCTATCGACGGAAGTATGAAGACGTGGCTTTTTGCATACAGCTCATTCATCTCCTCGTCGGAAAGATGACGCGTGAGATGTCGAACTCCCTTTTGCTTCAGGAGCGGTGCAAATCGTTCAGGCACGCCGCCTTTCACGATGAGCTCCGCGTTTCTCGGCTTCAGTAGCTCCCATGCTTTCAAGAGATAATAGATTCCCTTGCGATAGAAATTGCCACCTATGCAAAGAAACACTGTTTTGTCTCTATTTCTTTTTTCCGGTGCTTTCGTCGCTTTCTCGTAACTCAAGGGTACGACAAGCACTTTGTCTTTGTTATATCCGCGCTCAATAAAACTTTTCCCCGAATACGTCGATGGCACGACGATATAGTCCGCTATGTCGTATTCCTGCTTCATCCGCTCAGTCGAAATGCGCGGCGTCGATACTCTCCGCTCGCCCGTCAGCCGCTCATATTCATCCGCTATCAGATTTTCCTGATAATCGATATGGGGACAGGAACGCTCGACAAAGGTTATGTATACCTTTCGCTTCGCGGCTTTGAGCGCCTCGAGCGAGGAGACGTTCAGACCGTGAAAGCACTGTCCCTGTTTTTCCGCTTTCGGCAGGAGCCGTGCCACTGTCCGATCGAACCATCTCACGAGCATCGCATCCAGTTCTCTTTTCTTGCTTTTCATCGCGAGATAGCGAAGACCACCGAAGAGCCATAAGCCGCGGAGTTTCTTCTCTGGTATGTGGTATGCCCGCTTGAGCATCGATGATGGATAGACGGAATAGATGCGTTTTAGATGACCGCGCGCTTCGAGTCCTTCTGCAAGGCGCACCAAATGATATTTCTGGTGGAGAGAAAACGTGACGGAGAAATCGCTCATGTCCGTATTATATCCCCGACATCAAGCACGTACACACCGCGCATTCCTTCGTGGACCGAGTCAATGCATACCTCCGTGCCACTCCTGTTCCAGCGCGGGTGCAAGTCGCACCGCATTGCGCTGTCGTCCCAGTGTTCGTTTTTCGTATACTGCTTATCCGGGAGCGAGTAAAACTTCCCGATTTCCGAAACGTACCCGTCCGCCAAGCGATAGAGGAAAAGTTCCCGTTCGTGCGTCTTGCCCGCATACGTGTCTGTGAGGAACCATTTTTCATCAGGCGAAACGGTACCGTGTCCGTTTTCCGTTAAAATATCGCGCCCTACATCTCTGAGCGGCGCGCCCGGCGCGTCGGCGATCTCGAGATATCCGTCTTGCAATATGCTCCGCCTCACCGCGCCCAGTTTCCCTTTGATGCGATGATAGACGGGCACCATAAGCTTGAGTAAACGGCGGCGTTTTTCCATCCGCGAGACGATACCCGGCCGGCGCCCCCAGACAATAATCGTCTCGTCGTTCTTCCAGGCAAAATGTGAAGCCATACCGGTGTCAAGAAGAATGCGCATATCCGAGCCGTCCGTATTCGCCGTGACGAGCCGCTCGTACATCCGTCCGCCCTCGCGCATCGTACGATGCAGAAAAGCGAAACGCGTTCCATTCGGATTAAATGTGACAAAATTCACCCACTGCTTTCCCTCCCCGAGTACCGTAAACGGCACGATGCATTGTTTCTCGCCTGATGCAAGGTTGATGCGCATGATGCCTTCTTCGCGCTCCGCGCCGTCGTATCCGTATCCCCGCCGCATCTCCTGGATGCGCGAGAAATCGACGGAGAGCGCGTAATTACCCACCGGATGCACGGCCGTGAACGGCGAATCTAACACCTGCATTTCCTTTCCTTCTGTATCGCATATTCGTGCTACTAGTTTCCCGTCACGTCTGTCGTTGAAGATGACGCGATTACTTCCACCTATCCACTGTAATCTACTCCCTACCTGCCAGTTCCACGCCGTCGTCTCCGCGATATCTTTTGAGTCGAGCGTATGCGCGTCGATGAGCGTGATGTATGCGACATCCCGCTTCTCCGGCAGACGGTCAAGCGGCGCATTCGTGCCATGCATCAGGAGATGCGTTCCTTCCTTGTTCCACGGACATACATCGTAGTACCCGAAGAAATACTGCTTCCCGTCGGCCGGCGATACTCGCTTAACGTTTGACATGCGCAATAGCTTGCATTAGTCCCCTGACGTCTCCCGCGATATTCCAATCGTTTATCTTCTGGAGCGTGTTTCGTTTCATTTTCTCAAGCAGCCCTCTATCTTGAATGAGCTTTTTGAGATGCTTCGCTAACGTCTCGACGTCCCCTACTTCGTATATGAATCCGCACTCCGTCCCGACGAGGTCCGGCGCGGTACCGACGCCCGTCGTCGTGAGGACTGCCACGCCGAAGTTCATCACCTCGTTCAGCGCTTTCGGAGACGGGTCAAACTCCGACGGGAGCGCGAAGATGTCCGCAAGTGCGTAGTAGCGCGGCAGCTCGGACTGGTTTTTGAAACCCGTGATAATGACCCGCTTGAGCCCGCGTTCCTTGATGTATGTTTCCATTCTCCCGCGCAACGCCCCGTCTCCAACAAATACGAGATATGGAGCTGCATCCGGCAACGATTCCGCCATATTTCCGTATGCCTCGAGGAGATCGAGCGGTCGTTTCCTGTCCATCAATTTTCCTGAGAAGAGAATAACGGGAGTATCACCTACCATACCGAGTTCGCGCTTCACGGCTGCAACATCAATGCGCTTTTTTTCGTTTTGAAAATAGTCGTTGTCAACGGCACAGGGGTAGAAAAACATTTTTTCATCCGGCGCGCCATACGCTTCGAAAAATTTCTTGTTCAGCCCGTAACTGTATAGAAACGCGTCCACGAATTTGAAAAGGATGGAGAGAATGACTTTTTTCGCCATCCGTTTCAGTACGCCGATGCGCTTGTTAAGGTCCGCTTCCCCGCGAAGGATAACAGGCGTACGATGCCACCATTTCGTCAAGAGCACAAGCACATTCGTCGCGTTCATATACCCGAAGAGGACGACGGCATCAAACCGTTCTCGGCGCAGTTCACAGATTGCTCCGGGACTGAACTGACCGAAGAATGACGGCTTGGGTTTCGGATTCCAGTTGCGTATCTCGCGGTGGCGATACCCCTCAAGGAGCGGGATATCCCATTTCACCCGCTGGCCGAATTCCGCGTCGTACTGCCCGCTTTCATTCCCGTGCCATGTGTAGTATACGATGAGTTCCATACCACGCGCTGTCGCCAGCTTGAATATCGGCGCATGATACTGCGTCGGGTGCGATGTAAAAACCGCCACTTTATAAGGTGAATTTGTCATTTCTTCTGAAGCTCCGCGATGAGGAACGACCCCATGCGCAAATACCGCGTCATTGCTCGATTTAACCAATTCGGCATCAGGGGAGCGACATACCTCCGTATGCTCTGAGGCAGAGCCAACACATCCGACTTCGGACCGAGTGTAAAGACGCGCTCGCAGTCAAATCGGTCGGCAGTCAATTTCCGTATCTCACGCGGTGTATAATAGCGGGCGATTGCCCCGTCGGTCGTCCGTTGCACGCTCTGGTGCAATGAGTGCGTCTTTGTAAATTCGCCCGATATGATACCGCGCACCAACCCCATGCAGTAATAATTCCACCAATCGCGGTGATACACCATGATGACCGCCCTCCCTCCCGGTTTCAGAATTCGATGCATCTCACAGATGACGCGCTCCGTGTTCGCGGAATGATGTATAACGCCCCAACTCCATATAAAGTCGAGTGTGTCATCTCCGAAATCCATCTCCTCGGCGTCCATTTGACGAATCACCCCCGGAATACTCTTCAGCCGAAAACGCTCCGTGACGCTTTTCACGGCGTACGAGGTGATGTCTATGCCCGTGAAACGCCCCGCGCGTCTGGCGATAAGTTCCGCATGACTTCCGTTGCCGATGCCGATCTCGAGCACGTTTTCCCCGTCAAGTTCGCTGAAACGAATCAATGAATCGAACGGTGTATCTTCGCGCGGGAGATATTCGGCCGCGTTCTCGAAAAAGCGCCGATCTATCTCTTCGTAAAACTCCCGGCTGAATTCCTGCGGTTCAATTTCCTCTCCCCAATCGTAGCGCATCGGATTGCGCTCCCACCAGGTTTTATTTTCAATCTGCCATCGTTCCGCTTCATCCAAGGATCTCGGGAGCGCATCCGGCTCGTCGAATCCTTTAATGACGCGATGTTGCGCGCCGCTCTTCATAAGCGCGTTTTCTTGTACCACTCAACGAATTTCTCGATGCCTTCACGGAAACTAGTTTTGGGTTCCCATCCGAGAATCCGCTTTGCCTTAGAGATGTCTGCGTATGTAACCGATACGTCACCGCTCTGGCTCGGCAGTTCTTCGATGCGTGCCTTCTTGCCAGTCATCTCTTCCAGGGTTCCTATGAACTCATTAAGCGTTATCGGGTTATTGTCTCCCACATTGATAATCTCGTACGCGAGCGGCGCATCGATGCTCCGTACCACCGCATCCGCAACGTCTCCGACGTATGTATAGTCCCGCTTGGATGTTCCGTCTCCGAATCGCTTGATGGGCGCGTCTTCGAACAACGCCTTCGTGAAAAGGTACGGCGCCATATCCGGCCTCCCCCGTTCTCCGTATACGGTAAAGAATCTCAACAAGGCGATTTCGAGACCGTACAGTTTGTGATACACATAGGCGATCACTTCGGCACTCTTCTTGGTCGCCGCATAGAGGGAGACGGGCGTATCCGTCGAGTCGTTCTCGGAAAACGGTCCGCTTTTCCGGTCGCCGTATACCGATGAAGATGACGCGGAAACGAAACGCATAATGCGGTATTTGCGCGCCTCTTCAAGCATATTCAGCGTCCCGTCAATATTAACTCGCGCATATAACGTGGGGTTGTCTATGGAAGCGCGTACGCCCGCGCGCGCGGCGAGATGGATAATCGCGTCTATATGGTGGTTTCTGAAAACCTTTTCGAGCGCGTTCATATCTGTTACGTCTTCTCCGTAGAATACGAAGCGTTTATTCCCCGCGTGATGCCGTATATTTGCCTCTTTGAACGCCGGCGAATAGTACGGATTGAAATCGTCAAGAGCGACGACCGTGTGTCCCGCATCAATGAGCCGGTCGACCACATGGCTGCCGATGAAACCGGCCGCTCCGGTAACGAGTATCGTTTTTTTCGCTTTCTCCTGATTCATATCTTTTGGCGCAATTTCTCGTTCAGTTCATCGGCTTTTTTGTGGAGCTCCAGGTTCACGCCGATGGAGTCGGCGAACTGGATGAACGCTTTCATATCTTTCGGAAAGCACGGGCTGTTGAGGGACCCCACCGCGCCATAGCCGCGATATTTGTCGTATAAGACATCTAAGTGGCTCGAACCGATGCGCGTATCGCGGCTCACCCCGTCCCGCACGTTTTCGTAATCAATGCCGAGCTTCTCGCAGATGTCGT
>CAYYYM010000027.1:0-6701 GCA_964476325.1 uncultured Candidatus Saccharibacteria bacterium | reverse complement strand
GCTTGTTGTGAATTGGGTGCGCGCGACGGATGTTGATACTCTTGATGATAATATTGTGTACGATATCAATTTTTCTCCTACCTCGGGATTTAATGAGGGATTGTGGCAGCGTGTGGATGATACTGATGCGGCGAGACTCACATGCGAAAAACAGGCTATAAGTGGAGAAAGCTTTATTATTGGCCTGCGTGCTGTTGATGATTTTGGCAACGTATCCGAGCCCATTTTTACATCATGGTCGTATCCGGCGGCAACTATACTCATTGCACAGGATGCCGAGGGTGACTGGAGCGGTAACTGGGGATATGTGAGCGGCCAAACGAACAACGGCCCCGCCGTGGCGAGTTTTCAGAGTTTTGCGCCTATGGATGATTTCTCATTTAACCGAGTCGTTGTGAAGGTGAAGTGTTATCAAGTTAACTATGGCGGAGATAGCACACTCAGAATATCAGTTTATGGAAGCGATACAGACGACAGGCCCAATTTTAGTTTGTTTCTTGGTGAAGCTTCAGTCGATGGAATTGCCAATTCGGGCGAAGAGCGCGAGATTACGTTTTCGTTCGCGCCACCTATATCTGTATCCGCAGGCAAGGTGTACTGGTTTGTACTTGAAGTCGCAGGAGCAAAGATGATCGGAAGTGGTGGTAACAGGTGGCGGAACGCTATCAAGATTGGGGAGCTCGCATATGACGCTGGCTGTGCGGGCAGGGGACTCGGGAGAGGCAATCTTGCCTCATGCGAGGATTCTTGTTCATTTGATGGCGATTATTACGATATCGGCTCGTCGGACTGGTATTTTATAGTAGAACAGCAATGAATATACCTTTATCGATTCATAGTTATTTTTCCGATATGCTCTTTCCGCGGCGCTGTTTCGGGTGTGGGAAGTATGATGCGTATCTCTGTAATGCGTGTGCGGTGGCTCTCGAGGAAAGCGAGCTTATTTGTCCTGCCTGTGGCGAGCCGAGCTTCACGGGCGAGCGGCATATCACGTGTGGTGCGGCTAGGTATACGCTCGACGGTCTTATGCATGTGTGGCGATATGACGGTGTGGCGCGTGCGGCGGTCCGGGGGGTAAAGTATGAGCGGTTGGGTGATGCAATGCCGGAACTCATGGTGCGGGTATGGAATGCTTTTGAGATGGATTGGCTCCGGTACGAGCGGTTTGTTTCCTTCGCGCAAGCGGCTGACGCCTTCGCGTACGTGCCGATGCGCGTACTCGCGGAGGACAAGCGCGGATTCAATCAGGCGCAACTCATTGCAGAGCGACTCGCGGAACATTTTGAGAAACCGACGCTAGATATATTCCGCAAGACGCGGAAGATTGCATCGCAGACGAATTTCGACAACCCGCTCCTGCGCGGGCAGAACGTGCGCCATGCCTACGCGCTGAAGTCGGCTGCGCCGCGGAAACTTGTTATCGTTGATGACGTGTGGACAACTGGGGCGACGATGAAGGAGTGTGCCCGGGCAGCCCGCCGCGGCGGAGCGAGAAGTATCTGGGGATTTACGCTCACCGGTGCGCTTTGATTGGTTTCGGGAATCTAACAGAACTGTTAGATTCCCGAAACCAATCAACAACGAGCTCAAATATGGATAAATGCGTTTATATAGAGGATGATAGCTATCCGGAGCGGTTGCGGAGCATACCGGAGCCGCCGTCACCCCTGTACTACAAAGGCGCATGGCGAGAACAGCTCTTCGAGCAGTGCCTCGGCGTCGTGGGGACGCGGCGGATGACAAATTACGGTGAGCGCGTCGCGCGCGACCTGGTTCGTGAGATCGCTGGAGCTGGTGTCACCATCGTGTCCGGTTTCATGTACGGTGTTGATGCAGCGGCGCACCGCGCGGCGGTGGAAGTTGGCGGGAAGACGATTGCCGTGATGCCGTGCGGTATTGATATGATTCACCCCGCCTATCAGGAGGATTTGTACCACGAGCTCTTAAACCGCGGCGGACTCGTCGTTTCGGAATACAAGGGAACATTCCCTGCCGAGATATGGACGTATCCGGCGCGCAACCGCATCGTCGCCGGCTTGTCGCAGGCGGTGCTCGTCGTCGAGGGCGGAAGACGGAGCGGGTCACTTATCACCGCGCGGCTCACGCTCGAATACGGGCGGAAACTTTTCGCCGTGCCGGGACAGATTACAAGCCCCGTTTCGGAAGGAACATTGGAGCTTATCAAATCGCGGCAGGCCGAGATGGTGACGCTCGCGGAAGATGTTTTGAGATATTACCATGTGAATCTCGAACAGGAAGAAATGGATAGTGAGTATGATGAGAGTGATGAATTCGTTTTTGATGAGGCGAGTATTCTCTCTATCCTGAAGAACGAAGCACTTACGGTGAATGAGTTAAGTCGCAAACTCGGCGTTTCGAGTGAAGAAGTCGGGACGATGCTGTCGTTTATGGAACTGCAAGGTGCGGTTACGGAAAAACTTGGCAGGTACTATGTTGGTTAAGGTCTTGTCGGCGACGCTCTCGGGGATGCATTCTGTTGGTGTTGAGGTTGAAGTTAATGTTGCTTCCCGCGGTCTGCCTGGGCTTGATATTGTTGGTTTGGGAGACAAGGCAATTCAGGAAAGTAAGGACCGTATACGGACCGCTATCGCGAATTCGAAGTTAGAGTTTCCCCAACGTCGCATTACGGTGAATCTTGCTCCGGCGGATGTTCCGAAGGAGGGTTCGCTCTACGATTTGCCGATTGCAGTTGGTATTCTCTCATCGGTTATGAAGTATACTATACCCGACGATGCGCTCTTCTTTGGTGAACTGTCGCTCGACGGTGGTTTGCGGCATGGTCGTGGCGCGTTGCTGCTCGCGCTTTTTGCCAAAGAGAAAGGTTTTAGAAAGGTATTTGTCCCGATGGCATCGGCAAATGAGGCGTCGGCAGTCGGTGGCGTTGACGTGTACGGCGTGCGGAGTTTAACAGAACTTCTCGCTCATCTTTTGGGCGTGGAACTCTTGCGCTCTATCGAACACGTTGACGAGATGTACGAGCAGAATGAACCGGAATTTGACATGTCCGAAATTGCGGGACAAGAACAAGCGAAACGAGCCTGTGTCATTGCTGCAGCGGGTGGACATAACGTGCTTATGAGCGGAAGTCCCGGTGTAGGGAAGACGATGCTCGCACGGGCGTGTTCCGGTATTCTGCCGCCTCTCACCGATCGTGAGGCGCTTGAGGTGACGAAACTGTATTCTGTCTCAGGGCGGATTCCGCCGCACGGCGGCATTATCCGCGAACGTCCGTTTCGCGCGCCGCATCATACCATTTCATCCGTAGGGCTCATCGGCGGCGGGACGATTCCGCAGCCCGGAGAAGTGAGTTTGGCGCATCGCGGCGTGCTCTTTATGGACGAATTCAACGAGTTTCCGCGTATGGTCCTGGAAGCGCTCCGCCAGCCGATTGAGGACGGATGCATCACCATTTCGCGGAGCAGGGAGCATATTACCTATCCGTCGGAATTTATGCTTATCGCGGCAGCGAATCCGTGTCCCTGCGGCTATCTTGGGCATCCGCATCGCGTTTGTACCTGCTCGCCGCGAGAGATTGAACGGTATCGCAAGCGTGTGTCAGGTCCGATACTCGACCGCATCGATTTACACATACAGATGGATCCGGTTGCGCCGGAAAAGCTGCAGTACAATGGGGGTGATGAACCACAGTGTACCTCGCGGGCGTTGCGCGAAACGGTTGAACGCGCACGACAAATTCAGCTTCGGCGATTTGCCGATGTGGGCATCACGACGAATGCCGAGATGAGAAATTCGCATATTAAAACCTATGTGAACTTGAGTCCGGAGAGTGAGCAGTTGCTGCTTCTTGCGAGCACGAAGCACCACTTATCGGCCCGGACATATTTCAAGCTTATCAAGGTTGCACGCACTATTGCTGATTTAGCTGGGAGCGGATCCGTCGAACGTGAACATGTCGCCGAAGCGCTTCAGTTCCGTCAAAAGTTGTATGATGAAAGGGGATGTTGATTTTTGTTAGATTCCCGAAACCAATCAAACCTGATTGGTTTCGGGAATCTAACAAGCTGGATCAAGGAATTACTATGCCAAATCGAGAAGTTTTTGTGATAGGGGACGTGTACCATATCGTGAATCGTGGTGTGGATAGGCGCCAGATTTTTTGTGATGAGTCTGATTATCTTCGATTTACTTTTACGTTGGCGGAGTTTAATAGTTGGGAAGTGATATATAACTTTTCTCGGTTGATTGGTTTCGGGAATCAATCAAGTGGGATTACAGTCAATAGAAAGAAACAACCAGTTGTAGAGGTCCTCGCATTTACGTTACTGCCCAATCATTATCATTTACTTCTGCGACCGTTCACAGAAGACGGAATACCGCTGTTTATGAGAAAGGTGGGGATAGGACACGCGAATTATTTCAACAAGAAATATGAGCGATCTGGAGCGTTGTTTCAAGGAAGATATAAGTGCAAACATATTGATACACAAGAATATTTCGAATATGTCGTCTTTTACGTGTATGCCAATATACTTGACCTTATCTACCCCGAGTGGCGGGAGGGAAAATTGGAAAACGCAGCGGCGGCGCTTGAGTATATGGAAAGCTATCGCTGGAGCAGTTTTGCCGACTATGTCGGGCGGCGGAACTTCCCCTCAGTGACACAGCGCGGATACTTACAGGAGCGGCTGACAGGCGGGCCGGATGAGTATCGGCGCCGGTTTATAAACTGGTTGCGGGATTTTCAGGATAATCGGGAGATGATGAAGGAGTTTGAGGCATAAGGTAGTCCTGATTGGTTTCGGGAATCTAACAGGATTGTTAGATTCCCGAAACCAATCAATATGCGATAAAGTTATGCACAGGGGGATGTGGTATAATGTGAGGAATGGCGAACGGGGCTAACAAGACGGGCGGCAAGGGAACTCGGACGGCGGATAAGAAGGCGATTGCGGGGATGAGTGTTCTCAACAGGCGGGAGCTGTACGTGCTCATCGCGGGAATCGTCCTTCTCGTCGGCATCGTGATTGTCGGCATCTCCTTGAGCGGCAGGAAAGGAGCGGAGCTGGAAGGCGTGCCGGCCGAAGAGGGAGCCGGACCGAGCGCCGCGGAGGCGCAGCAGGAACTCAAAGATACCGGTTTCACGTCGTTCGTTCCCCAGGACGCGGTGGAGACCACGCCGGAAGAACAGGTCCAGGTTGTCACCGACCCGACGAGGGACCAGTCGCTCGGCGCCTACCACGTCGTCGCTTCGTGGCGGGGCTATGACCCGAATGAGCTCGTCGTCGTGCAGGGAAATATCGTGAGAATCACCTTCGTGTCCCAAGGGGGGCAGTATGACCTCTCCATCCCCGCGATGGGCGTGTATCTCACCGGACCGAGCGGCATAGAACAGCACACGAGCTTCCGTGTGCCGCAGAGCGGGACGTTTAAGATAGAATGCCGGGACTACTGCGCGGCGGGAGGCATGGAAGGATTACTCATCGTGAAGCCGAAGTAAATTTATGAACGGCGAAGAAAAGATTTTGAATAAGTTAGGTGAGTTTGGGGAAAGATTTGACCGTATCGATGCCAAGCTTGAAGAGCATGACCGACGGCTTGAAGAGCATGACCGACGGTTTGACGGTCTCGATGCAAAATTAGCTGAACATGACCGACAATTTGACGTACTTGCGACAAAGCTCTTGGAACATGACAGGAGGTTTGAGGAAGTAGACATGCGTTTTGACTCTTTAGAGAAAACAATGCTCACAGGCTTTGATGAGGTAAAGTCCATGCTTTCGCCCCTCGTAGAGCAGGTGACTATGCAGGGTGCAGCAATAAGCAGGATTGAACGGCAAGTTGACAGAAATACGAAGGACATCGTTGAGATTAAGACGAAGATTACATGAAGTTCAAGTTTAATATCCTCGACTTCCGGAGTCGGACAATGATAGCCGCAGCGCTGGGGACGTTTGCCGCGTTTACCCTCTTCGCCGCGCCGGTGCAGGCGTTCGTGGGACCGGCGGCAGGCCAGACGCCGGGAACCGGCGGCGGCCTCTTTGACGTGGACTCAAACCGAAACATCGGGTTCGGGACGAGCAATGCGACGCCTTCGGACCCCTTTGACGCGACGTCGACGGAGAGTGGCTCCACCGCGCACGGGTACACCTTTATGGTAGCATCCACGACGAACCCGGGCATCGGCGTGAAAAACACTTCGTTTGCGAGCGGCGTCGGCATCGCGTACCTCTGGTCCGCGCGCAATTTCGGCAACCTGCAGCTCTACCGCGAGAGCGTGGGCAACTATCCCGGGAAGGTCATCTTTGACATCAATCCGATCGGCCAGGTCGGCATCAGCTACCCCGCCTTTGACATCGACAGCGGTGTGCGGCTGCGGGTCGGAGAGGGAGACATCCAAGCCCCGAGCTATCGGGGGAGCGCCGTGAACCTGACGGAAGTCGACCCGGAGCAGTTCATCGCCGGTTCAGTCTTCGCGAGCGGGAACTACGCGATAAACGGGGCGCTCGGTATCGGGACAAACACGGTCGTCGGGCTGCCGGCGAGCGGGTTGTATGTGAGCGGGAAGGTGGGCATCGGGACGACGAGTCCGGGAGCAAAATTGGAAATTCATAATGCGGGCGGAAGTTGGTCAGCTCCATCTAATTATGAAATTGCAATAGGGGATACTAATGGGTATTGGGGATTTAATGGTGGAACAAATTTATTAATAAGTAGCAATG
>CAYYYM010000026.1:0-7932 GCA_964476325.1 uncultured Candidatus Saccharibacteria bacterium | reverse complement strand
CGATAGTGTCAAAACACACGATCGGACATCGAATGACGAACAAGCAATATGTCAAAGTTGGAATACAAGGTTTTAAGCAAGAGCAACGGGTGTGCCAGCACACCCTGACACTATCGGGATGGAACTGTTAAAAAACACAGCCAAGCGGCATAAGAAACGAGTCGGGAGAGGCGGCAAGCGCGGCACGTATTCCGGGCGCGGCATCAAGGGTCAGGGAGCGCGTGCCGGCACGCGGAAGTACCGCGCGAACACCGAGGCGGTAAAGACGCTGCCGAAGCTCCGCGGTGTCACGTTTCGCTCCCATGCGCCGCGGGCGGTCGCCGTTAACGTGTCGGCACTTGACGCGTTCAAGGCGGGGAGCACGGTGACGCTCTCCGCGCTCGTGAAAGCTGGTATACTGAAGAAAGGAATGCCGGCGAAGATTTTAGGGAACGGAGACGTGACCAGGAAGCTCACCGTGCAAGGACTGCCGGTCTCAAAAGCCGCCCGTGAGAAGATAGAGAAAGCGGGCGGAACTGTCTCATGACGAATATTCTACAGGTTTTCAAAGTTCCGGAACTCCGCAAAAAAGTCATCACCGTTTTGGCGCTGCTCGGGGTGTTTCGCCTGCTTGCCGCAATACCCATACCGGGCGTCGATGCCGAGGCGCTGAATCAGTTCTTCGCCTCGAACAAGCTCTTCGGATTTCTGAACATTTTCTCCGGCGGCGGGCTGTCCCGCCTGTCGCTTGTTATGCTCGGCGTCGGCCCCTACATCACGGCGGTCATCGTGATGCAGCTCCTCATGATTATCTTCCCGAAGCTCAAGGAGGAGTATTACGAACAGGGTGCCGAGGGGCGGGCGAAATTTAACCGCATCTCCCGGTACCTCACCATCCCCTTCGCGCTCCTGCAGGGATACGGGTTCCTGAATCTGCTCGTGTCGCAGGGAGTCATCCTCCCGCTTTCGCTCTTTCAGATGCTTTCCAATATCGTCATCATCACGGGTGGGACGATGCTCCTCGTCTGGATCGGGGAGATTATTTCCGAATATAAAATCGGGAACGGCATTTCCATCATCATCTTTTCCGGTATTGTGGCGCGCCTGCCTCAGGTGGCCGCTTCGAACGTCGCGTCCTACGACCCCGCCATGCTCCCGACGTACGTGGGATTCGTCGTGCTCTCCATCGTCATCATCGCCGCGGTGACGTACGTGAACGAGGGGGAGCGGAAGATACCGGTCTCGTACGCGAAGCGGGTGCGGGGCAACAAGCTCTACGGAGGCGTCGCGTCGTACCTGCCGCTCAAGATCAACCAGGCCGGCGTCATCCCCATCATCTTCGCCATCTCGCTCCTGCTCTTCCCGCAGTTTATCGCGCAGTTCCTCGGTATGTTTTCGGCCGACCTTGCGACGCGGGCGAACGAGTTCGTGGCGAACGTGTTTAACAACCAGATACTCTACAGCGTCCTGTACTTCCTCCTCGTCGGGATGTTCACGTATTTCTATACCGCCATCACGTTTAATCCCGAGGAGATATCCAAGAACCTGCGGCAGAGCGGCGGGTTCCTGCCCGGCATCAGGCCCGGAGACCAGACGACGCACATCCTGCAGCATATCGTGCACCGCATCACGCTCTTCGGAGCCATCTTCCTGGGGTTCGTCGCCGTCCTGCCGAACGTGACGCAGGTGCTGACCGGCATCCAGACGTTTACCATCGGCGGTGCGGCGCTCCTCATCGTCGTTGCGGTCGCCTTGGACGTTATGAAGCAGCTGCAGTCGCAGTTGTCTGTGAGGGAGTATGAGAGAATCTAGCGCTGAACAGGCGATTATTCTCTACGGACCTCCCGGCGCAGGGAAGGGGACGCAGGCGGAACTCCTCGCGCGGGCGTTTCATTTCGTGCATTTCGACACCGGCCGGTATCTCAAGCACGTGCTCTTCGCGCCGAACGCCGACGCGACGCTCAAGCGCAAGCGCGAGCAGTATCAAGCCGGCGAGCTCGTCGACCCCGCCTGGGTCCTCTCGCTGGAGCGTGACAAGGTGCTCCGCATCGCGCAGGCGGGATTGAGCCTGGTCCTGAGCGGTTCGCCGCGCACCCCGTTCGAAGCGTTCGGTGACGCGGAGCACCAGGGACTCCTCCCGGCGCTCGCGGAACAGTACGGGGAGGAAAACATACACCTCATTCTGCTTCGTGTGCCGGCGGACGAATCCCTCACGCGCAATGCGAGCCGCCTCATCTGCTCGGTGTGCGGTTTGCCGATGATGGGCGCGACGGAGGGCGCCCGCTGCAACTTCTGCGGCGGGAAGGGAGAGAAACGGCCGGACGATAATCCGGAAACCATCAAGCATCGCCTCGAGGTGTACACCGAGGAAATCGTCCCGCTCATCGGAGAGATGCGGGACTACGGCATAATCGTCACGGAAATCGACGGCACCGGCTATCCCTATGAAGTGCACGAACGAGTCAAGGCGGCGCTCGGCCTCACTCATGATTCGTAAAAAGACGAAGGAAGACATCGCGGGACTGCGCGCCTCGGGCGTGATACTCTCGCACCTGCTGCACGCGCTTTCGGAGCGGGCGAAGCCGGGCACGGCGCTCGCGGAACTTGACGCGCTCGCCGAACGGATTCTGGAAGAGGCGCGTGCCGAGGCGACGTTTCTCGGGTTTCGTCCCGGGCCGGGTGCCGCGCCGTATCCGGCACGCCTATGCACGTCGGTGAACGACGTCGTCGTGCACGGCCTCCCCGATGCGACTGTTTTGAAATCCGGGGACCTACTCTCGCTCGACATGGGCGTGACGTATCGGGGATACGTCACGGATGCCGCGGTGACCGTTGCGGTCGGTGATGTGTCGGAGAACGACCGGAAGCTCATCCGCGCGACGCGCGAGGCGCTGGGCAACGCGCTCCGTGTATGCGACACGGCGCACCGCCTGGGCGACATCGGGTACGAGATTGAGCGGACGGCGGGGAAGTACGGCTTGCACGTGGTGAAAAATCTCATCGGCCACGGCGTCGGCTTCGAGCTGCACGAGGAGCCTGACGTGTATAACTTCGGGGAGCGGGGAACCGGCATGAAGCTGACGGAGGGACTCGTGCTCGCGATAGAGCCGATGCTTTCGTTCGAGTCCGACCGCGCCGTGGAGCGCGAGGACGGCAGCTTCGCGACGGAACGCGGCGACCGGAGCGCGCATTTTGAGACAACCGTTGCCATTACTCCCGAAGGCCCCGACGTTCTCGTCGACATCGACTGATTGGTTTCGGGAATCTAACAAGTTTGTTAGATTCCCGAAACCAATCAAGGAAAGCGGGCTTGCATATATTCCCGGTTGTGGTATGCTGTTCACCGTACCCAAGAGAGGGAGTTGCTCCGGGCGAAAAACGGCGCAACTCGTATGTCGCTCTTTGACATCGCTACTGTCCGACCTTCAACGTCGGACACAGGAAGGAGGGATGCCTTTATGAATGTGTAAACAGGGCTGCCGAGGGAGGCAGTCTGGACCAACAAAGAACAAGGTCGTTTCTTGTTTCTTGTTCTCATTTCGATGCAAGTCCACTTCAAGCTGTTCTTGATCTCGGCCCCGCTTCGGCGGGGCCCTTACTATTTGACCCCGATAGTGCTCCGCCCTCCGAGAGGAGTGGCGTCAGCCACCGCGGGGCGGCTTAACACTATCGGGGTTTGACACAGCCGTTCGTGGTACTCTATAATGTTTTTACATGCGGACTTTGAAGTATTCCTTGCATGGCGGGAGGCCGTGATAAGCGGTGCATCGGTGCCGTTTGTCTCTCCTCCGCCACCCCGGCGGTTTTTTGTCCCGCCGCAGCGGGATTCCGCCATGCAAGGCGGCGATTGTACCGAGTGGACGTTGACAAGTGAATATGCGATTCAGTAAGAACTTGAAAAATCATTTTTTCGAGGTAGAAGCTCTCTAGAACAATATGTGGAACGTAAGGGTGAACGGTGGATGCCTTGATATCACGCAGCGATGAAAGGCGCGGCGTAGCTGCGATAAGCCCCGGGGAGGTGCGTAGCAACCTGCAATCCGGGGATGCCTGAATGGGGAAACCCACCTTGATAATCTCAAGGTACCGTGACGCGTAAGACGTCACGGAGCGCACCCAGTGAAGTGAACCATCTCAGTAGCTGGAGGAAGAGAAAACGAATGTGATTCCCTGAGTAGTGGCGAGCGAAAGGGGAGAAGCCCAAACTAATAGATTTATTCTGTTAGGGTTGTAGGGTTCGAACATTAAGCTGGTCCGAAAAGATAGCCGAATGCCCTGGAACGGGCGGCCACAGAGGGTGATGGCCCCGTAGGCGAAATCTGATTATGATCGGTGTTTGAATTCCTGAGTACCCCGAAGACAGGAAACTTCGGGAGAATCTGCCCGAACTATCGGGTAAGGCTAAATATGCGTGATAATCGATAGTGAACCAGTACCGTGAGGGAAAGGTGAAAAGCAGCCCGGTGAGGGCGGTGAAATAGTACCTGAAACCGTTTACCTACAAGGAGGCGGAGCCCCGCTTAGCGGGGTGACGCCGTGCCTATTGAAGAATGAGCCAACGAGTTTATCTGTACGGCTGTGTCCTCTGCCTCACCAATTTCATCAATCTGACGGAGCGAATCTTGAGACGGATTCGCGACGCGAGGAGCGAGTGTATCGAGTGAGACTTTGGAGTACGCCTCGTCGTCGTGCCTTGAAATCGTCTCGTTCGTTCGCTTTCAGATTTGACGAAATTAGTGAGGTAGAGGACCTGGTTAAGTCCTACGGGACGGAGCCGAAGGGAAACCGAGTATGAACAGTGCGTGAGTCGTCCGGATAAGACCCGAAACCAGGCGAGCTTGCCCTGACCAGGGTGAATCCCGTAGAAGTACGGGAGGAGGCCCGAACCAGTTGGCGTTACAAAACCTTTGGATGAGTTGGGGTAAGAAGTGAAAAGCTAATCGAGCCTGGAAATAGCTGGTTCTCTCCGAAATAACTTTCGGGTTAGCGTCAAGGCGCCGTTTAGGCGAAATCAGTCTTCGGGGGTAGAGCTACTGGTTGGGGAAGACAGGGCGCAAGCTCGCTTTTCCAGTCAAACTCCGAATACCGAAGATGGAAACTTGGCAGTTAGACTGCGGGGGCTAAGCTTCGTGGTCGAGAGGGAAACAGCCCTGATCGCCGTCTAAGGTCCCTAAATTACTGCTCAGTGTGAAAGGTTGTCGTTGTGTCCAAACAGATAGGAGGTTGGCTCAGAAGCAGCCACCCTTCAAAGAGTGCGTAACAGCTCACTATTCGAGCGCAGCGGCGCCGAAGATTCATCGGGGCTAAGCAGTATACCGAAGACGCGGATGCGCTGCGTTTACGCAGCGCGTGGTAGGAGAGCATTTCTATCGCGCTGAAGCTTGAGCCGTGAGGCCAAGTGAAGCGTTAGGAAGAGAGAATGTTGGCATGAGTAATCGCATGACCGGTGCAAAACCGGTCCCCCGTAAGTCCAAGGTTTCCTCCGCAACGGGAATCGACGGAGGGTTAGGCGGCCCTAAGGCGATGGCGAAAGCCGCAGCTGATGGACAGCAGGTCAATATTCCTGCCCGCCGCGCGTAAGATACCGATGGGATGACGAAGGAAATAAATCCGGGCGCCTGAATGGTTTGGTGTCGCGTATGACAAGAAACGGTCTCGGAGCAAATCTCCGAGCCCGGCTTCAGTGCCGGTTTCGGTCATACGCGAAAGGTGGTGTTTTACACCATTGATTCGGATGAAGAGCCTTCCAAGAAAAACCTCTCAGGTGCGTGCGCGCGGCTCCGTACCGGAAACCGCCACAGGTGGACGAGGCGAGTAGCCTCAGGGGAACGAGTGAAACCTCGCTAAGGAACTCGGCAAAATAGCGGCCGTAACTTCGGGATAAGGCCTTCCCGCTACCGTATAGCAATATAGGGGAGGCGGGACGCAGCGAAAGATTTCCTGGCGACTGTTTACTAAAAACACAGGTCCCTGCCAACTCGCAAGAGGATGTATAGGGGCTGACGCCTGACCGATGCGAGAAGGTTAACGCTGTCGGTGTTTGTCACTTCGGTGGTGAATGCTGAGCGGCCGAAGCCCTCGTCAATGTCAGCGGTAACTCTAACCGTTCTAAGGTAGGTCGCGCTGCCTTAGTAAAATTCGGCTATATGCTGGAACGTCTGTGACGAAAAGTCTGTAGTATCTGGCACTACTATGGTATCATGTATCCATAGTGACAATGTGACCAGTGCAGATAATCAGCAGGAAAGACTAGGAATGGTTCAGTGGATAGTGGGATTTACTGATGGTGAGGGATGTTTTACCGTTTCCATCATTCGTAATCTCACTACGAGATTCGGTAAGCAGATTTTTCCTGAGTTTGTCGTAACACAGGGAAGTAAGAGTTTACCCGCGCTTGAAGAAATAAGAGATTTCTTCGGATGTGGGAGTATTGTTCTCAACAAGCGCTATGACAATCATCATGAACATCTGTACCGGTACTGTGTGCGGTCCATAAAGGACCTGAACGAGAAAATTATTCCGGTGTTTGTTGCGTGTCCGTTGCACACATCGAAGCAACAGGATTTCCTGATATTTAAGGAAATTGTCGCGATGATGGTGTGTAAAGAACATCTGACGAAACATGGTTGGAATATGATTTTACGTTTAGCGTCTCGTATGAACCGAAAGAAAACACGTTCCTAGAATCCTCAGAGACTATATGCCGAACCCCGCCACGGCGGGGAAGATATAGTCCGATCTCCATGGCGATATGGAGGAACCCGATGCAAAGGAACATCGGGTGATAAAACGAAGAGCGCAATTCCTTTCCGGGTAAGTTCCGGAGCGCACGAAAGGCGTAACGACTGGGAAACTGTCTCAGCGAGGAGCTCGATGAAAATGCAATGCCGGTAAAGATGCCGGCTGCTGGTAGCAGGACGGAAAGACCCCGGGAGCTTTACTATAGCTTGGTATTGTTGCCGGTCTCTATATGCGAAGCGTAGCAGGGAGGCTTTGAAGCTCCGGTTTCGGCCGGAGTGGAGCCGCCAATGGGACACCTGCCTTATAGGGGCTTGCGACTAACCGCAGCGGCAAAAACGCTGCAGGACAGTGCCTGGCGGGTAGTTTAGGTGGGGCGCTTTCCTCCTAAAGAGTAACGGAGGAGTCTATTAAGGTCGGCTTGGTGCGGATGGAAACCGCGCTCGAAGTGCAAAGGCAAAAGCCGGCTTGACTGCAAGGCAGACACGCCGCGCAGGTGCGAAAGCAGAGCTTAGCGACCCGACAATCCTTCATAGAAAGGTTGGAGACATCGGATAAAAGTTACCCCGGGGATAACAGGCTAGTCGCGCCCGAGAGTTCATATCGACGGCGCGGTTCGGCACCTCGATGTCGGCTCGAGTTGGGCCGATTCCGGTGTAAACCGGATTGGTAAAACGGCTAATAACGGTGAAGTCCTATCTTAGTACCCAGTATGGTAGGATAATACCGTGGGAAGCTGAACGATTCTCTCTTATGCAATTGACGCAAGAACAAACTGCAATCACACTCGGAACTGTCCTTGGTGGATGGATATAAGCGCAATGATTGCAATGCGTTCCGGCTCAGTACTGATATGTTTTCACGTGCCGATCAACTTCGGTTGTGTGCGACATTGAAACATAACTTCGGTATTAGCAGTTCGTTGCATAAGAAGGGGCAGTACTGGAATGTGTACATTCCACAAAAATCGTCGAAGGAATTTGTTCGACTCATCGGGATTTACATTGTCCCGAGCATGAAGTACAAAATCGTTCTAGCCCCGTAACGACTGACCCGAAAGGGGAGAATTGCGTAGGATATACTGCGTGATTAATACGCCGTCTCCTATTGTAATGCCATGCTATGGTGTGAAACCTACGGCGGGCGATAGGATGAAAATATAGTCTATACACATAGTAATATGTGAGGAATATGCACCACATCCTGGGGCTGGAG
>CAYYYM010000025.1:0-8046 GCA_964476325.1 uncultured Candidatus Saccharibacteria bacterium | reverse complement strand
GGGACGGATGCTGTCCGCCGCAGTGAACGTGTGCGAGAGCTCGCAGGGAGCGTCCGCGCAGCTTATGTCGGGCAGCGGATTGCCGAGATTCCACGAACCCGCGTCGATTTTCACGTCGTACGTGAAGCTGTCGGCGGCATCCTCCTGCGTCCACTGCAGCGAAATGCTACACGCGGACGGCGCCATGACGCCGTCGCTCATCAGAACGGGCGGACTGACTGCCAGCACGGCCGTATAGACGAGCGCTCCGACGGCACCGCAGACAAGTCCGACAACGAGCCCGGTTCTCAAAAACAAAGCCATGCGGTTTCGCATGGCTTCATTATAACACACTGCTGACCAAGGGAACTAAGTCTCACTATCGCGCTACTTTCTCTTAATCACTTTGTCGACGACGCCGTACTTTTTCGCTTCCTCGGCGTCGAGCCAGAAATCGCGGTCCGTGTCGACCTCGACTTTCTTCAGGGGCTGGCCGGTATGCTTCGCGATGATTTCGTTCAGCTTGTTCTTGAGCTTCACGATGTGCTTCGCCGTAATCTCTATCTCAATCGCCTGTCCCTCGGCGCCGCCCATCACCTGGTGGAGTAGGACTTCCGAGTTCGGGAGCACGAAACGCTTTCCCTTCTCGCCCGCGGCGAGGAGTACGGCGCCCATCGACGCGGCGATGCCGACGCAGATGGTGGAAACCGGCGCCTTCACGTGCTGCATCGTGTCGTAGATCGCCATGCCCGCCGTGACGGAGCCGCCCGGCGTGTTGAGGTACAGCATGATGTCCTTCTTCGAATCCTTGTGGTCGAGGAAGAGAAGCTGGGCGATGACGCTGTTCGCCACGCTGTCAACGATGGGCCCGCCGAGGAAAACGATGCGCTCTTCCAGGAGGCGCGAATAGATGTCGTACACGCGCTCACCCCGCCCGTTCCGCTCGATGACTGTCGGTATCAGATTCATATACGAGCATAGTGCCACAAAAGATATGTTTTTTCAATCTTTGCTGATTGGTTCCCGTAGTTGATTGGTTTCGGGAATCAATCAAGCTATACTGTATCTATGCCGAAAACGGATGAAACGACGATTCGGACGATGCTCACGCGGGGCGTGGAGGAAATCGTGGAGCGGGAACACTTGGCGGAACGCCTCCGGAAGGGCGACAAACTGCGCGTGAAGCTCGGCATCGACCCCACGGCGCCGGACCTCCACCTCGGGCACACCGTCGTCCTGCGTAAACTGCGGCAGTTTCAGGACGCGGGGCACCAAGTAGTTCTCATCATCGGCGATTTCACGGCGCAAATCGGCGACCCGTCGGGCCGCGACAAGACGCGCCCCCCGCTCACCGAAAAGGATATTAAAGCAAACGAGAAAAAATATCTCTCCGAAGCAGGACGCGTGATTAATGTGAAGAAAGCAGAAGTGATGCACAACAGTAAATGGCTCGGTAAGGGGCTGAAGGAATTGCTGGAGTTGAGTCGGGCCGCATCAGTCCAGCAACTCCTTGAACGGAGTGATTTCCAGAAACGCATGAAAGAAGGAAACGACATCACGCTTCTCGAGCTTTTCTATTCCCTGCTCCAGGGCTACGACTCCGTCGCCGTCCGCGCCGACCTTGAGGTGGGCGGCACCGACCAGAAGTTTAATCTCCTGATGGGCCGGCGGGTGCAACGGCATCTCAATATGCCGGAGCAGGATATCTTGACCGTCCCGCTCATCGAAGGAACGGACGGCGCGCGGAAAATGAGCAAGAGTTACGGCAATTATATCGGCATTATGGAAAAACCGCGCGAGATGTTCGGGAAACTGATGACCATCCCCGACACGCTCGTTGCGAAGTATTTCGAAACCCTGACCGATGTCGATATGCCGGAGGATATGCACCCGAGAGACACGAAGCTGCTCCTCGCCGAGACGGTAACCGCCCTCTATCACGGCGAAGCGGAGGCGCGCGCCGAGCGCGAGCAGTTTGTCAAAACGTTCTCCGAGGGCGTCGCGCCCGAAGACGCGCCGGAGCTCGCGGTGAAACGCGGTGCGACGCTTCTTGAACTCGTCGCCGCGACGGGCGTGAGTAGAAATGAAGCCCGCCGCCTTATCCAAAGCAAGGCGGTGAAACTCGGCAGCGAAGTGCACGCTTCACCGGACGAAACGCCGCCGCTCGCGGACGGCGATATCGTGAAAATCGGCAAGCACCGGTTCTATAACATAAAGGTGCACTGAGCCGGGAATATGGATATGAAAATCGTCAGAGATGCCATCAAGCGCGAGGAAATCGCCAATATGGCGAGTGAATCGTTTGGTAACATCGTAAAAGCAGCCATCGACATCGAGCAGGAAATCATGGCGGTAGGCGGGGAGCTCCACGCCGATGAAGAGGTGCTGCTCTCGGAAAAAACGAACTCGAAACGCGAGAATGTCTGGGGTATCAATATATATCCGGAAAAATCGGAGGATGAATGGATTGAATTTGATTCGATGATCAATCTGAAACCCCACTACGGCAACCGGTCACGCGACGTGGAGAGTCCCGAAACGAGAGAGAAGATAAGAACCATCGTGCGGAAGCTGATAACAGAATAATGCCGTTCGTACACAAAGAGCTGGCAAACGGAGAGTGGCAAAAACTATCGCTTGCGGAGCAGTTGGGTAACATCGGCAGCGAAGTCACGCGCGCGGAGCGACAACAAGGGAAAAACGAGCAGCTGTTTCAGGCGGCAGTAGAACGGGCACTCGAGCTTTTCGACCTGACACTGGAGGACCCGCGCTGGAAGGGTCGCCGCACCGAAATCGCGCGAGCGCGGGAAGTGTTCGCCGACACCGCTCTCGGCGGGAGCGTTTACCACGATACGTTGAAAAACTTGACACGGTATTTCGACCAATTCGCCTACGCTGCCAGGCGGGCTGACTAACCCTGTGTCCCGTATCAAACCAGACTTCGAACATTGCGTACACTCTTTGCCGAACTCGTACAGTTTAGCAGTCGTCCGGAGCCCGACGACGAGCTTGCTTCCACGATGACGTAGGCTTGGGGAGGGAACAAGACGGCGGAATGTGGCAAGAAAAACACAACACACTCTCACTATCCAATCCCATTCTCGAGAAACATTCCTATTCTCCATATTGCCTCTGCCTCAAATTCCATCTCATTCTCGACAGCGCCCTTGAAAGCTATACAGACAAAAAGAATACTTCTTCCCGCTCCAAGACAATAAATAATCCGCAGCCCGGAACTCTGCCCTCTACCGTCTGCGGCATATCTTGCCTTATAAATTGTAAATCCGTGATCCAGGAACGGCTGTCTGGCCAACGGAGCAGAGAGCTGCCTCGGTTCGTCAAATGTATTCTGTACCGCTGTTGAAATAGCACCGAGAATCTCTATGGAGTCAAGTCTCGACTCAATATCCGAAACGCCGAACTGCTCGTCGTTTAGTGAAGTCTCGAAAAGAGACTTCTTTGAAGCGCTCTTCCGCACCTCCTTCAGGTCAGACCAAAACTTAGGACACGCATAGAGAGTGCATCTCATCACCAAGGAGGGGATTATGCAGTTTTGTAGTCCTGGTACTCGTCAACCAAATTATACGCTGTGAAGAACGCTACAATTCCGTTTTCCTTCGCTGAAAGGTGTGGTATTTGTGAATGACAGATATTTATAAGTTCGTCATATGAAAGCTTCCCGTATCTCTTTAGAACATAATCAATCGTAAAGCTCTCCTGCGGTGACAGACTAGTATCAACCTCTTTTTTCACAGAGAAATGATACGTCGGACCCTCCCCAACAAGGCCGTTTCTTTTCAGAGTAGCCAGGTCGGCATTAAAACCTATCGAGAGCGGTCCTTGCTTTCTCCGTTCATAAACATTCGTCACCTCAGAAATAGGGGTATCATGGAAAGCATAGTGAATGAAGTCAGCAAAATACTGCAGCTTCGCAAGCTTTGTTTTATCCTCAACTCCGTTTAATCGACGAATAAGTTCGTAGAGGAGTTTCTGGGATTTTGTGAGTACTAAAGTTCCCACCATATTCACCTTTTCGCAGTTCTCCCTCGTATATCCTTCCTATCATTATACCACAGTAGCTAGGGAGAAATTTCCCCCGAAACACCAGAATACCTAATAAGTAACATACCTCTAGATTGTAGTCAAACGTCCACGCCAGTAATTCATGTAAACAAAGTTAGAGCCCTATACGGGCTTTGCACAAAAGAGGCCGTTTTGTGCCATGTCCGACAACACACGACGTCATGGGAAACCCGCTCATAGAGCGGGTTCTCCGTCAGATACCCTGTTACGCCACGTTTTTCAAATCTGAAAAGACTCGGTGTCCCCGGCGCGATTCGAACGCGCAATCTTCAGCTCCGGAGGCTGACGCTTTATCCGTTAAGCCACGGGGACCTGTCTATCGCACCGTGAGCGACGCGCGGAACCCCTCCACGCACCCCTCGCATACTATATCAAACGTCCCCGCCTGTGTAGCCTGGAAGGCGATAAGCTTCGTCTCCCCCGGGCGGATGGTCTGCGAGAGGCCGTAGGCAGGTATCTTCACG
Source organism: uncultured Candidatus Saccharibacteria bacterium (assembly GCA_964476325.1). Taxonomy (GTDB): domain Bacteria; phylum Patescibacteriota; class Minisyncoccia; order UBA6257; family GWB1-50-10; genus GWA1-54-12. The sequence goes on along the minus strand of CAYYYM010000025.1, from coordinate 3,520 downwards.
ATATAGGTGGCATCGGGCGAGTAAAACCACAACTGCTTGTCTTCGTTGAGCTTCGCCGTAAACGCCGTCTCGCTCATTCTCCCCTCCACTATCCTCACGGCGTTTTCCTGCCGCGCCACGAGGCTCGGGTCGAGGTACACGACGCCACCCCCCACGAGTTCCGTCCCCGAAGGAGTGGTCTGCGTCACCTGACTCTCCGCGCCGCCCATTGCCGACTCCTCGGCAACGGGTTGCTGGGTCTCCGCGGCGGGTACGCCTTCTTCGCTGGAGGTCGCATTGCGCGCCTCGAACGCCCTCCCCAACCGCTCGGTCGGCGTGAGGCCGAGGATGGTAAAGAATACCACAAAGAGAACGATGAGCCCTATCAAAAATACGGTGATGATAACCTTGATGACGTTCTCGACGTGCATACGTCAATTATACCCCACCCAAGATGAGCGCGCGCACCAACGTCCCGATTTCATACACGCATACGCCGCCGAAGAGCGCATAGAGGGCAAGCGTGAGAAATGTCCGCTTCGCTCCCGCCGTCTTCTCCCACATGCGGTTGATGAAAAGCGCCTCGAGTGCGAGAAAGACACCGCCCGCGATGCCGATGATGACGATGAATTCCCGCAAGCCCGCGATGACGAGGAAAAGTGGTATGAGGACCGTGAGCGCCGCAGCCGGGCGCTTCCGGTGAAACACGTCATCCTCCAAAATGTCTTTCAGGTTGCCGCCGATCGTGAGATACGACGTAAAAAGCGCGAGGAGTCCCAGAATGCCAACGAGGTACGACACGAGGGGCGGCAGGGACACGAGTCCGCTCACCGTATCCGTCGCGGGCGTCGCCGTCACGTGGAGAACGCCGATGCCGAAGAGGATATAGAAGAGGAGCGGCACGGCGACGCCCCACCGTATCACCCGCGAAGGAATGCCCCGGTCGCCGAAAAGCTCATGCGCCGCCGGCACCGCCGGCCTGCCGGAAAACATGAAGATGAGCGCGCCGAAGAAGGAGATAATCTGCAGGAAGGTCGGCGGGACCGCGGGGATGAGGGAGACGGCCACCTCCCCGCCGGAAAACGCGATGAGGAAACCGACCGCGACGATGCCGACGGTCCCGAGAAGTTCAAACGCGCCGAGCATCCCGCTGCGCGCGAAGAGCGCCGCCGAGCCGACGGCCCAGAAGAGTACCCACGCGACATGCGTCGGCACCCCGAGGAGGCCGGCGAAGCTCGCCGACAGGACGACGTATGCCGCGAGCGTGAGGAAAAGCTCGGCGAGTACCGAAAAGGAAGCGATGTGCGCGGCGGCGGGATGGAGTAGCTTCCGGGAAAGGTACACGAAGCGGTGTTTCTCCGTCACGCTCCGGAAACGGTGAAACACGTCCCCGTACCGCCGATACACGACCGCGTAGAGCGCGCTGAACGCGACGAGGAGCGCGACGCCGAGCGCGACGCCAGTTACCGACAGGATGTACGGCAACGAAAAAACGCCCGCACCTATGATCGTGCCGGCAAAGATGGATACCGCGAACAAGATGCGCCGTTTTTCACCCATACCCAGTAAAACTACGCCGATAGAGTACCTCTACGGGCGATGGTATACGTGCGTGACCTTGTATGTGGTTTGTTCGTTATGTGTGTGCGCGATGCTCATCCTTCAGATGTCGGTGTAGTGTTACTGGGCATGGATGTGATTCTCCTCGTCCTGCTTCACCATAATCGCCGTGAGCTCGTCCAGGAGCTTCGACGGGTCGGATGAGAAAACGGTTTTCCCGAATCCGCGGTGCGCACCCGCCAGGATGTTTTTGAGCATGTCCGCGGTGCCGCCCGTTTCTTCCAGGACGCCGATGGGCTTCTGGTCCTCGAACGCCGAGGTGTACTCGTTCAGGGTCCCGATGCGCCCGCAGACGACAACGACCGCGTCGGAAGAACGGGTGAGAATGAGGTTCCGCCCGCCGTACTCGAAGCCGGTGTAGACGATGACGTCGTGGTAGTCCAGGGGGAGCCGGTACGTCCGCACGTGCGCGATGCGGGAAGCGGCCGGCGAGAACCCGATGACGATGCCGCCCTCCTGCTTCGCACCCTTTGCGGCCCAGTACGGGATGCCCGTCGTCGCGCCGGTCACGAGCACGTAGCCGCGGGACGCTATTTCCCGTCCGAGCAGTTCTGCTTTCTCGCGCGCCCCTTCCGCGCAGTGCTCCGTCTCCGCCGCGCCGGAAACGCATATTTTATACGTCGGCTTGAATAAATCCTTCGTCATGTCAAACCTGCTTTTACAGTATAACAGTTTCCCCTTCCTGCGGTATATGCGCTTGTACCGCGAGCCGGTCTTCGATCGCCGCGGCGAGAGAGAGCATCTGGGGCATCTCCCCCTGGATGACGAACGCCCGCTTCAGCGCAAACCGGGCGGGGCGGAGCCAGTCCAGAAGCTGCGGCTCGTCCGCGTGGGCGCTGTAGCCGGGGATGTACCGCACGCCCGCTTTCACCGCTACCGCTTCCCCGTTCACGAGCACCCGCTCCGCGCCGTCGAGGAGCGCCCGGCCGACCGTCCCCTCCGCCTGGAAACCGACAATGAGGAGCACGGTACTCGCGTCGGGGAGATAGTGCTGCTCATGGTGCATGATGCGCCCGCCGTGACTCATCCCGGCGCCGGCGATGATGACCTTCGGCGCGGGCTCGTCCCATATCGCGAGCGACTCCCGGTGCGTGAGCGTCCGTCGGAGCATCGGAAAGTCAAAGAGTTTGTGCCCCGCCTTCAGGAACCGTCTCGTCTCGTCGTCGAGCGCGTCCCGGAACTTCGCGTAAATGTCGGTGAGCCTGATGGCGAGGGGGCTGTCCAAATACACCGGCATCTCGGGGATGCTCCGCTTCGCCATGAGCTCCTGGAGGTGGTAGATGAGCGCCTGCGTGCGCTCGAGGGCGAAGGCGGGGATGAGGAGCGTCCCGTTTCGCCGCACCGTCTCCTCCACGACGTCTTCAAGCTCGTCCATCACCTTCTCCCGGGGCGGATGCGTGCGTCCCCCGTACGTCGCCTCGACGAGGCAGTAGTCGGTCTCCGGAAGGGGTTCGCGCTCGGTGATTAAGGGCGCTGGTGAGTTGCCGAGGTCGCCCGAAAAGACGACCAACTTCCCGTCCGCCTCAACCTTGATGAACGAGGAACCGAGGATGTGCCCCGCGTCGAAAAACGTCGCCTGAAACGGTCCGTGCGCGACCGGTTCGTGGTACACCGCTTCCCGCCACCCGCCGAAAAGCTTCTCTAGATTATCCGGATTGCAAAAGCCGGTGGCGCCGCACGCCGCCGCCTCGCGCGACAGGATATCCCGCGAGTCCTCCAGAAGTTCGCGCGAGAACGCCTTCGTCGGCGCGGTGGAATAGACCGAACCCCGGAACCCGTCCGCGACGAGCTTCGGCAAGCGGCCGGTATGGTCGATGTGCGCGTGGGTGATAAACGCGGCGCCGATGGAGCCCGCCTCGTACGGGAACCGCTCGAAGTTCCGCGCCGAGGCGTAATGGGCACCCTGGAACAGACCGCAGTC
>CAYYYM010000024.1:258-8147 GCA_964476325.1 uncultured Candidatus Saccharibacteria bacterium | reverse complement strand
GAGCATAAGTAGTTTTTTCAAAGTTTCGGTTTCTCTTTAAATTTCCACGGAAATGGGGGCTGACCCCATTTCTGAGTAATCCCGCCCCCAGAGCAGAAACAACATACCGCGATTAAGTTTATTGTCCAAAGTTCTTTATTGTGATAAGCTTGAGAAGTCGGTAGAAACAATTAAGAATCAACAAAAATGCCAATTACCGCACTTTGGGTAGTTTTAGGAGTCATCGTCTTTGTCATTCTCGCTTCCATCAAACAAATCAACCAGTATCAAAACGGAGTTAAATTTAGGTTGGGAAAGTATGTTGGTCTCATGGAGCCCGGTTGGAGATTGGTCTGGCCGATTATTAATTCTTATCAGAAAGTCGATTTGAGGGTAAAAGCGGTTGATGTTCCGAATCAGGAAGCGATCACTAAAGACAACATCTCGGTAAGCGTTAATGCAGTCATTTATTATAAAGTCCACGAAGCCGATAAGGTAATTTTGGAGGTGGAAAATTTTTACTACGCTATTTCGCAATTGGCTCAAACGACGATGCGGAATGCCGTAGGCCAGGTGGATTTGGACGACCTTCTCTCTCAGAGAGATAGGGTTTCGGAAAACATAAGAGACATCATTGATAAGGCAACTGATCCTTGGGGGATAAAAGTCCTTAATGTCGAGCTGAAGGACATTACCTTGCCGGAAGAGATGAAGAGGGTAATCGGCAAACAGGCGGAAGCGGAAAGAGAGAAAAGAGCGATAATCATCAAAGCTGAAGGGGAAGTGATAGCCGCCAGCAATATGGCCAAAGCCGCGGCAACCCTATCGGGGGCCAAGGGAGCCCTTCATCTGAGAACCCTTCAGTCAATCAATGACATAAGTTCCGACCAGTCAAATACAATCGTGTTTGCCGTGCCCCTGGAAATTTTAAGGGCCTTTGAGGCGTTTGGAGGGAAATTGCCGGGAGAAAGCGGGAGCGATACGGCCGTTGAACATGGTGCCGGGTAATTTCCCGCCTTTGGAGAAACGTGATTTGCCGCCGGCTCCCCCCTGGACGAGAGCGGTCGGCGTCGGGCTCGTGGTCATGGGTCTCGCCATCGGAACGGGGGAGCTCATCTTATGGCCGCATTTGGTGACGAAACACGGGCTCGGTCTCCTGTGGCTCGCGTTCCTGGGAATTACCTTCCAGTATTTCATCAACCGGGAAGTGGCGCGGCACAGTTTGGCGACCGGAGAAGGGTTCTTTACCAGTTCCGCCCGGGTGTTGCGGTGGACTCCGTTTTTCTGGCTGGCGGCAGCCGTTCTTTTATATATCTGGCCCGGCTGGGCAAGTTCTCTCGGGACGATACTGGCCGAGCTTTTCGGGTTCGGCTCGCACTTGATGTGGTCTTGGGTCACGCTCGGGCTCGTTTTGGTCCTGACATTTGTCGGCAGAGTGGCGTACGTTATGCTGGAGCGCTCCCTGAAAATCATCGTGCCGGTCTTTTTCTTCATCCTCGTGGGAGTCAGCTTCTTCAATCTCACTCCCGAAACGTTCGGAGCGGCCCTGCGGGGCCTCGTCAACTTCGGCGGCATCCCCGAGGGAGTCGATATGAACGTTCTCTTGGGAGCGATCGTATTCGCCGGCGCCGGCGGGATGCTCAATCTATGCGTCGGGCTGTGGTACAAAGACAAGCAGGCGGGGATGGGGAAGTATGCCGGAAGAATTGTGAACCCCATTACCGGCAAGCCGGAAGCCGTCGGCGTTTCCGGGTACACGTTTGAGCCGAACAAAGAAAATCTCGGGAAGTGGAAGCGATGGATGCGCTATGTGACGGTCGACCAAGGGGTCATCTTCTGGTTTCTGGGTTTCCTGACACTTTTCCTTTTGAGCGTGAATGCGTACGCCGTTCTTTCGCCGCAGGGGCTGGTGCCCGAGGGGATGGAGGTCGCCGTGGTTCAGGCGTATATTTTCGGGAATCTGTGGGGTCCCGTGGGCTTCAAACTCTTCCTTGTCATGGCTTTCCTGATGCTTTTTTCCGTGATGTGGACGGTGATTGACGCGTTGACGAGGATGGTGAGCGATATTATCCACACCAATTCGCGGACGGGGCCGAACATGAAGTTTTTCAAGTGGTTTCACGCCGTTTCCCTGAGCCGCCTTTACTATACGGTTATCGTCGGCGTCGTTGTCGTCGGTGCCCTGCTCCTTCCTTTGCGCCAGCCGCTCGCGCTGCTTGTCATATCCGGCGTGCTGGGAGGGTTGACCATGGCTCTCTATACCCCTTTCCTCATCTATTTGAACAACGTGAAGCTCCCGAAAGCCATCCGTCCCGGCCTGCTTACCAATGTCATCATGGTCGGCATCTCCCTGTTTTATCTGTACTTTTCCTACCGGATTATCGCCGGCGCCTTGGGGTAGGGGGACTTTGGTTGTGTCGTCGAAATCCGGAAGACTACGACAACCATTGACTTTTTGGTTGTCGTAAACTATGCTTTATCTATGGCGAAAAAAGAACTTTCCACTACTGAGGTTGCTAAAATACTGGGCATCACTAGGCAGGCCGTGCTGAAAAGAATTAAGGAGGGGAACATAAAAGCCGAGAAAGTCGGCAAGAAATACGTTATCGAGCGTGCCGATTTGCCGATCGAGTCAGGAGGCGAGCTCACTGACGAAAAGAAGGCGATTATTGAGGCGGCAGTGAAGAAAACCGTACAGGAATACGGCGAAACGTTGCGTCTCCTTGGGCGAGAATGAAGAGTTTGTCGGTATCAGAGGTGGAATATGTAGCCCATCGTTTGGCGCGAGAATGGCTTACGTGGAACGAGCCCATTCCTGATTTTAGTACCCGGTATCCGAACGTACTTGAAAGTTGCTTAGCCGCGCCGTTCCAGTCTTTTGAAGGGAAGACACCCTACCGGGGTCTTATTGGTAAGGCGTCTATTCTCTTTTACCTTCTCATCAAAAATCACCCCTTTGAGAATGGTAATAAGCGAATTGCCATGGTGGCGCTCATGACTTTCCTTTACAAGAACAGAAAGTGGGTCGAGGTTGATGATGTTGAGTTCTACAACTTTGCGCGATGGGTGGCAGAGAGTGGCGCAAGATACAAAACGGAGACCGTTCGGGCAATAGAGAAATTTATTGGAACATATATGACCACGCTCAAAGTGGTATAATGAGTGGAGGGTAATCATCCCTACACACCATGATGAAAAATATCTTGTATTGGTCACCGAGGATACTGAGCATCGCGTTCGTTTTGTTTCTGTCCCTCTTCGCCCTGGATGTCTTTGGGGCGTATACGGGGTGGGAGCTTGTGACGGCGCTTCTCATACACTTGCTTCCTTCGTTTGTTCTCTTGGGAGTGGCGATAATCTCCTGGAAATATGACATGGTGGGCGCGGTTGCATTCCTCGGCTTTGCCGTCTTTTATGTTCTGATGGTCGGTTTTGACCGCCCCTGGAGTTGGTACGCCGGCATATCCGGTCCCGCCGCCCTGGTCGGGCTCCTTTTCCTCTTGAACTGGTTTCGAAAGAGAAAGCGTTGAGGCCCGTTTCTTAGCGAATGAGTGTATGACACCTCCGTCAAGGAGAAAGGCCGCAAACACAATATCATTTGACCACACGATATGAAACCGATAGTATGGGTGCCTTTCGTGTTCGTGCTCGTCGGAGCCCTGAACTGGGGGCTCATCGGCTTTTTCGGTTTTGACCTTGTGGCTGCTCTTTTCGGAACCGGCTCTCTCGCCGCGCAGGTGGTGTACGACGCCGTCGGTGTGAGCGCGCTCCTTATGATCATCGTGGCACCCAAGCTTTGCAGAGGTTCCAGGATGTAGCGGTACCGAGGATTCCCGTGAGAGAGCGGCGTCCCTCCAATGCGCCGCTCTTTTTTGCGTGCCGTATTTGTTATACTGAGAGCAATGAGGAAGATGCGGAAAGGGTGGTACCTCGGATTCCTCGGGTTCTTGGGTTGCTTGGGAATCCCCGGGATTATCACGCAGGACTGGCGGGATGCGCTGTGGCTCGTGTGGTTTGTGTGGTTCGTCTATTTCATCCCGACGAAGAAGGGGTGACGCGTTGACGGAAAGCCATTTTCGTATTATTTTTCCGGTAGTTCTCGAAGTTCTGAAATGGAGGTATCGCCATGTCACAGGCGCGAAAACTTCGGCGTGAGCGGTTGGCGCTCATCAGGAAGATTGTCCTTGCCGTGAGGGAGCGTCTCGGCTACTGGGACACCACGTTCTTCACAGTCAAGCGCGACTTTGCTGACGCGCGGAGAACCGGCAAAATCAGGGTCCGCAAGGCCGGGTACGGGTTCGGACTGGTCAAGAAGTTCCTCTTCTGGGAGGTGGGAGACCGGAGACGCATCGTCGAGGTTACTCATCTGCCTAGAGCGTTCTCGCAGCTGCTGCACGTCGAGATGTTCTGTGTTCCCTCTAGAGAGGTCATGAGAATCGTCGAGCGTTTCCGGCGGGACATCAACTGCCTCTTCGACGGCGTAACACCCGCCTGCCATCCGGAGCACATCACGGAGTTCGCGCAGACGCTTGACGAATGCGTGGCAGCGCTCGAGCCTCTCAACTGGGAGGCGAAGTGAGAAAAAGGACCGCTATACAGCGGTCCTTCTGCATACTCCACGCTGTCGCAAACCTGCGCCGTTCTCTGTGAAAGAATTTTCGTCCGCTCGTCGTATTACGTATGCAAAGGTCGAGATGTTTATGTATTGACGGGGAGTAACGAACATGAAGAAATAAATGAAGCATACCTTGAGAAATACATTAGCACTCGCTTTGGGCGGAATGGCGGTTACCGGGTTTCTTGTCGTCAAAACCGTCGCGCTCGCGGCAGAGCCGGATACTACTTGGAAGAACGGTGGTCACGGGGCAGCCGGGTGGGCGGAACGGACGCACGGTATCTACGGCACGGTGTCCGCCGCGAACGGCTCAACACTCACGGTGACAAGCATGGGATTCGGTCCCAACGCAGCGCAGACGACCTATACCGTCAATGCCGCGAATGCGGCCGTCATGAAGGATGGTGCCGCCTCGACTCTCTCGGCAATCGCGGTCGGTGACCGGGTCATAGTGCAGGGAACGGTAACGGGCACCACGGTCGCGGCGACGGCGATTCGCGACGGCGTACCGCAGCGGCTCCGCGACGGCACGGGTCCTGCGGATTGGCACGTGACACCGCTCGTCGCCGGTGACGGTCAGCCGATTATCGGCGGTAGCGTCACCGCGGTCAGCGGCACGACGCTGACCGTGACAAACCAGAGCAACGTGACCTACACCGTGGACGCCGCAAACGCGACGGTGACGAAGGGTAACGCGGCATCAACGCTCTCGGGCGTCAGTGTCGGCGACAACGTCATCGTGCAGGGGACCGTGAACGGCACGTCAGTCACCGCCTCTTCGGTGCAGGACCAGGGTACGACTCCATCCGGTGAAATAACATCATCAACGGTCGCCCATGGGAAGCAGGGCGAGCAGAGCGGATTTTTCGGAGCTATCTTCGGGTTTTTCCAGCACCTCTTCGGGTTCTAGTTGCTGATGTGGTACTGCAAGGGGGCCGGGCGGGAACTCAGTTCCCGTTCCCGGCCTTTTTGGTCTACTCCCGCGTCTACACTCCCTTACCTTTTGCGGTGTAGGAAGGTGTTAACCACTACTCCATTGATGACTGAGAATATCACCATATATGCGGTGATGAGGATGGTGAGCGTGACGCCGAAGTAATGGATCATGAGGGGAATGAGCGGGACTTTGACGGCGCGATTGTAGAGGAATGTCACCATAAACTTGTCGCTCACCCCCTTCTTGCGGAGGTCCGCGAGGAGCGGATACCACAGGTATGCCGCGCCCATCGATGCGATGCCTCCGCCGATGGCGGTGAGCCATCCGGCGATACCTCCGCGGTTGCCGAGGCGCCGCGACAGGGCCTCCGTGCGTACGAAGAGGTTGAAGCAGTACATGAGTACGAACACGAGGAGCAGGATGGGGACGATGCGCGCGAGGAGTTCTGAAAGGTTTGCGAGTGCGCGCCCGGCAAGGTTGACGTCGTATGCTGCAGCGGCGAGGTACGCGATGATGGTGAGTGTGAGGAAGAGTCGCCCTCCGCGCGCCGTTTTTTGTTGTGTGGTCATAGGAGGCGCAGGGTGGCTACGATGAGCGCCGCCATGGTGATCGCGCTCGCGAACGCGACGGCGTTTCTCAAGAGAGCGAACTTTTTCCCCAGGAGGGACGCCTCGGCGGGTAGCTGGACGAACCCGACGGTAACCCAGGAGAGCAGGAATGCCAGAACGGCTATGAGAGCAATTCCTTGGTTCAGCAACTCTCCGCCGATGATGTAGCTCGTGACGGGATTCCCTGTTGCCGCGCTTCCGAGGAGTGCTCCGATAACGGCATCGAGGAGCGGTATGCCGCTGAAGGCGCGTGCATAGAACCCTTCGGGTACCGCCGCGTTTATGAGGCTGACGAGCAGGAATATGCCGATAATAATCGGCGTAACGGTTTTGATATTCTGCCAGGTTTGCCGGCTGGCCCGTTTATAATCGACTGCAGAATGCCTCGTAATATCCTCATTATATGCCTCATGAAGGCTGCAGTGAACCGGCGTTATCGATTTTTGCGTTCCGGCCTGCCGAGGGGTACGATTCCGGTATGTCAGACAAGCCCATGGAAACGGAACCGCTCGCGTCGCGCATCAGGCCCGCCAGTTTAGACGAATTTGTCGGTCAGGAGCATCTCGTGGGGGCAGGCAACCCCTCGACCGGGCTCGGGGCAGGGCCCCTCCGCATCGCGATTGAGAAGCGGCATCTTTTCTCCTTCGTCCTCTGGGGCCCGCCGGGTTGCGGCAAGACGACGCTTGCCAAGATTTATGCGCGGAATCTGGATGCCGACCTCTATGAGCTCTCCGCCGTCTCGGCGGGGAAGGACGATGTGCGGCGCATCGTGGGAGACGGTCCTGCGGGGAATGATTTATTCAAAGCGGCGGGGAGTAAGCGGCCGAAAATCCTGTTCCTGGATGAAATCCACCGGTTCAACAAAGCGCAGCAGGATTTCCTCCTGCCGTATGTGGAAAACGGGACGTTGACCTTAATCGGCGCGACGACGGAAAACCCGTCGTTTGAAGTGATTGCGCCGCTTCTCTCGCGCTGCCGCGTCTTCGTTTTGAATGAACTTGCCGAAAGCGAGATGCGCGAAATCATTCACCGGACGAAGCTTTCGATGCGGAAAGACGCGGAGGACTGGCTTGTGGGAATGGCAAACGGCGACGCGCGGCAGGCGATTACGATGCTGGAGAACGCGCACGAGTTTTACGGCGAAATTACCGTTGAGTCATTAAAGAGCACGCTCCAGTCCAAGTTCTTGCGCTACGACAAGCAGGCGGAGGAGCACTACAACACCATCTCCGCGTTTATTAAATCAATGCGGGCGAGCCAGCCCGATGCCGCCCTCTACTACCTCGCGCGGATGGTTGAGGCGGGAGAGGAGCCGAAGTTCATCGCCCGACGGATGGTGATTTTCGCTTCCGAAGATGTGGGACTCGCTGACCCGAAGGCGCTTATGGTCGCAAACGACGTCTTCCGGGCCGTGGAGACCATCGGCTACCCGGAGTGCGCGATAAACCTCGCGCATGGGGCGAATTACTTGGCGCTTGCCCCGAAGAGCCGCGCGTCGTACGACGCCTATTTTGCCGCGGTGGACGATGTGAAAAAGCACGGAAATCTGCCGATTCCACTCAAAATCCGGAATGCCGTCACGAAACTGATGCGCGACCTTCGCTACGGCGAGGGCTATGAGCGCTATACCAAGGACGACCTCCTCCCGGAGAAACTGAAAGGGAGAAAGTACCTGGAGCGGAAGGGTGAAAAAGGGGAGAGAAAGGGGTAGAATAAATGCTTTATCTGCCTACGTAGGAGGAGATATTGA
>CAYYYM010000024.1:0-248 GCA_964476325.1 uncultured Candidatus Saccharibacteria bacterium | reverse complement strand
GAGGGAAGGGGTAAACTTGAGAAATAGTGGCACACCATGTCTAGGTCAGAAATTATTCAGAAACTTAAATTTGGTCAGAGAGTTGCAGAGGATGAAAGTAGGGAACTTTTCCGATATTTTGTTGAAACTGATCAGTGGAGGAGAATTGTTGAAGGTGAAGTTGATATAGTTTATGGCAGAAAGGGTTCAGGGAAAAGCGCTCTTTATACCCTCTTGTTAAGTAATGGAGCTAGGGATAATAGTATTGT
>CAYYYM010000023.1:0-8820 GCA_964476325.1 uncultured Candidatus Saccharibacteria bacterium | reverse complement strand
TTGACATATTGCTTGTTCGTCATTCGATGTCCGATCGTGTGTTTTGACACTATCGGGATCCATAGTGTTGCAGCGCGCAGAGGGCCGCGCGCGCGTTATTCAGTTTGTTCGACGTATTGCCGAGAAGTTTCGCCGAGACGTCTTTCACGCCGGCGAGTTCCAGTACCGTCCGCACCGCGCCGCCCGCCGTGATGCCGTGCCCTTCCGGAACCGGCTTGATGCGCACCTTCGCCGCGCCGTACTTGGCGTCGAAATCGTACGGCACCGTCCGGTCGTCTTTCAGCCGGAACTGCACGAGGCACTTCCGCGCCGCCGCTTTCGCCTTGTCGATGGAGCTCGCAACGTCTTTGCCGCGCCCGACGCCGACGCCGACCCGCCCCTTGCGGTCGCCGACCACGACCGTCGCGCGAAAGACGAACCGCTTGCCGCCGGCGACGACGCGCGTCACGCGCCGAATCTCGAGGACCGCTTCCTCGAATTCGTCGGTTCGTTTGGTCATTCGGTTTTCTCTCCGTTCTCCCGGTCTCATGGTTGTTGCATTAGAACTTCAGTCCCCCTTCCCGCGCACCTTCCGCCAGGCGCCGCACCCTGCCGTGGTAGCGGTACGGACCTTTGTCGAACGCCACTTCCTCCACGTGCTCTTTGCCCGCACGCTCGGCGAGGAGCTTCCCCGCTTCAAACGCCTCCTCGCTCTTGTTTTGCTTGCTCTTTCCCTTCTGCGGCGGAAGTTCCCGGGTGCTTGCGGCAGCGAGCGTAACCCGCTTCCGGTCGTCGATAATCTGACCGTACGTGTACCGGTTGCTGCGGAAGACGGATAGGCGGGGCCTGCCGCTCTGCTTCACTTTTTCCCGGGTCCGCCGGGCTCTCCGTGCGATGATGCCGCGTTTCATAATTCTTTCGCCGTTATGCCGCGCCTCCGGCGGCTTTCTTGCCGGCTTTCCGGCGCACGACCTCGTCCGCGTAGCGGAATCCTTTGCCTTTGTACGGTTCCACCGGGCGGAACTTCCTGACCTCGGCGGCAACCTCCCCCACCAGCTGCTTGTCGGTTCCCTTGATGGAGAGAGTGCCTCCGTTCACTTCAAACGTGATTCCTTCGGGCGCCGTATAGACGACGGGATGCGAAAAGCCGAGCGACATCGTGAGTACCTGCCCTCCCGAGGAGGAGCCGCCCTCGGCGGACAGGGACATCCGGTACCCGACGCCTTCCAGGAGCAATACCTTCTCGTACCCGCTCGTCACCCCGCGCACGGCGTTCGCGAAGAGGCTCCGCATCGTCCCCCAGTTCCGGCGCGTCTGCGCGTCGTCTTTCGTTATAGAAAACTTCATCGCGCCGTCCTCGAGCGCGTACGAAACGCCGGGGAGGCACGGCACCGCAAGCGCCGCGCCGTCGCGCGACACTTTCAGGAAACGCTCTTCCGAGGTTACCTGCACCCCTTCTGGGATGATGACTGGTTGTCTGCCTATTCTGCTCATGCCAAATATCTCTTAATTTACAAGTTGAGTGTAACGAAACGCGGTAAATTTAGCAAGATATTTGAGCACCCCGCCGCGGCGGGGTGACGTGTTTCTGACTCCTCGCTCTGCTTGGAGAGAAACGTCATCACCATACTTTAAACAATAATTTCCCGCCGACCCCCTCCTTCCGCGCCTGCTCGCCGCTCAAAACCCCTTTCGGCGTCGAGACGACGAGCAGCCCCATGCCGCTTTTGACGGGCTTGAGGTCGCGCGCGCCCGCATACCGCTCGACGGACGGCTTCGAGAGCATCCGGAAACCGAAAATCCGCTGATGCGACGGGAGGGAAACCTTCAAAATTTTCTTCGGCCCCCGGCCGAGAACGGTTACCTTGTTCACGAAGCCGCGGCTCTGAAGCAGAGACGCGATGGACGTATCCATCTTCGTGTACGGCAGTTTCACCGCTCGTTTCCCGACCGCCTGCGCGTTCTTAATTCTGTTGACCAAATCTATGTACTTACCAAATTTACCAAAGTTTACGAGTTATTTATAACGAAGTAAAGTTTGTTGGAAATTTGAGTACCGAGCACTCAATGCCTTGAGTGCTCGGTGACGATGATTCTCGCCGCTCGCTTTGCTCGCAGAGAACCATCGTCACCAACTGGATTTCTTCACGCCCGGTATCTCGCCTTTGCTCGCCAGCTCCCGGAAACAGATGCGGCAGACGTCGAAGTCCCGCATGTAGCCGCGAACCCTGCCGCAGCGGAAACACCGCCGCACGATGCGCGTGGGATATTTCGGCTTTCGCTTCGCTTTTACGATTTTTGACGTCTTCGCCATAACGGTTACGCTTCTTCTTTCTTGAGCGGCACGCCGAACGCCCGATATGCCTGGAGCATCTCGTCGCGGTCCCGCGTTTTCGCCACGACCGTCACCTGCAGCCCGAAATCGATTGCCGCGTCTTCCATATTGATTTCAGGAAAGACGGACTGGTCCTGCAGTCCGATATTCAAGTTACCGTGCTCGTCAACGACTGTCAAAGGCAGCCCGCGGAAGTCCCGCACGCGCGGCAGCACCGCGTGCACGAGGCGCGTGAGGAAATCGAGCATCCGCTTCCCCCGCAGCGTCACCTTCAGCCCCACGACGTCGCCGGCGCGCGTCCGAAACTCCGAGATGGAGCGCTTCGCCGCGGTCGGCACCGGCCGCTGCCCGGTGATGCGCGCGAGCGCTTCCGACAGGTACGGGATAAGCTTGTCCTCGAAGTTGGCCTGTTTCCGGAGCTTCCCGACGCCGGTCGAGACCACGATGCGGTCTATGTATCGCATGATGTCGTTACCACTCATGATTGCAATGTTTACAGACGCGGAAGCGCCCCTTCGCCGAGTGTTTCACGCTCACTCTCGTCGCTTTGCCGCACGACGGGCAGACGAGCGCCACGTTCGAGAGCGCAAGCGGCGCCGGCATCTTGACCACCTCCCCCTTCTCTCCCTGCCGCTTCGGACGGACGTGCTTCGTGCGCAGGTTCACTCCTTCGACGGACAGCCGTTCGCGCGTGCGGTCGATGTGCATAACCTTCCCGGTGCTTCCCCGGTCCTTGCCGGTGATGACCTTCACGGTGTCTCCTTTCTTTATCTTGAGTGCCGCCATGTTCCTTCAGAATTTAAATGACGTCCGACGAGAGGGAGATGATGGCCGGGTATCCCTTTTCCTTCAGCTCGCGCGGTATGGGGCCGAAGATGCGCGTGCCGCGCGGCTGCTTCTTGTCGATGAGCACGACCGCGTTCTCGTCGAAGGATACGTACGAGCCGTCGGCGCGGCGGAAGGGTTTCCGCTGCCGCACGACGACGCCGCGAACGATGTCCTTTTTCTTCACCGCTTTGCGCGGCTCCGCCACCTGCACGGAGCAGACGATGAGGTCGCCGATCCCGGCATAGTGGCGGCGGGTGCCGCCGAGAATGCGGAAGCAGCGAACCTTCTTCGCTCCGCTGTTGTCTGCGACGTTTAATATGGTGCGTTCCTGAATCATGAATCTCTTCCGACGATTTCCCACCGCTTATCCTTCGACCGCGGGCGCGTCTCCTGGATGACGACGTGGTCCCCCGTCCGGTACGCGTTTTCCGCGTCGTGCGCCTTGACGCGCATCGTCCGCTTCACGTATTTCCCGTACCGTTCGTGTTTCACGAGGTGCGAAACGGCGACGACCCTCGTCTTGTCCATCTTGTCCGACGTAACGATGCCCCGAAATTTACGCATACCCAGTAAAACTACCTCGACGGGGTAAACCCGGGAGTAATAGTTGTTATGTTTGACCTTATCATAATAGTCTGTAAAAAATATTGATACATAGTTATCGAAGATTTCGAGGTAGTGTTACTGGGCATGGTTCCGTACGATGGTTAAGAGCTGCGCGATAGTGCGCTTCGTCGCCTTGACGTCCTTCACGTTGCTCACCTTGCCGAGCGAGAGGTCGAACCACATCGTCTGCAGCTTCTCCCGCTCCTCGGCGATCCGCTTCTTCAGCTCCATAGGCGGCAGCGTGCGAACTTTCTCCAATTCTTTCCGTTTCATATTACTGGTTTCGGACCGTTATCTTCGCCCTGACCGGCAGCTTGTGCGCGGCGCGCCGGAGCGCCTCGCGCGCCCGGTCCTCCGCGATGCCGTCGACTTCAAAGAGAATCCGTCCCGGGTACACCGGCACGACGTAATGCGAGAGTCCGCCCTTGCCTTTTCCCATCTTCACCTCGGCCGGGAATTTCGTCACCGGCTTGTCGGGGAAAATCCGTATCCACAGCTTGCCTTCCCGCTTCAGGAAGTGCGTGACGGCGCGCCGCGCCGCCTCTATCTGCGCCGACGTAATCCACGCAGGCGTCGTCGCCTGCAACCCGACGCTGCCAAAGTCGAGCGTCGTGCCACGCGTGTCGCGCTTCCGGTTCAGGGAGCGGCCCTTCTGCGTGCGGCGATACTTCTGTTTCTTAGGCTGCAACATGATGTTTGTCCGTAAATTCCTTTCCTTTGTACAGCCATACGTCTACGCCGATCGTGCCGTAGGTAGTGTAGGCAATGGCCCTGCCGAAGTCAATGTTCGCGCGCAGCGTTTGCAGCGGCATTTCGCCGAATCCCACGGATTCCGTCCGCGCTATCTCCGCGCCGTTCAGCCGCCCCGAGACGGTGAGCTTCGCCCCCCGGATGCCCTTGATGACTTCCACGAACTGGAGGTGCCGCTTCAGCACGGCGCGGAAGGGCAGCCGCCGTTCCAGGTCCTGCGCGATTTGGGCCGCGACGATGTTCGCGGCGATGTCCGTCCGGGGAATCTCGACGACGTCCAGGTGGAGCGAGAAGGTCATCGTGATGTGCCGCTCTTTCCGAAACGCCTTGAGCTCGCGCACGACGAGCCGGTTCAGCTCCTCGATGCCGCTCCCCCGCCGGCCGATGATGAGGCCGGGCTTGTTGGTCTTGATGGAAACGCGTATGTCTTCCCGTGTCCGCTCGATTTCGATGCTCGCGACGCTCGCCTTCGGGAGCTGCTTCATGATGAGGCACCGGAGGAGCTGGTCCTCCGCCAGGAAGAACCGGAGGGGCTTCTTGAAAAACCATCTGCTCGGCCAGGTGGTGGTGATGCCCAAACGCAATGATGTCGGTTTGACGCTTCTACTCATCCCGATAGTGTTAGGGTGTGTTTACACGCCCGTTGTACACGGTTATGTCTTTTTGATACGACTTGTTGTTCTTTTTGTCCATAATCACAGTATCTCTGTCCAGATTAACACTATCGGGACTTATCCCGATAGTGTTAGGGTGTGTTTACACGCCCGTTGTACACGGTTATGTCTTTTTGATACGACTTGTTGTTCTTTTTGTCCATAATCACAGTATCTCTGTCCAGATTAACACTATCGGGACTTATGTGTTTCATCAGACGGATTTGCGGCGGAATATCCGCTTCAGGCCGCCACCCCGTTTCGTTTCCCGTTCCTTTCGCTCCACCGGCGCTTTCGGCGTCGGCGTTTCCTGCTTGTCCTCCGCCGCGCGCTTCTCCGCCTTCTTCTCCTTCTTTTCCTTGCGTTCCGGTTCCGGGACGCGGTACGCCGGCGCGCCGGCACCTTCCCGCACCGAGAGCTCGAGCGCGACGTGGCTCATACCTTTTTGCAAAATATTCACGCTCCCGCGCGCTCGCCGTTCCACCCGCTTCAGCGTCGGTCCTTCGTCGACCGCGATGCGGGAGACGAAGAGATTCTGCTTCTCGGCAAACCCCTTCTCCTTCGCGCTCTGCGCCGCGGAGCGTATGAGCTTCAGGAGCGGCACGCTCGGACGCCGCGGGCTCGCCGCAAGCTGCGCCTCCGCCTCAAGCAGCGAGAGCCCCCGCACGATGTCGGCGACCGCGCGCACCTTGCGCGGGGCGATGTGGAGATACCGCAGCCGCGCCCGTGCGGCGACGCCGCTCTGTATCTGTTTCGTGTCCGTTGCGTGTTTCATATTTCTCCGTTATTTCCCGCCTTCGGCTTTCTTCGTAAGTTCCTTCTGCATCTTGCCGCCGTGCTGCCTGAAGGTCCGCGTCGGGGCGAATTCGCCGAGCCGGTGGCCGATCATATCTTCCGTGACGCGTACGGCGATGAAGGTTTTTCCGTTATGCACTTCGAACTCGCACCCCACCATCTCGGGCGATATCTCGGATGCTCTGGCCCACGTGCGGATGGGCCCGTCCTTTCCGCCGGACGCACCGCGCCGCTCCACCTTCAGGAGGAGCTTCGCGTCGACGTACGGTTCTTTTTTTGAACTTCTGCTCATGTTATTTTCTCCGCTTCGGCTTCCGGCGCGTGATGATGAAGGCGTTCGACGGCTTCCTCCGCTTCCGCGTCTTCCGCCCGCCGGTGATGTTGCCCCACTTGTCCTTCGGCCGGCGCGTGCCGCGCTGGGTGCGCCCCTCACCGCCTCCGTACGGGTGGTCGACGGGGTTCATCACTGAAGCGCGTACAATCGGCCTCCTCCCACGATGCCTCATACTGCCCGCTTTTGCAATACGCCGCAGGTTGTGGCCGCGGTTGCCCACGGTCCCGATGGTGGCATAGCCGTCCCAGTGCACCCGGCGCACTTCGCCGGACGGGAGCTTGAGGTGCGTGAAGCCGTTCTCTTGCGCGAGTACCTGGAGGGCGGTTCCGGCCGCTCTCCCGAGGACTCCCCGCTCGCCGGCACGGAGTGCCACGTTGTGCACGAATGTCCCGACAGGGATGCGCTTCAGGGGCGTGCTGTTCCCGGCTTCGAGCGGCGCCCCCTCGCCCGCGAGCACCGTCTGCCCCGCCGCCGCGCCGTCGGGCGCGAGCACGTACCGCCGCGTCCCGTCGCGATACAGGAGGAGCGCGATGCGCGCGGTGCGGTTCGGGTCGTACTCAACCCGCTCGATGCGCGCGGGAATGTCTTTCTTGCTGTACGTGAAATCTATCTGCCGGTACGACCGCTTGTGTCCCCCGCCGTGGTGGCGCATGGTGAGCCGCCCCGCGCTGTTGCGCGCGCCAGTGCGCCGCTTCCCGTATGTCAGTTGTTTCAAGGGTTTCGTCATGGTTCGTTATACCTGAAAGACCTCGATGGTGTCGCCCGGCTTGAGCTTCACGAGCGCCTTTTTGACCGTTCGCGCGCTGCCCTTGATACCGCGCCACCGGCGGCTCCGCTTCTTCGTGTTCATCATGCGCACGTCGAGGACGGTGACGCCGTAGCGGCGCTCCACCGCCTTGCGCACCTCCGGTTTCGTCGCATCCTTATGGACTACGAAGGAGAAAACCTGCCCCGTCGCGCTCGCGTCGCGGGACTTTTCACTGATGAGTGGCCGTTGCAAAAGTTGTTTCATACCCCGTAAAACTACATCGATGGCATAGTGCCTCGAGCAGTATTATACATTCCTGACCTTGTATGCGGTATATATGTCATATATTGCTGGTATTCATTCTCTGGAATATCGATGTAGTTTTACGGGGTATGGTTATGCGATATGTTCCAACGCAGCCCGTTCCACGAAGACCGTCGCGTGATTCATGAGGTCGGAGAGGCTGAGCGACCCTGCGCGGACGACGTCCGCACCGGATACGTTCCGCACGGTGCGGTAAAAGGCGACGTTGTCGTTCGCGGTGAGGAAGAGTCCCCGCTTCCCCCGGAGGAGATGCTCTACGTTCGCTCGCGCTTCCTTCGCCGGTATGTTCGCATCGAACGAGTCGATGACTTTCAATCCGCCGTCGCGGTATCGCCGCGCGAAGACCGTATGGAGCGCCAGCCGCCGTTCTTTCTTGTTGACTTTCCGCAGGAAATTGCGGAGCGCGCTGCCGAAGGCGACGCCGCCGCCCTTCCACAACGGCGAGCGGATGGAGCCGTGCCGCGCCCGGCCGGTGCCCTTCTGCCGCCACGGCTTGCGCCCGCCGCCGCTGACCTCGCTCCGCCCCCGGGGATACGAGCGCTGGACTCGCCTATTCGAGAGCTGGACGGTAGAGGCACGCTTCACGAGCGCGGCGTTCCACGGAACGTCAAAGAGCGCGTCCGACACTTCCGCCGTTCCCGCCTCTTCGCCGCGCAGGTTGTAGATGGGGACGTTCATGCGTTTGTATCATTCGTTACGATTTCGACGGAACCTTCTCTCGGTCCCGGGACCGCTCCCCGCAGGAGCACTGATTTCTTTTCCGCGTCAACCTGCGCCACGCGCACGTTCTTTACCGTCACGCGCGCGTTGCCCATCCTGCCCGGCATCTTCTTGCCCGGCATGACGCGCTGGGGGTCCGTCGCGCCGATGGAGCCCGGTGTGCGGTGCGTGTGCTTCGTGCCGTGGGACTTCGGCCCGCCGTGGAAGCCGTACCGCTTCACGACGCCCTGAAATCCCCGCCCCTTGCTCCGGCCGACGACGGTTACCCGCATGCCGCTCTCGAGCGGCGTCGTATCGGCTTCGTCATCGACGCGCACTTCCGTGACGGGGACAACCACGTCGTCCTGCCATATCTGGGACATACCCTTTTTGACGCCTTTCAGTTTCATAGGTCGGTGCGTTAACCCTGCCGCTGCTTATGCTTCGGATTCTTCTTGCAAATGACGTACACCCTACCTTTCCGGCGGACGACTTGGCAATCCTTGCAGATTTTTTTGACTGACGCTCTGACTTTCATAATGGTAAAATATATGGGTACCCCGCCGCGGCGGGGTTGCGTCTTTCCTCCTCGGGAGAAAATCCACAAAAAAACAGTCCCGGTTCTCTCGAGACCGTATGAGTAGTGTACCGAAAGAGGCGGAAACAGTCAAGAATCAGGAAAGGGAGAGTAAGATATAGTAGAATTAGTCAAATTCCAGTTTGACAGCAATAAGCTTTTATTGAGTGAATAAGATATAAGAACATCATG
>CAYYYM010000022.1:0-8846 GCA_964476325.1 uncultured Candidatus Saccharibacteria bacterium | reverse complement strand
TTGCTTGTTCGTCATTCGACGTCCGATCGTGTGTTTTGACACTATCGGGATTCATTCCAGTGTCTTGAGCGCCTTCTCCGCCGCTTCCTGTTCCGCTTCCTGCTTCGACGGGCCGGTTCCCTCCGCCACCACATCACCGTCGAAATACACGCCGACGACGAACGTCTTCGCGTGGTCGGGCCCCTCTTCGGAGATGACCCGATATGACGGCGTCACCTGCAGCTTCTCCTGCACCTCCTCCTGCAACAAGCTTTTCGCGTCCTGGTAGAGACCCTGCGCCACGACCTGGTCGACGTGCGTCAGGACGAACCGCTCGACGAAGCGCTTCGCCACGCCGTATCCCTGGTCGAGGTAGAGGGCACCGACGAGTGCCTCCACCGCGTTTCCCATAATCGCGTCGAGGGCGCGGCCGGACGACTGTTCTCCCCCCTTGGATATATAGAGATAGTCCGCGAGCCCGATTTCCCGGGCGACTTGCGCGAGCATCAGGTGGTTGACGAGCGCCGAACGGATTCTCGTCAGCTTCCCCTCCTGCTCGGTTGCGAACTTCGTGAAAAGGAACTCGGTCGTGACGAGTTCCAGTACCGCGTCGCCTAAAAACTCGAGCCGCTCGTTGTGCGGCGTGCTCCAATCCGGGTGCTCGTTCAGATATGACCGGTGCGTGAGCGCCTCGGTGAGCAGGCGCCGGTCTTTGAACACAACGTTTATTTTCTCTTCAAACGCTTCCAGCATCGGTTT
Source organism: uncultured Candidatus Saccharibacteria bacterium (assembly GCA_964476325.1). GTDB lineage: Bacteria > Patescibacteriota > Minisyncoccia > UBA6257 > GWB1-50-10 > GWA1-54-12. Next base: position 8,108 of record CAYYYM010000022.1, on the reverse strand, counting down.
GTTATCATTCCGGGTCCGGAGCGGGAGCCGGCGCGCGGTCGGCTTCCGTCCCGCCGCGTCCCTGCGCCTCCATCGTCCGATAGACCGTTCCCAAAACCCCGTTTATGAAGCGGGAAGAACTCGAACCGCCGTAGTTTTTTGCCAGCTCGATTGCCTCGTTAATCGCGACTTTCGGCGGCACCTCCTCCCGGTTTCCGAACATGAGCTCGTAGAGCCCCAGTCGCAGGATGTTGCGGTCGACGATGGCGATGTGGTCGAGCGGCCACTCGGGCGCCGCCTTCTCTATGACGCGGTCGATTTCGGTTTTGTGCTCCGCGATGCCCTTGGCGAGCTGCCACGCAAACTCGGGTTCGTCAACATCCTCTCCGAAGCGGTGCATATTCCGCTCGAGAATCTGAGGGAGGGGAACCTTACCCCCGTAAAAATCCCATTCGTAAAAAGATTGAAAAACGATCGTGCGCAACAGATGCCTCGTTGCCATGTCAAATGTATCAAAGTTTACGAGTTATCCGTAACGAAGTAAAGTTTGCCATAAATTTGAGCACCGAGCACTCAGCGCGCTGAGTGCTTGGTTATCGCTCCTCTATCCGCTCGTACCTCGCTTTCGCTCGTTCTCGCGGAGTGAAGCGTAATAGCCGCAGTGCTGACACTTCCGATGCGGCAGAACCGGCGCTCCGCACTGCGGGCAGGGGCGCAAATTGGTCACCGGCGCCACCGTCTTCTGCGAACGCCGCTTACCCGTTCTCCCCCTCGTGCCGTGTTTCTTAGGAACAGCCATATCAGGTGTATCTAAATTTACCCCTTGAGTATAACGAAAAGGGGTAAATTTAGCAATACACCAAGATACCGAGCACTCAATGCCTTGAGTGCTCGGTTTGCTCTTCTCTAGCCGCGCTTACTTCGCTTCCGCTCGTTCTCGCGGAGTGAAGTGCAAAAAGTCAACCGATGCAGCTCGCAGGTTCCGTGCGCCGCGATGCACCGCCAGTGCTCCGCGGTCCCGTACCCCTTGTTTCGGTCAAATCCGTACGCGCCGTAAGTCCGGTGGAGGCGGACCATCCGGCGGTCCCGTGCAACCTTCGCCACGATGGATGCGAGCTGTATCGCCCGGACGGTCTCGTCACCGCGGATAATCTCCGTAAACGGCATGCAGCCGTTGAGGTGCAGCGCCCCGTCCGTGAGAATGAGTGCATCCGGCGCATCGATACGGCGTTCGAGCAGCCGCCTGACGGCCCGCGTCGCCGCGAGATTCGCCGCGCGGTGGATATGCATGTGGTCGATGACGCGCGGCGACACAAACGCGACGGCATAGGCGATGCGCTCATCGCGTCGGATGTAGTCGTGCCATCGCTCCCGCGCCGCCGCCGTGAGCCGCTTGGAATCGCGCAGCACGGCCGGCGCGTCGCGTCGAAACCGGAAGTGGGGCGGCAGGGCGACGGCGCAGACGCACACCGGTCCCGCCAGAGGACCCCTGCCGACCTCGTCCACCCCGATAGTCATAGCCCGCCCTTTCAGGCACTTCGTGCGCGCTTGCGCGCGGGCGCGATGACTATCGGGGTCCACCCCGATGACGTAGGCGCTCATTCCCCCTCCGGCGAACTGACCCGCTTCGAGAATTCCGCATTGAGGCGGTTGATGGCGTCTATGCGGGCGTTCACGGCGGCCATTTCCTCATACACCGCCTTCCGGTCCTCGTACGAGCCGGAAGAGAGCGCCTGCTTCAGCGTCGCGAGGAACGACTCAACCTCCTGCGTATAGCCGACGAACTCCCTCACGAGATTGATTTCCAGGTCGATGGTCCCGAACAACACCTGCTTCTCCACGAAACTGGCGCTCTGATTCAGCTCCCCGACGAGTGTCTGCAACTCGAGCGTGAGCGCGAGCGCTTCCTGCTTCGCGCCCTGATTCTTCGCGCGCGCCCGCTCGATGTCCGCGAGCGCGGCTGCCGTCTCGTTCGAAGCATCCAGCCGGTTGACGTCCGCGATGATACGCTGGACGTCCGCGGTCATGGCGGTCACGCGCTTCCCATGGGCGACGATGGACCGGTACGCAGAGGCGTATTCCTGCGGCGGCGCCGAAGAATACGCCCCGTTGAGGCGCAGCCCGAAAAGAACGGCGGCCGCGATGAGGCCGACAGCTCCTCCGGAGACGAAAAGTGTTCGCTTATATTTCCTGATATCCATGGGTGCGAGTGGCGGGAATCGAACCCGCGCTCTTTGGTTGGAAGCCAAAAGTTCTGCCACTAAACTACACTCGCTATTATATATCCATTCTGCGTGCTGCACCACCGAGCGTCAAGATATCGGCCGGTGTTGAACGGGACGCCCCGAATATGCTATACTAGAGCCATAAATATGCTCCGGGAGAAACCCTTCTTCCGGGGAAAGGTCGGGGTTGCCGTAAACGGTTAATCAAAAAGCTATGAAAAAAGAAGAACTCGTTGAGGCCGTCATGAGAGAAGCGGGCCTGGACACGAAAAAGCAAGCGCAAGATGCGGTAAACGCCGTGTTTGAAAACATCACCAAAACCCTGGCAAAGGGTGAAGAAGTCGCGATAACGGGCTTCGGTACCTTCAGGGTAACGAAGCGCGCCGCACGCATGGGTATCAACCCGCAGACGGGCGAGCGCATCCAGATCGCCGCATCAAAGGCGCCGAAATTCAGCGCCGGAAAAGGGCTGAAGGACGCCGTAAAGTAGCGCAGAGCGCTATCCCTGTATCCGCCAACTGGCGGAGCGGGAACCCAGTAAAAATACGGGAGTTCAACTCCCGTATTTTTGTTTAAGAATTAAAAAGTCCAGCCGGTCCATTGGACCGGCTGGATTTGGTCGAAACGTTTTTGTTCGCACAAGCTCGACCTTTTTTGTGTTACAGCAGCTTCCTCACCAAGCTGCTCATTTCAATAAAAATCTGATAAGCATCCTTCACGTTCTGGAAGGATTCTCTTATCAGATCCTTTATTGACCACTCCTTGTATCCGACATCGTCGAGCGGAATATCCGCCGAGGACGATGCATTTCCAGTCGCCGGTATCGCTACTGAAGCACTCGCGCGTGCCGCGGCTTCCGTGCTCGTCGCCGCGCCCGCCGTCGTCGTTGCCATATACTGTGCCCGAAACGAACTCTCCGCCTGCGTGTAGGCGTCTTCCGCGTGCTTGAGGTACGCGGTCGAGCTCGCGAAAAGCGGCGTCAAATCCTTCATCTGAAATCCCGCCTTCTTCAGCACGTCCATATCCTTGCTGATTCCCCTCCATCGCTCCGCCGCGACGGCGAGCACCTGCTTCCCTTTGTGCAGCATCACGTACCCGGCGGCCTCCTGGTAGAGGGGCGCGTACACGTCGTCCCGCCATTTCTTGAACGTCTTCGCCCGTTCCTGCACGTTCTCAAGCGTGAGCGCCCCCTCATGGCTCGAGAGATACTGCTTCTCGTCGTCGTAAAAGGCGAGCGCCTCATCGAGTCGCGCGATGACGCTGTTGCGCCAGGCGCGCGTCGTCGAGGCGATTTCGTCCGTCCGCTCCGCCGAGAGCACCTGGACCCGCAGCTCTTCCGTCTCGCTCGCCGCGAGACCGACGACCTGCTTGAACGTCTCGATGCGGAATCCCAGGTCGGTTGACGTCGACGAACCCTCATCCTTCGCGCCCGCGAGCGTCTTCGTCATCTGCTTCGTGTCCTGCACGGCTCCCGTCTCGGCAGCGCGCGTAACCGGCACGCCCGCGACGGCAAGCGCGACAAATGCGGCACAGAGGTAAGAGGTAAGCGTACGCAATGTCATGGTGAAATCACAAATGCAATTATTCCAAAACTCTGTTGAGCAGCGTGTCGATTTGCTCCGACGAACTCGCCGTCAGCGTGCCGATGAGGTCGTTCTCGGACTCTATGAGCTGCTCGTTCAGGTGGTTTGTCTCCCCTTCTATTTCCACGAGCGCCGTCGTGATGGTGTCGTGGACTTCCTGGTTATAGTCAAGCTTTTGCAGCTGCAGGTCCAGTTTGAGCCCCTGAAACTCGTTCTCGAGCGCCCCCGTATCGAGTGCCGACACGGTCGGCGGCGTCGGGTTGAAAAGCAGCGTGACAAGAAGCATCGCGAACGCGGCAAACGCCACGCCGCCCGCCGCCGTCAGGAACGGCGACACGACGCGCGGCCCGCGGCCCGCGAGAACCTGCGCCCTCGTGTGGTACACAAAATCCCCGTCCGGCCGGACATTCCGCAGCTGTTTCAGCGATGTCTTAATGTTCTCGTACATGCGTTCGCAATTTTTTGAGGCCCCGGTACTGCATCACCCGCACGGTCCCTTCCCGTTTCCCCAGGACGAGCGCCACCTCGCGCACCGACAGTTCTTCGATGAACCGCATCGTGATAACCTGTCGTTCCACGTCGGTCAGGTACTGCAGCGCTTCATACACTGCGGCAATCCTCGCCTTGTCGTCGACGGCCGTCTCGGAGAACTCCGTCGTCACGTATTCGACGACTTCCGCGCTCTCCACGTCCGCGTGGTCCCGTTCCGTCCGGTAATAATCGATGACCGTATTGTTCGCGATCCGGTACAGCCAACTTTTAAAGGGGATGTGCTTCCGCTTCTTATAGGTGCGGATGCTGCGCCACGCTTTGGTGAAGACCTCCTGCGTCAGGTCCTCCGCCTGTGCGCGGTTGCCGACCCGCAGGAGCACGAAGCGGTAGATGGGAGAAACATACCGGTCGTACAGTTTCCCGAACGACTGGGCATCCCCCCGCCTCGCCGCCGTGACCAGCTTGTCTTCGTGTGGCTTCATAAGGTGAAACGAACCAGCCCGAAGAGCGTTACCGGGCGTATTCGACGGCTTTTACCTCCCGGATGACGGTAACCTTTATTTCTCCGGGATATTTGACGTCCGTCTGGAGCTTGTCGGCGATCTTCTTCGCGAGCGTGAGCGCCCCGAAATCGTCGATTTTCTCCGGCACGACGAAGACGCGCACTTCCCGTCCCGCGGACACGGCATACGATTTCTGCACCCCCTCGAAGTCGTTCACTACCCGCTCGATTTCCTCGAGCCGCTTGAGATACTTCTCGAGCGTCTCCCGGCGCGCACCCGGCCGCGCTGCAGATATGACGTCCGCCGCCGCGACGATGTACGACTCGGGCGTCGAGAACGGGTACTCCTCGTGGTGCGCTTCCATGGCTTTGACGACCTCGTCCGCGATGCCGTACTTTTTGAGAAGCTTCCGCCCGATCTCCACGTGCGTTCCCTCCACATCGTGGTCAATCGCCTTGCCGATGTCGTGCAGGAGCGCCGCTTTCTTCGTCACCTCCACATCCACGCCGAGCTCCGCCGCGATGGCGGCGGCGATGTGAGCCATCTCCACGGAGTGCAGGAGGACATTCTGGCCGTAGCTCGTGCGAAACTTGAGCCTGCCGAGCACCTCCACGAGTTCGCGGGGCAGGTCGAGAATGCCGACTTCGTACGCCGCGTCCTCCCCCGCCTTGTAGATGAGCTCGTCGACTTCGCTCTTCGCCTCCTCAACTTTCTCTTCGATGCGGGCCGGCTGGATGCGTCCGTCCTTCAGGAGCTTCGTGAGGGCTACTTTCGCGATTTCCCGCCGCAGCGGGTCGAAGGACGAGAGGACGATGCCCTCGGGTGCCTCGTCGACGATGACCTCCACGCCGGTCAGCCGCTCGAACGCGCGAATGTTCCGCCCCTCGCGGCCGATGACCTTCCCCTTCATGTCATCGTCCGGCAACGGCACGACGCTCGTCGTGATGTCTCCGATGTACGAGCGCGCACTGCGCTGTATCGCGCTCGTGATGATGTCGAGCGCTTTCTGTTCGAGCTCGTCCCTGCGGTCGCGTTCGAGGCGGACAACTTCTTCCGCTAAGTTCCCCTGGTATTCCTCCTTGACGCGTTCGATGAGTTCATGCCGGGCCTCGTCGGGGCTCATGCCCGAGACGCGTTCCATCTCATGGAGCGCCTGCTCTTCCGTTTCCGCGAGCTTGTGTTCGCGCTCCCCGAGTTCGCGTTCCCGGGACGCGCACTGTTCCGTTTCCGCTTTCAGCTGCCCGCGCTCCGCCTCGAGGGCGTCCTCTTTCTTATTGAGTCGCTCTTCGTGCCGGCGCAGCTCCTTCTTGCGTTCCCGCTCTTCTTCCTGGAGTGCCGCGAGGATGGATGCGGCTTTGTCCTGCGCCTTGAGAACAACTTGCTTGGACTCCTCTTCCGCTTCCTGCTTGCGCTTGTCAAATTCTGCCTCCAGGCTCCCCCGCTTCGTCGCGACGAGCCGTTTCCGGAGCACGTAGCCGAGCACGGCTCCCACGATAATCCCACCCCCCAGTAAAATGGGGTTTATTGATTCCAACATAGGTTAATGAGGTAATGTTAATCGACGTTTTATACATTGCCCCTTATGATACACCCTTGTTACACGTTCCGCAATCGCCGTTACAGGAGCACCGTCCCCGTCATCTCGGGCGGTATCGCGAGCTCGAGGAGCGAGAGTACCGTGGGTGCCACGTCGGAGAGGAGTCCGACGACTTCATCCTTCGTTTCCCCAAGCTTCTTCCCCTGAAACGCTTCCCCGACGATGTAGAGCGGCACCGGGTTCGCGTTGTGCCGGGTGTCCGGCTCGCCCGTCTCCGTGTTAAAGACGGTTTCCGCGTTCCCGTGGTCGGCGGTGATAACGAGCACGTGCCCGCCGGCGAGCACCGCGCGGACGAGGCGGTTCAGCTCGGCGTCAACGACGCGGACCGCCTCGACGGTCGCCCGCACGTTGCCCGTATGCCCCACCATGTCCGCATTCGCGTAGTTGCAGAGGATGAAATCGTAAATGCCGTTCCCGAGACCGACGATGAGCCGGTCGGTAATCGCTTTCGCCTGCATCGCCGGCTCGTCGGCGTAGCTGCGGGCATTCGACGAGGGGATGAGTATCCGGTATTCGTTCTCGAAGGGCTTCTCCCGGAGCCCGTTGAAAAAGTACGTGACGTGCGCGTATTTCTCCGTCTCCGCAACCCGGAGCTGGAGCATGCCGGAATTCGCCAGGACCTCGCCGAGCGTGTTTCTCACGAGTTCCCGCGAGAAGGCGACGTGCGCCGCGCCCGGCATCTTCTTCTGGTCCGAGTAGTAGTCCGTCATGAGCGCGATATAGACATCGGCGGGCTTCTCGACGGCGAAGTGGCTGAAGCGAGGGTCGATGAATGCGGCGGAGAGCTGCCGCATCCGGTCCTCCCGGAAGTTGAAGAAGATAACCGCATCGCCGTCCTTGACGGGCCGTCCGCCGCCCTGCTCGGCGGCGACGCTCACAGGGTAGACGTACTCGTCGCTTAGACCCTTGTCGTACGCACGCTGGAGCGCATCGTCGATGCTCATGACTTCCGCCTTTCCCATGATCGCCCGGTACGCCACCTCCGTCCGGTCCCAGTTTTCGTTGCGGTCCATCCCGTAGTACCTGCCGCCGATTGAGGCGACGGTGCCGACGCCGTACCGGGCGGTATATTCCTCCAGTTTGCCGAGGAGCTGCCGCGCCGCCTTCGGCGACGTATCGCGCCCGTCGGTGAAAAGGTGCAGATAAACTGCGACGCCGCGGTACGCTTCGCCGAGCCGCAGCAGCGCCGAGAGATGCTCGAGCGAGGCGTGCACCGCCGTATCGGTGAGGAGACCGATGAGGTGCACCGCGCCGCCCGTCTCCTGCGCGTGCTCGAAAGCGCCCTGGAGCGCCTTGTTCTTGAAAAACTCCCCCCGCTCAATCGCCCCCGTGATTTTGAGATAGTGCTGCTCCAGCACCCGTCCCGCACCCAAGGTCAGGTGCCCCACCTCGCTGTTGCCCTCCTCGTTCCAGGGGAGCCCGATGGAGACGCCGCTCGCGTTCAGCGCGCCGGCGGGATAGTTTGCCTCGATCCACTGCACCGTCTCGGGGTTCGCGAGATATATCGCGTTGCTCTCATCCCGCCGCCCGATCCCCCAGCCGTCCAGGATTGCCAGCACCACCGTTTTCTTCATCCCGATAGTGTCAGGGTGTGCTCGCACACCCGTGACTAATTCTTACTACCCCGTCCCTCGACTTTGACATAGTTTTTTCTCGCCACACCATCCGATAGTACGGATTGACACTATCGGGATTCATAGCAGCGCATCTTGTTTCTCGTCCGCCGGCT
>CAYYYM010000021.1:0-9130 GCA_964476325.1 uncultured Candidatus Saccharibacteria bacterium | reverse complement strand
ATGCCACTTACCGTTCGAAAGCGAAAAGGAGAGCATTTCAACGCGATGCTGTACCGCTTCAACAAGCGGGTGCGGCAGAGCGGTATCATGGCCGAAGCGCGGAAGCGGCGCTATTTCTCGCGCCCCGAGAACAAGAACAAGCGGCGCAAGTCGGCCCTCTATCGCGTGCGAAAGGTTGAGGAGTTGAAGCAGCTCCGCCGGTATGGAAAAGAACCGCCTCGTCGAGGTGGCCGCCACTGACGCGGCATACGGGGGGATGCGGATGCAGGTACAGGAAGCGCTGGAAGAGGCGCTTCGTTTTTTCGGCGCTGCCGGGACGGTATCCGTCGCGCTCGTTCCCGACGAGGAGATGCGCCGGGTGAACCGGGAGCGGCGGGGGAAGGATGAACCGACGACGGTCTTGAGTTTCGCCGAACGCGACGTCCCGGTGGGGTTACGAAACGCGTCACCGGTCCCGCACCTCGGCGAAATCCTCCTCGCGCCGGATACCATCTCCCGCCGGGGGGAGCACATCGTCCGCTTCGCGCTCCACGGGCTCCTGCACCTCCTCGGCTACACACACGAGAGCGAACGTGATACTATGGAGATGGAACAAGCAGAGCAAAAGGCGCTCAACCATCTGGAAATCGAGATGTAATTCCTCACCCATGTCCCACATCGTTACCGGTCTTGACATTGGTTCGTCGTCCGTAAAGTGCGTCGTCGTTGAACGGCGTCGCGCGCCGAAGGGCGGCGCGTCGGTGAAGCTCCTCTCCGCGTTCAGCGTCCCGTCGAAGGGTGTCCGGAAGGGAATCGTCGTCGATGGCGACGAACTGCTTCCCGTCATCCGCGGCGTCATGGCGGACGTGAATCACGTGAGCCGCCGCGCGGCCGACAACGTGATGCTTTCGGTTGACGGCAGCCACATCCGTTCCCGCTTGTCGCATGCGGCGGTCGCCGTTGCCCGGGCGGACCAGGAAATTCAGCAGGACGACATCGAGCGCGTACGGCAGGACGCGGAGTCGATGGTCAAGCTGCCGCACAACTATCGGGTACTGCATAACGTCGTATCCGAATTTTTTGTCGATGAAATCGGGGACATCCGGAATCCCGTCGGCATGACGGGAAACCGCCTGGCGGTTGACGCGCTCATCGTCGAGGGGTTTGCGCCGCACATTGATACGCTCGTTGATACGGTGCACCGGGCGGGCGCGTCGGTACGGGGCGTCATCTTCTCTCCCATCGCGTCCGCCGAAGGCGTGCTCTCGAAGCGGCAGCGGGAACTCGGCGCGCTCCTCATCGACATCGGGTTCGGCACGACGTCGTTCGCGGTGTACGAGGAGGGAAAGCTGGTGCAGACCGGTAGCATACCGGTCGGCGCGGGACACATCACGAACGACATCACCGTCGGTCTCCGCCTGCCGATAGACGTCGCGGAGAAGCTCAAGCTCGAGTACGGGAACGCGGCGCCCGACACCATCTCGCGCAAGGAGAAAATTTCGCTCGAAGAGCTCGACCCCGCCGCCGAAGGTGCGGCGGAAATATCGCACCGGTTCCTCTCCGAGATCATCGAAGTCAGGGTTGAAGAGATACTGGATTGGGTTCATAATGAAATCGATTCGTTCGGGAAGTCCATCCAGCTTCCCGCAGGAGCGGTCTTTGTCGGCGGCGGCGCCAAGCTGAAAGGGCTCGAGGAATTCGCGAAAGCGAAGCTAAAACTGCCGGCCAGCCGGGGGTTCCCGGATGCGGCGGGGTTTGAAATCATGAATCCTTCCCACCGCGCGCGGATAGAGGACGCGGTTTATGCAGGCGCCGTCGGGCTCGCGACGTGGGAGGGGGAGGAACAGTCCGCGAAGAGCGTTTCCGACCTGCCGTCATTCGCGAAGCGCGTGTTTAGGAATTTGATACCGTAGTACACCATGGCTCAAAAGAAGAAGAGTAAGAAGACAAAGGAGAAGGAGGCAAAGACCGGAACGTCCCGTGCAGTGCAGGCGGGTGATGCGCCGGTCCGGAAGGGAGCGCGGCGCCCGGCCCGGTCCGCGTCGCGGAAGAACGGTGCGAGCGAACGGCGACGCCGCGGCGATGGCATCACGAAGATCAAGGTGGTCGGCGTCGGCGGGGGCGGCGGCAACGTCATCAGCCGCATGCGGGAGCAGCACCACGTGCGGGGCGTGGAGTATATCGCCATCAACACCGACGTGCAGGACCTCGAGCAGACGTCGGCGCACCGCAAAGTGCACATCGGCAAGGCGCTGACGAGAGGGTTGGGCGCCGGCATGAATCCGGACATCGGCAAGCAGGCCGCCGAAGAGAATCGCTCCGAGATCGGGGAGATGCTCGAAGGGGGAGACATCGTTTTTGTCGTTGCCGGATTCGGCGGCGGCACGGGGAGCGGGGCGGCGCCGGTCATCGCCAACATCGCGCGACAGAAGGGGATACTCACCATCGGCATCGTGACAAAGCCCTTCCAGTTCGAGGGCACGCGGCGCATGACGATTGCGCAGGAGGCGATTGAGCGGCTGCGCGAAAGCGTGGATGCGTTCGTCATCGTCGCGAATGACCGGGTGTTTTCCGTCGTTGACCGCGAGATGCCGATTTTGAAAGCGTTTGCCGTCGTTGACGACATCGTGAAGCACGCGATTGACGCCATCGCGGAACTCATCAACATGCCGGGCATTATCAACGTTGACTTCGCGGACATCGATGCCGTCTTGCGCGGCAAGGGAGCGAGTCTCATCGGCGTCGGCCGCGCGTCCGGCAAAGACCGGAGCGTCCGCGCGGTGCAGGCGGCGGTGAATTCGCCGCTCCTCGAGGCGTCCATCGACGGTGCGAAGGGTCTGCTCTTCAGCATCGCCGGCGGCAGAGACCTGACGATGTCGGAAGTGCATACCATCGCGAAATCGATCGTGACGAATCTCGACCCGAATGCGCAAATCATCTTCGGCGCGTACTACGACCGGGCGCTCAAAGATAAAGAGATTAAAGTGACGGTTATCGCGACCGGATTCAATCATTTGGTGAGCACGAAAGGTGGGGGCATTCCCAAACTTTTTGACGCCGATTTAGGGGAAGAGGGTATCATAGAAGAAGTGACGCGCGCGGATTCGAGGGAAGAGAAGGAAAAGACCGAAAAACGGCGGGATGTCGCCAAAGATGATTATCTGGACATTCCGGCGTTCATGCGCAAGAAGAAAAAATAACCCCGTGTGGATAACGGAGCAGGGGCTCCGATACCTCATACCCATCGGCACGCCGCAACACGCGTGCCGCGTTTGCGGCAAGGGGTTGCGCCTCGGGTACAATGAGGGTGTATGACGCACACACCATACCCTTCATATCCCATACCGTCGGACGAGGTCGTGAACAACTCCTTTTCGGAGAACGCCCTGCGCATCATGCGCAAGCGATACTTCCGGACGAAGCCGGACGGGGCGCAGGAGACGCCGGCGGGGATGTTGCACCGCGTCGCGCACGACATCGCGTCCGTCGAGAAGGACTACGGTCGCGACGACGCGTTCGTGAAAGAAATTGAGGACACGTTCTTCGGCATCATGGCGCGCAAGGAGTTTACGCCCGGCGGGCGGACGCTCACGAACGCGGGCGCGAAGACGCGGCTCATCGCGAACTGCGTCGTTTTGCCGATACACGACTCGATGGAGAGTATTTTCTCGACGCTGAAAGACGCGGCGCTTCTGCAGCAGGCGGGATGCGGTTTGGGATTCGCGCTCGACGAATTGCGGCCGGCGATGAGCCGGACCATCAGCTCGGAGGGACACGCCGGCGGTCCGGTGTCGTTCCTCCACGTGTACAACGAAGCGTTCGGCACCATCAAGCAGCAGGGACGCCACGGCGCGAACATGGCGATGATGAGCGTCGACCATCCCGACATTCTTGATTTCATCCAGGCGAAGATGGTCGAGGGCAATATTGCGAACTTCAACATCTCGGTGAAGGTGACGGATGCGTTTATGGACCGTGTCGTGCATGCGCCGGACGAGCTCTGGTATTGCACGTGGAACGGCGAGCGGGTGAAGCCGCGGAAGGTTTTCCGCAACGCGAACGGCATCGTACAGAGCGTGGAGGACGTTGACATCACGGTCGGCGAGCTTTTCGACCTTCTGGTCGAGCATGCGTGGGGGAACGGCGAGCCGGGTATCGTCTTTATCGACGAAGTGAACCGGAAAAATCCTCTACCGGGACTCGGCGACATCCAGTCATCGAACCCCTGCGCCGAGCAGTTCCTGCACCCGTACGACAACTGCAATCTCGGCTCCATCAACCTGGCGCCGTTCGTGCGGGACGGGAAGGTCGACTACTCGCACCTGCGCGACGTGACGCGCGCCGTGACGCGGTTCCTCGACAACGTTATCGACCGGTTTGATTTCCCCGTCGAGGTATTGAACGAGCTGGCGCGCCGCAACCGGCGCATCGGGCTCGGCGTCATGGGATTCGCCGACATGCTCTACCAGCTCCGCGTCCCGTACGATTCCGAAGCGGGGCGGGAGCTTGCGGTGCGCGTGATGGGCGCGGTTCAGAAAGCGGCGGAAGGGATGTCCGAAGAGCTGGCGAAGGACAAGGGGGCGTTCCCGAACTATCGGGAGAGTATTTTCCCGGAGGGGAACCGCCGCAACGCGGCGCTCACGACCGTAGCGCCGACCGGGACCATTTCCATGTTCTCCGACACCTCGTCGGGCATCGAGCCGAATTTCGCACTCTCGTTCATCAAGCAGGACAAGGACGGCGAGCAGTATGCGTATCTCAACGAGCACTTTAGGCGGGCGCTCGAAGGGCTGGGATACGACGAGACGCGCATCGGGAAAATACGCGACGAAGTGGCGGCGAAGGGGACTATCCGGCACCTGACCGACCTGCCGAAGTCCATTCGCGAGACGTTTGTCACCGCCATGGACATACCGGGGGAGGCGCATATCCGCATGCAGGCGGCATTCCAGTCCGTCGTCGACAACTCCATTTCCAAGACCATCAATTTGCCGAACGACGCGACGCGGGAGGACGTGAAACAGAGCCTCATCCTCGCCTGGAGCCTGAAGGTGAAGAGCTGCACGGTGTACCGGGACGGCAGCCGGCAAGTGCAGATTCTCACGCTCGGGAAGGATAAGGATAAAATCATCTCCGTTGCCACGGGCGTGAAGCATGAAGCGGGCGGTGCCGCAGCGCCGGAAGCGGCGGGCGAAGCGACGCGGTCGAAGGCGATTCCCCGCAAGCGGCCGGACATCATGCGCGGCGCGACGTATAAGATGAAGACGGGGTACGGGACGCTCTATGTCACCGTGAACGACGATGAATTCGGAGAGCCGTTTGAAGTGTTCGCAACCATCGGGAAAACCGGCGGGTTTATGCAGGAGCAAGGGGAGGCCATCTGCCGGCTCATCTCGCTCACGCTCCGCTCGGGAATTGATGTGTCGGAAATCATCGACCACCTGAAAGGCATCCGAGGACCGATGCCCGCTTTCACGGAGCGCGGCAAGGTGTATTCTCTCCCCGATGCAATCGCACAGGTGCTGGAAATCCACGGCGACGGAGGGTTTCCCGACGAACAGAAACGTTTAGAGACGGGTTCCGGGGAAACACTCGAATCGTTTACGGAACGGGTGGAAGTGTCCATTGAGGCGCACGCAGGCGAGCAGCGCGAGATGGCCGACTACGGCATGGCGCCCGGCTGCCCCGAGTGCGGCGAGCCGCTCCAGATGAAAGAGGGGTGTATGTCCTGCCCTGCCTGCGGCTACAGCCGCTGCGACTGACGTGAGGCGTTTCCGCAATGGAAATACTACTTCTTATTCTCCTTGTGATAGTCGTCCCCACGGCTTATGCGTCGGTCATCGGGGCGCCGCCCGCCCCGTCGAGAAGTTCCCAGATTGGCGACATCCTTGAACTTGCCGGCCTCAAAAAGAATGAGATGTTCTATGAGCTGGGGACAGGGATGGGAGGTGTGATAACGGCGGTTGCCGCACGGGGCGTTGCGAGCGTCGTCGGGTTCGAACTTTCGCCGCTTTGTTACGCGGTGACGTGGTTGCGGCTCAGGCGCGGGGCGCGAAGCGAGTGGGCGCTGCATATGAGAAATTTCTATCGCGCCGACATACGCGATGCCGACGTTGTCTTTTTCTTTTTGATGCCGCGCGTGATGGAGAAGCTCAAAACAGTACTTCTCGCGCAGCTCAAGCCGGGAACGCGGGTCGTTTCGTATGCGTTCCCAATCCCGGGATGGAACGCCGTCCGAGTGATTCATAAAGAGGGAGAGGTGCCGATATATTCGTATATTGTCCGCCCCCTGGGAATCGAACCCAGAACCTTTCGGTTAAAAGCCGACTGCTCTGCCTAATTGAGCTAGGGGCGGGTTTTACTTATTCTACGCCGAGCCTTGACGACAATCAATTTAGTCGTCGTTGATTTTGGAGTCAATGTCCTCTGGGGTATAATGAGAATAATGACGAAGGTCAACGTTTTGGTGCTCGTGGCGCTCGGCGCGGTTGTTATCGTCGGCGGATGGCTCATATTCCGAGGGAGCGAGATTGCGAATGCGCCGTCGGAAAGGGGCGGCAACGTCGCCGACGCCGCCTTTTGCGGCATCTCTACGTTCGGCGCTTGTGCAGCGGACAGCGATTGCACGGTAACGGGGTGTTCCTCCCAGGTGTGTCAGTCGGCGGATGAAGGGGAGCAGATAACCACCTGCGAGTGGCGGGCGTGCTATGACGCGGCGGCGTACGGGCTCTCGTGCCGGTGCGCGGGGAAAACCTGCCAGTGGGCGCCATGATACGAAACGGGGACATATTCGAGCGCAGCGAGCTCCGGCGCGCCGCGCGCGACATTTTTGAAGCGGGCCTTGCCGCCGTCGAGACGTCAAGCGCCGTGAGTCGGCGCGTCTCTGTTCGGGACGGGGCGGTGCGGGTGGATGACAGGGAGTTCCCGCTCGGCGCGGGCGGACTGTACGCGGTCGCCGTCGGCAAGTGTGCCGTTCCCGCGGCGCGCGCGCTTGAGGGCGCGCTCGGGGAGCGGCTTGCGGGCGGCATCGTGCTCGGCATCGACGAGACGGCATCTTTCAAGAAGCTGCATTATTACCGCGGGACGCATCCCTTCCCTTCGGCGGCGAACAAGGAAGCGTCGCAGGCCATCATCTCGTTCCTTGACGGCCTGGGGGCGGCGGACCGGGTGCTTTTCGTCATATCAGGCGGGGGGTCGTCTCTCCTCTACGATTCCGACGAGCTCTTGGCGGACGACGAGAAGCGGATGCTCGAGGTCCTTTTCAAGGAAGGGGCGACCATCGAGGAAATCAATACGGTACGCAAGCATACGTCCCGGGCGCGGGGCGGGAACCTGGCGAAGCACGCGTACCCCGCGCGGAGCATCGCGCTCGTTTTTTCTGACGTGCCGCTCGACGACTTGCAGTTTATCTCCTCGGGACCGACGGTGCGGGACGAGACGACGCTCGACGAGGCGAGCGCCGTTCTCGCGAAGTACCGCGTGCTTGAAACCTGCGGCATGAAGGGCTGCAAGCTTCTGGAGACGCCGAAGGAGGCGCGGTATTTCGAGTATGTCACGAACATCCTTTTCGTATCGAACAAGCTTGCGCTTGAGGCGATGCAGGAGCGGGCGGAAGCGCTCGGGTTTCACGCGACGGTATGCAATTCCTGCGTGACGGGGGAGGCGCGCGAGCTCGGGAAGCGCGCCGCACAGGCGCTGCACGACGCACCGGCACACTCGGCGTTCCTCTACGGCGGCGAGACGACGGTGACCATCGCGGGAGACGGGACGGGAGGCAGGAATCAAGAGCTTGTTTTGGGCGCGCTGGGGGCGCTCCGCGGGGGCGAGCTTATCGCCGCGCTCGCGTCCGACGGCTGGGACAACGGGGAGCACGCGGGTGCCCTCGGCGATGTGCTCACGGTGCGGCGCGCGGCTGAGTTGCGCCTTGACCCGGACGAGTACCTCGCGCGGAACGATTCATTCCGTTTCTTCGAGGCGGTCGGTGATGCGATTCTGACCGGTCCGACCGGCATCAACGTTGCCGATTTGACGGTGGCACTGAAGGAGTAGCCGCAGTATGATGGATACTATGCGGGGGCAGGCGAACATCGTTATCCTGTTTATCATCGTCACGGTGCTTATTTTCGCGGGGAGCACCATTTTCAAGGCGCAGCTTCAGCAGTTAGCGCTTCGTACGGAGAACGGACCCGAGATCACCGTTGGCGCAAATGGGCTCTCCGGCGGTTCGGAGCCGTCGGTGCAGGGACCGACGAGCGAGCCGCCAGCGGGGACGACAGGAAGCGTATCCGGCGGCGGAGAAGCCGTGACGCCCCCGGCGGAGCGCGAGGGCGCGGTGTATATTTCCGGCGTTTCCCGCTCTTCGGACGGCTTGAGCGCGCGCGTCACGCTGCGGACCAAGCTGAACGCGGGCGAGCGCGTCAACGTTACCGGCTGGATGCTCCAGACGAACGAGCGGCGCCTCTATCTCCCCGAAGCCGTGCGGATGTACCAGGTGGACGGCGTGAATACCGAGGGCGACATCGTGCTTGAGCCCGGTACCTACCTGACGCTCTATGCGGGGAGTATGAGCCCCATCGGGTACAATTTCCGGGTGAATAAGTGCATGGGATATCTCAACGAGCGGTACGATATGTCTTTGCCGAACGAGTGCCCGCTGCCGACGCGCGATGCAACGTATCAGACGCTCGCCGGCTGGTGCCAGAACTATATCCGGAGCTTGAGCCGGTGCGAACTGCCGGACCCGGCGGTGACGAACGAGTGGCGCGGCGAAGAGGGGAACGCGTGCCGCGAATTCGTCTATGGATTTTTCACCATCGACCACTGCTACGAGAGCTTCAGCGGCGACGAGATTTTGGACAACGAGTGGCGTGTGTGGGTGAATGCGAGCGAAGTATTTGACCCCCGTCACGACTGGGTCCGCCTTATCAACGCGAAAGGGGACGTCATCGACAGCTACGTATATTAATCTTACGCGGCTTGATAATCAGGTTACCCCTCGCTACACTATATGAAGCTTCGTAAAAAGAGGCATATTCTGGGGTGGCGCAATGGTAGCGCGGGTGCCTGTTAAGCACTAGGTTGCGGGTTCGAATCCCGCCCCCAGAGCAGAAACAAAATGCCACGCTTGTCGTGGTGTTTTGTTTCTGCCTTG
>CAYYYM010000020.1:0-10845 GCA_964476325.1 uncultured Candidatus Saccharibacteria bacterium | reverse complement strand
CGGAGAATGCGCGGTGATGACGTTACCCAACGCGTGCATCATACGGACCAGTTTCTTCGACCCGAAGAAAATCACGTTCGAAACATCGGCGACTGATATGTATTCATCAAAAATGTTAATCCAGGAATTACCAGATGCGATTGCGGCGCTCTTTTGGAGCGATGTAGCAGGCGTCGTGAATGTAGGAGGAGTGCGAAAATCGCACTACGAACGATACAGGGAATATAAGCCCTCACTAAGACCCTGCGTGTTCGAAGATGTCGTGAGGGATATGCCGTACCGGATGGCGCGCGACGCATCACTTGACCTCACGCGGTGGGAGGGTATAAAAGAAGCATTGGGCTATGAACGACATTAAACTCGATATTGTTATTCCCGTATACAATGAAGGGGGGAACATTGCCGATACACTCCATGCGCTTGAAGAACACGTTAAGACGCCTTATCGAGTGCTCATGTGCTACGATTTTGAAGAGGACAATACCCTGCCGGTCGTGCGTCGCATGGAAGGAACGTTGCAGTCGCCCGTCATCCTCGTGAAAAACGAGGGGCGCGGCGTGCATGGTGCCATCACGGCCGGTTTTGAGAAAAGCGAAGCCCCGGCGGTGCTCGTTTATCCTGCCGATGAGGCGTACAACGTGAAAATCATCGATGGAATGTATCATCTCTTCGAGCAAGGAAACGACGTTGTGGTAGCAAGCCGGTTCGCGAAGGGAGGCCATATGGAAGGGGGACCGAAACTCAAGTCGCTCATCGTGAGGACTGCCTCATTCTTGTTGCACTGGTTGGGAAGACTGCCGGCGACGGATGCAACGTACGGCTTGCGGCTGTTTTCGCGGAGAGTCATCGAAGAGGTGGCTGTCGAATCAACGGAGGGGTTCACATACGCCATCGAGATCGTCGCCAAGTGCCACCGCCTCGGCTGGGGAATAGCGGAAGTACCGGCTCAGTGGTATCGTCGGGAGAAAGGGGAAAGCAGGTTCAACCTCAAGAAATGGCTCCCGCATTATCTTCGCTGGTATTGGTACGTCTTTGCGACGACGTATCTGAGAAAGGGGCCGGAGACGGTCAGGATGAAAAACGGAGTAAAGCAGGCGGACGAAGCGGCATCCCGGGTCGTCGAGCGGTGCCAGATATGCGGGAACGAGCATCTCGAATCAGTGCTCTTTCTCGGATACTTGCCGCCGGTCAATGACTTCAAGGACATCGGTGAACGTCCGACAGAAGAACCGAGTTATCCCGCGGAAGTAGTATATTGTCCGCGTTGCCACCTCGTACAGTCAGGATATATCGTCGACCCGAAGATTGTGTTCCCTGCATCGTATCCGTACACGTCTTCGACAACAAAGCTCCTGCGCGACAATTTCGCCGAGTTATACCGCGAGTACACATCGCTTTTTAAACTGGGGACCGACGACCTTGTAGTTGATATCGGCTCGAATGACGGAAATCTCTTGAGCAACTTCAAGGACCATCACCGCGTCCTCGGCATCACCCCAGAGGACATCGGAAAGCTTGCCATCGAGCGTGGCATCCCGACTATCCTGGATTATTTCACGAAGGACATCGCGGAACGCGTGGAACGGGAATACGGCCGGCCGAAGCTCATAACGTCAACGAATGCGTTCGCTCACATCGATAACGTGAACGAAATCACCGACCTGATATACAACCTTCTGGCGGACGACGGCATCTTCGTTATCGAAGTACATTACCTGAAAGCGGTCGTTGAGCTGAACCAGTTCGATACAATATATCACGAGCATCTGCGTCACTATTCACTCCACAGCATAAAATACCTTCTGGAGCATCACGGGTTCGAAGTCATTCATGCGCGGAACATACCCTCGCATGCCGGCTCCATACGGGTATATGCGGCGCGGAAAGGGATATACCCGGTAAAAGATTCCGTTGCGCAGATGCTCGCGGCGGAGAAGTCGGTGGTGACCGACATGAAGAGTTTGCATATCTTCAGAGACCGTGCCACGCAGGCGAAACTGCAGCTTATGGCGCTCCTGAACGGCATCAAAGAGCGGGGAGAATGCGTGTATGGCATTGGTGCGCCGTCGCGCGGCACGACGCTCATTCATTACGTCGGCATCGACGAAAACGTCGTGGACTGCACCCTCGAGATCAAGGGGTCGCACAAGATGAATAAGTATGTGCCGGGGACGCTCATCCCGGTGCTTGACGAAACAAAACTATTCGAAGACCAGCCGGAATATGTACTGCTTTTCTCGTGGCAGATTACCGACGAGCTGATACCGAAGCTGAAAGAAAAAGGCTATCGGGGGAAATTTATTGTCCCGCTACCGGAGCCGCAGGTCCGCTCGTAGAACCCATACCGAGATTCTCTTTCACGATGGGGCGTTCGCAGTCGTCCCATTTCTTCGTGAGGAACGTAACGTACTTGATGTCAGTGATGGCGTACGTGACGTGCGAAACGCCTTGGGGGATATAGACACAATCACCCGCGCCGACGTAGATAAACTCTTCCTTGCCGTTATCATCCTTACTCACGACGACGCCATTCCCGTCAGTGAAGAGATAGTATTCATCGAATTCTGGGTGATAGTGATTGCCCCGGAGTGTATTTTTGTTGATGAACTGGAAGTTGAACTCAACAATAGGCTTTTTGGGGTAAAAGGTGAAAATACCGCCACGACCATCCCGTACAGTCGCAAGATTGCATGAAGGAGTGACTTTTTGAATCTTCATCATTTTCTGATAATACTACTTGACCCATCAAGCATCAAGTGGTACTACGAGATACAGAATATTACAAGATAGGAGGAGTAGATGAAAAGCATTAATCGGATTGCGTTGATCCAACCCTTTCTTATTTCAGGAGGTGATTATGACGTGGAAGTGGTACGGCGCAAAGGGCACATTACTGAAGCCCCACTCGGTCTCGGATACCTTTCCGCGTACCTCAAACCGCGCGGCTACGAAGTGAGAGTGTTTGATGCGAATCTTATCGCCATAAAAGGCATCGCGCTCAGGCAATTGAATGGTGTAGCGGAGGCAGAGAGAGAACTCATGGCACGAGTGGACGAGTTTGACCCCGACCTTGTGGGTATAAGCTGCTTGTTCCACTACACGAGCGGCGTGGCGCATCGACTTGCGGGACTTCTAAAGAAGAATCGAATTGTAGTTATGGGCGGAGCATATCCCACAATCTCTCCGGAAGCGGCTCTAAACGACCCTAATGTTGATTTTATCATTATGGGAGAGGGTGAAGTTCCGTTCTTTAACCTCTTAGAAATGTTAAACGGCAGACGCAAGGAAGGTGAACTTCTTGCGGTGGGGAATCGCAGGAATGGTCGCACCGTGCTGAACCGGGAGCTTTCGCTTCTCAATTCGCTGGACGACAACCCCGTACCGGACCGGACGGATATATCCGTCGAGGACTATCACCGTTATGGAAGACACTTCATACAGCGATTTGAGGAATACGAGGGAGGGGAACTTGAGATAGCGACGTTGACGGCGACTCGTGGTTGCGTATTCAACTGTTCGTTCTGTATCAACAGAAAACTCTGGAGAAGAGGATTACGCACCAGAAATCCGGAGAACGTCCTGCGCGAGATAGAACTCCTAAAGACGAAGTATGGCGTGAGATACCTGGCATTCAATGACGACAACTTGCTTATAAACAAGAAGTTTGCCTACGAACTTCTCCAAGGAATGATCCAACGGAAGCTTAATGTCCATTGGACGACGGGCGGTATGAGTGTCAGAGGACTGGATGAAACACTGGTCAAACTTGCCATAGAAAGTGGGTGTCTCGTGTTCAATCTCGCCATCGAGTCCGCAAACCGCGGAACGCTCGAGCGCATCCGCAAACCGGTAAACCTTGACGAAGCGGTCCGTGCTGCAGAGATTGTGAAACAAAACGGCGGTTACCTTATGGGACTTTTCATGCTCGGGTTTCCGTGGGAAACGGAGGAAGAGTTTCTCAACACGGTACGCTTTGGGAAATCTCTCGAGTGCGATTGGACGCTTTACTCGCTTGTCACGCCGTTTCCTGGCAGTGATTTATATGAGGAATGCTTAAGAGACGGTTCGCTTCCCTCTGATGTCCCGTTCGCTGAACTCAATTTCAGAGGATACGTATTAGAACCGGCTCACACAAGACCAGACTTCGTAGTGCAGGAGAGCTACTTCGCGAACCTTGAGCAGAACTTCCTCGAGAACCCCAATCTCACACGGAATCCAAAGCTCGCACTCTCGGAGTTTATGAATGTTGTAAAGCTTGCTCCTGACCACGCCACTGCACACTACTGTATCGGTAGAATATACGAAAGGTGCGGCGAGGACAGTTTAGCGAAGCGATCCTACAGCTTAGCGCGAGAGAGCCTCATCGGACTTCACAAAGAGTTTTTTGAGAGAAAAGGTGTATCTGTATAAGACCGCCGAGAACCGCAAGTTTCCGGCGGTTCTCTTTTTATGCACGTTTCTAAACTCTGAGTACATTGCTTTACGCGCATACGGTCAAGGAATAGTATTGAGGTACCATGATGCCCATATGGTCGAAGGTGCGCACCGCATGGAGAGCATTGCGAACGGTTGAGAACTGGCCGCTCTACTTCGCCGATTACTTCGGCATGACATCCGGTAAGCAGGGTGTTCTGAAAATGCGAAACGGCGCGAAATTGAAGCTGCGGCTTGGAACGAACGATCGGGTTATCTTCAACGAAATATGGCTCGACAAAGCATATACGCCGCCGGGATTCGAGCTCCGCGAGGGAGATACGGTATTCGACATAGGTGCGCATATCGGTCTTTTTGCGCTCTATGCAGCGCGAAACGTCAGGGGAAGCGATATTTACGCGTTCGAACCGGAACCGCAGAACTTCGTGCTTCTCGAGGAAAATAAGAAACTGAATAGCGCAAGAAATATCCAGACAATACCGAAAGCGGTTGCCGAGAGAAGCGGCGAGCGGGAACTTATGTTGTCCGAAAGTGCGGCCGGGCATTCGTTTGCGTACGAAGAAACAACAACGCCGCGGACCCGGTTGTCCGTTCCAACGGTTACACTGGAAGATGCCATGAAGGAATGCGCAGTCGGGCGCATCGACTTCCTAAAATTGGATTGCGAGGGAGCGGAATACGAAATACTTTTCACGGCTCCGCATACCATCCTTGATACGATACGAGTTATCAGTATGGAATATCACGAAATAGACAATAAGCGAAACGCCGGCGCATTGAAGGTATTTCTCGAGCGTAATAATTTCCTTGTTTCGATAGATGGAAGTAGAGATATGCTGCATGCCAAGAACTTGACAATGAAGTAAAAATACAATATCTTACGCTCGGTTCTTCGCATGAAGAATAATACTGCACTGAAAGGAGTTTTCCTATGGAAAAAGCTGCTGTTCTCGACCGGCTCTCTGCAGACGATTTGGCGAGGGCGCTGCTCGAGCGGCTCACTCCGGAAGAAAAAATCGTTTGGCCCAAGGAGCTCTACGCGCTCCTCACGGAACTCACGCCATTGCCTTGTGTCGATGCGTTTCCGGTCCACATGACGCAATCTGGAGAACCGGAAATCGGACTCATTGTCCGAAACACGGGTCTCTACAAGGGTAGATGGTGGTGCATCGGCGGACGCGTGTGGTACGGGGAAAGTTTCGGATGCGCACTCACGCGCAACGTCCGCGAGACACTCGGTGTCGGCTGCACGCTGATGCCAGGAGACCAATCCTGGAACCGGCCGGTGTTCGTGAGCCAGCAAGGTCCCACAGCCGTGAAACTTCTGAGAGGCGAATATTGGGGGGACGAACCATCCAAGCAATGCCCTTCTAATACGTACGCCGTGCGTCTTAAGAGCGAGGAGTTCGTCTTTGGCTCAACGGCACACGGCGGGAGGGAAGCAAGCACCATCGGATGGTTTCCTTTGGACATGCTTCCATGGAACAAGCTCGCCTACAGCGGTACGGCAACACTGCAAGCGGTAGCAGACTGGGTCCGGAAAAACGCCTAGTCGTCCCGTCGGCCCGGAGACATGCTCCGGGCCGCATTCATACCCGCCGATTTTGACAAACCGTGCCATACGCCGTATCGTAACAGTAATAAAAGCCATGAAATCTCTGATGTTCAGTATCGTCACCCCCTCCTATAACGAGGAAAAGGACATCCGGGGGACGATAGAAAATTTCCTGGCCCTGACCTATCCGCACAAGGAGATACTGGTGGTGGACGATTCCACGGACCGCACGCCTGAAATCGTGAAGGAATACGCGTCGCGCGGCGTGCGCCTCGTAAAAGGACCGGCGAGAGGGTGTTGCGAAGCGGTGAACCTCGGTATCGTGGAGGCGAAAGGAGACATCATCGTAAACGCCGATGCGGATGTGCGCCCGCCGCACGATTTCCTTGAGCGGCTCGCGGAAAAATACGAAGCGGGTGCCGACTGGGTGCTCGTCGATTCCCGCATTCCGGAATCGAATATGAAAAGCGTCTACTCGCGCTTTGCGGGAGCCCTCCATGTCACCGAGCATGAGGGACGAAGCGATATGTACTATTCGGAAGCGTTTTCCTGCCGGCGTGAGTTGGCACTCAAGCTTGGCATGTTCGGGCCGGCGCAACCGGAGCGATTCTGCCGTGACTGGCTCCTGGGCAAGAAATTGACCGAGGGGGGATACAAGAAAGTATACGACCCATCCATCGTCGTAATGCATCCCCAGCCGGACAATTTCAAAGAATATTGGAATACAAGAAAGGCGCGGGGAAGATTTGGTCCGCTCACGAACTACTTCATGCATCACCAATCTCTCCCATTCATCTTTATGAAATTACTCGTCAAAGATACGCTCTTTATATTGCGTTTCCTGCTTATTATTCCCGCAGCGAGCTATGCATGGAAGACAGCCCGCTGCTCGAAGCGCGGATTGAGAGATTTCTTCCCCTTCTGTTACGCGCATTTCATCCAGGAACTCGCCCGGGTCGTCGGTGAATGGGAAGGGTTCAAACTGGATCTCCGGCACCGGAAGTAGCAGATGAGAATCCTGCACGTTATCCCGACCTACTATCCTGCCTTCGCGCGCGGGGGACCGATCTGGAGCGTCCACAACCTCAATAAGTGGCTCGTGAAGCAGGGAGTTGACGTGACGGTTTACACAACCGATCTGGACATCCCTGAAAATGTGCCGCGCTCCCGTGAGGTGCTCGTTGACGGCGTGAGGGTCTGGTATTTCAAAACGTCCTGCAAAGCGTGGCAGTACGCGGCGGGTATGCACCGAGCGCTGAAACGCTATGCCGGCAATTTTGATTTGATACATATCACCTCGACGTTCCTTGCCGCCTCGGCGCTCGGCGGGTATTTCGCACGGAAACATAATGTCCCGTACATCATCTCGCCGCGGGGGAATTTGATGCGGGGGACGCTCAGACATCGCGTGCTCCCAAAGCGTCTCTACATAGCGTTTATCGAACGGCGCGTTCTCCGGAACGCCGCGGCGGTGCATTTCACGGTGCCGCTCGAGGAAAAAGAATACAGCGAACTCGGATTCCCGTGCAAGAAGGCGCTCGTCATACCGAACGGGATAGAGCGGGAGAAATATGACCGGGAAGTACCGAGTAACGCTTTTCGCAAGAAGTGGGGAATCGATAAAAAAGCAAAAGTGGTACTTGCTCTGGGGCGTATTGATTGGAAAAAGGGTTTTGACACGCTTATCCCCGCATTCGCGGAAGTAATGAAAAAAGTGCCGGATGCGCGGCTCGTTATCGCGGGAAGCGATAACACCGGATATCGGAAACGCGTCGAGTCGTTTATCAGGAAGTGCGGCGTGGAGAAAGAAGTTACATTTACCGGCCTCCTCACGGGCGATGACAAGCTGGCGGCGCTCCGAGATGCGGACGTGTTCGCGCTCCCGTCGTACTCGGAAAACTTCGGTATGGCGGTCGTGGAAGCGCTTTATATGCGCCTGCCGGTCGTGATAACGCCGGAGGTCGGCGTCGCACCGTATGTAAAGGAGGCGGATGCCGGGACGATAGCGGAGAAGGATACGAGGAAATTCGCCGATGCGCTCCTAGAACTCCTGCGCGACGAGAATCGCTGTAGGCGATACGGCGAAAACGGCAGGAAATTGGTGGAGGAACAGTTCGTGATGGAGCGTATTGCGGGCGCGTGGGTCAAGGCATATAGTGAACTCGTATGAAAAAGCTGCCGATAACGCTCATCGTCCTCACGCAGGACGAGGAGAAAAACCTGCCGCAGTGCCTGAAAAACGCCGCGCCGCATGTGTCGGAGCTTATTGTCGTTGATTCCGGCAGTACCGACAAAACGCTTGAAATCGCCCATGAATACGGCGCACAGGTCTTGACGCACCCCTTCAAGAACCAGGCGGAAAGCTTCAACTGGGCGCTCAAAAACGCGAAGGTGTCGCAGCCGTGGATATTGCGCTTGGACGCCGACGAGTGGGTAACGCCGGAACTATGGGAAGAGTTGGAAGAAAAGCTTGAGAAAACGCCCCAAGGTGTGAATGGGTACGTTATGAAGCGGAGAGTGATATTCATGGGACGATGGATACGCCACGGCGGTTACTATCCGACCTGGTTCCTGCGCCTCTTCCGAACCGGAACGGCCGAGTACGAACCGCGCGAGATGGATGAGCACCTAACCTTAGAGCGGGGTAGGGCGGTGGAATTGGAATATGATTTTGTGGACGAAAACCGGAACGGCATTGAGGCGTGGGTGGAAAAGCACGTGAAGTATGCTTCACGGGAAGCGGAAGCACTCATGCGCGAAGAGAAATCGCGCACGCTGAAGCGCGGCTTTTATAAACACCTCCCCCTTTTCCTGCGCGCCGTTTTGTACTGGAAATATCGCTACTTCATCCGGCTTGGTTTCCTGGACGGCGGGGAAGGGCTCGTTTTCCACTTCCTGCAAGGCCTGTGGTACCGTATGCTCGTAGACGCGAAACTGTATGAAGCGCATTCTCATCGTCACTGATTCATATCCGCCAGAAGTCCGTTCCGCGGCGCAGCTGATGAAAGACCTGGCGGAAGGACTTACCGAACACGGTCACCGCGTGTGGGTCGTTACGTCTTCGCCCCGGTACAACGTGGCGAGCGGAACGGAAGGAACGCTTCCGTGCATCGCCGAGGAAAAGGGCGTGCACATCGTGCGCCTGAAAACACTCCCGCACCACAGGGTAAATTTCATCATCCGTGGCGTTGCCCAGCTTATCCTACCGCATCTCTTCAGGTACGGCGTCGCAAAATACATTCGGGAACCCATCGATGTCGTTATCACACATACGCCGCCGCTCCCGCTCTACACGGTCGGGAGAAAACTTAAGCGGGTGTACGGAACGCTCAATATCCTGAACGTCCACGACATCTTCCCGCAGAATGCAGTTGACCTGGGTGTTATGCGCAATCAGCTCCTCGTGAAATGGTTTGAGCGGATGGAGCGCAGGGCATATCGGGACGCGGACGTACTCGTCGTGCCGTCGGAACAGCACAAGCGGTTCTTGGAGGAAAAGCGGAACGTGCCGGGAGAGAAAATACGCGTTGCGGAGCACTGGCTTGACCTCACGCCATTTACGGCGGCGAAGCGCACGGGCGCGTACCGCGAGAAGTACGGACTCGAAGACAAACTTATTTTCCTCTTCGCGGGCGTTTTGGGTCCGTCACAAGGATTAGATATGCTCATGGAAGCGGCGCGGGAACTAAAAAGACATCCAGAGACACACTTTCTCTTCGTGGGGGAGGGAACGGCAAAGGAACGCCTGCGGGAAGTGGCGGAAACGCACAACCTGGACAATATATCGTTTGAACCGTTTGTGCCGAGCGAGGAATATCCGGAACTTGTAAAGGACTGCGACGTATGCCTCGTGACGTTGACGTCGAAAAACACGACACCAGCGGTCCCCGCGAAGCTAACCGGCTATATGGCGGCGGGACGGCCGGTGGCTGCGTTCGTGCACCGGGAAAGTGCCGCGAGAGATATGGTGCGGGAAGCGGATTGCGGCGTGACGGCGCCGTCAGACGATAAAGGAGCGGTTATCCACGCACTCAAGACGCTCTACGAACGGCGTGCGGAGTGGGACCGGTACGGTAGGAACGCCGAGACGTATGCGAGAAAACATTTCGCGAAGGAGATTGCCGTCGGGAAGTTCGAAGCGATTATCGGAAACGGAACATGAAGAGAGGAAAGAAAAACATACTGCTTGTCTTCGGGACGAGGCCGGAGGCGACGAAAATGGCGCCGCTTATCTTAGCAATGCGGGGAGATGCCGTCCTGAGCCCGTTCGTATGCGTGCTGCGCCAGCACAAGGAAGTGCCGCAGATATTATCGTCCTTTGGCGTGAGGCCCGATAGTGAGCTGAGCGTGGAGTTGAGTGACCGGGGCGTCTTTTCGAGAAATCCGCTCCGGAAAATCGCTGGCATTGCGAAATCAGCAATCGGTCTCTTGAGATTCTATCGGCTACTCGGCAGGAACCGGTGGGATGCCGTACTCGTGCACGGCGACACGTCGACGGCGTTCCTCGTCGCGCTCCTTGCGTATCATCGGCGCATCCCCGTCGGTCACGTCGAAGCGGGGCTCCGGACGTACGACAAGTACGCGCCGTTCCCGGAAGAAATAAACCGCCAGCTCATCGACCGCATTGCCGGCTATTACTTCGCGCCGACGGCGCATGCCAGAGCGAACCTGCTCCACGAGGGCGTGCCGGAGAGGCGAATCGCCGTTGTGGGGAATACGGCGCTTGATGCGGTGCGGCTCATGGTGGAGAGACGAAAAGGAGGAAATCGAGCGGCTCGCGGCGCCTTCGTGCTCATTACGGCACATCGTCGGGAAAGTTTCGGAGAAGGACTTGTGCGTATCTGCGACGCGGTTCT
>CAYYYM010000019.1:10223-11416 GCA_964476325.1 uncultured Candidatus Saccharibacteria bacterium | reverse complement strand
TCGGAGGGCGGAACACTATCGGGGTAGACCTCGATAGTGCTAAGCCGCCCCACGGTGGCTGACGCCACTCCTCTCGGAGGGCGGAACACTATCGGGGTTGACGTGTGGATAACTTGTATGGTATTCTTTAGTATCCATGACGTATCTGGATGGTATTATTAGGGACGCACTGGCTGAGTTCTCGCCGAAGCAGCGGGAGGTGGTCCGCGGGCGCTTCGGTTTGAACCGGAGCGGGACGCGCCGGACGCTCCAGGAGATCGGAGACGACCTCAGCCTGACCCGCGAACGGGTGCGGCAGATAGAGCAGAAGGCACGGGAAGCCCTTGCCGAGATTTTGGCGGGGCTTTTGTCCGACTTTCTCGCCGAGGCGTACGTCATGCTCAAGGCGCGCGGCGGATACGCCCACGACGAGCACTTCATCGGCGACCTCGAGCGGGGCGGACTGGTTGATTCGGTACAGCAGTGCGGGAACAAGCTCCGGTTCGTGCTTGAGGTTTCCGCAGGTGCGCCGTTTTACCATCCCGGCGACCGGGACGTTGCGCCGTTTTGGTATGTGGACGAGCGGCAGAAGCAGGACGTGCTCCGGCGTGTCAGGCAGCTCATCAAGAAGTTCGAGCAGGCGGGACCGGAAACCGTACTCGTCGCGCGCAAGCATCTCGATTGGTTCGACGTGCTGGAACTCGGGAGGATGCTGCCGCTCGCGCGCCGCGTCGCGGCGAACGCGTTCGGCGATGTGGGCCTTGTCGAATGGCCGGAGATTACGCCGCGCTTCTCGCGTGACCGCGCGTATCTGGTGCTGAAGAAACACGGCGAGCCGCTGCATTTCAGGGAGATTGCGCGGCTGATACAGGACCTCGGTCTCTCGGGCAAGCGCGTGCATCCGCAGACGATTCACAACGAGCTTATCAAGGACCCCCGGTTCGTGCTGGTGGGGCGGGGGACGTACGGCTTGAAGGAAAACGGCTATGAAGGAGGGACCGTTCGGGAGGTTATCGCCCGGATTCTGGAGGAAAAGGGACCGATGAGCGCGCCAGAGCTCGTCGCGGCCGTCCAGGAATGCAAGCTTTCGAAAGCGAACACCATCTTGCTCAATCTCCAAAATCGGCAGTATTTCGAACGCAGTCCCGAGGGGACATATCGTCTCAAAACCGCGTAGGTGGTATAATCGGGAGTAATGACAGCGGTTCTCGAAA
>CAYYYM010000019.1:5379-10123 GCA_964476325.1 uncultured Candidatus Saccharibacteria bacterium | reverse complement strand
TGTTCAAGAAATGGTTCAAAGGGGTCATGGAAGAATGGGCGAGCTTTGAAATCGTCGGGCGCGCGGGTGCCGTGCATTTTTATATCCGGATACCCCAAGGGTACCGGGACATGATGGAGTCGGCCGTCTATGCGCACTATCCCGACGTGGAAATCACGCTCGTGCCGCCGGAGGACGACTATGTCCGCGCGTTTCCGCCGCGGCTGCCGAACGAGGAATACACGCTCTTCGGCACGGAACTCATGTTCGTGCGTGAGGACGGATATCCGCTCCGCACGTATCCCGAGTTCGAGGAGCGCGTCGAGGAGCGGCGCGTGGACCCCATCAGTACGCTCACGGAAATCATGTCCCGCCTCGAGCGCTCGGAAGCGATTTGGATACAGATTCTCATCCGGCCGACGGGAACGGAGTGGACGAAGAAGTCGAAAGAACTGGTTGAGATTCTCCTCGGCAAGAAGAAGAAACCGGAAAAGGTGAAACTCTCTGCCTGGACGCAGAAACAGCTCGGGACGGCGGGCGAGTTTACCACCCAGCTCCTGCGCGCGCCGTTTACGCCGCCCGTTTGGGACAAGAAGGAGGAGAAGAAGGATGAGAAGGGCGGGCTCACGGAAGGAAACCGGCGCATCATCGAAGCGGTGGAGAATAAGATGTCGAAAATCGGTTTCGAGGGCGGCATCCGGTACGTCTACGTCGACCGGAAAGACGCATTTACCGCGTCGAACGCGACGGCGGTTGCGGGAGCGTTCCGGCAGTTCGGCACGCTGCACTTGAATTTTCTGCGGCCGAACCTGAAGACGATGACGATTTCGAAACCGCCGTTCAAGAAGCGGCGGATTGAACGGAAGCGGCGGCTCCTGTATACGAGCTGTCGGGCGCGCGATTTCGTGAAAAAGGCAAATATTTTCAACACGGAGGAACTGGCGACGCTTTTCCATTTCCCGATTACCGCCGTGAAGTCGCCGATGCTGCGCCGCGTCGAGGCGCGCCGGGCCAGCCCTCCTTCCGATTTACCGAGCTTCTGATGATGCTTCCCTGCAAGCGGAGCGAGCAGCTAAAAGCATCGTCACCGAGCACTCAGAGCACTGAGTGCTTGGTACTCGAATGTATAGCAAACTTTACTTCGTTATATATAACTCATAAACTTTGATACATTTGGTATGCCTGAATACACAAACGTCACGCCGCTCATCACGCCGGTCGGCATCACCGATTACCGCGGCGAGGAACGCCGCTTCGGCATCAAGGCGGACGACCGCCGGCGGCATATGTACATCATCGGGAAGACGGGCGTCGGGAAGTCGACGCTCCTCGAGAACATGATTCTCTCCGACATGCGGAGCGGCAAGGGCGTCGGCGTCGTCGACCCGCACGGGGAGCTTGCCGAGCACGTCTTGAGCTACGTGCCGGAGGAACGTGTCGAAGACGTCATTTATTTCAACGCGGGCGACCTGGAACATCCTATCGGCTTTAATCCGTTCGAAGAGGTCTCGCCGGAACGGCGGCATCTCCTCGCGTCGGGGATGATGGGGGTTTTCAAGAAGATATGGCCCGACGTATGGTCGGCGCGGATGGAATACATCCTGAGCAACACCGTCCTCGCGCTCCTCGAGAATCCTTCCTCGACGGTGCTGGGAATCCTGCGGATGTTTTCCGACAAGAAGTACCGCGACGAGATCGTGAACAGCATCGAAGACCCCGTCGTGAAGCACTTTTGGAAGGAAGAGTTCGCGCAGTACACGCAGCGGCTGCAGATTGAAGCGGTCGCCGCGATACAGAACAAAGTCGGCCAGTTCGTGACGAATCCGCTCCTCCGCAACATCCTGGGTCAGCCGCGCTCGGCAATCGACATGCGCGAGGTGATGGACAGCAAGAAAATCCTCATCGTGAATTTGTCGAAGGGACAGGTCGGGGAAGACAACACGGCGCTGCTCGGTTCACTCATCGTCACCAAGCTCCAGCTCGCGGCGATGTCGCGCGGTGACGTGCCTCTGAGTCAGCTGAACGATTTTATCCTCTACGTGGACGAGTTTCAGAACTTCGCGACCGATTCGTTCGCGAACATCCTCTCCGAGGCGCGGAAATACCGCCTGAATCTCGTGCTGGCTCATCAATACATCAACCAGCTGGTGCCGACCCGCGACAATACGCGGGTGCGCGATGCCATTTTCGGAAATGTCGGAACGCTCGTTTGTTTTCGCATCGGCGCGGCGGACGCGGAGTTTCTCGAGCAGGAGTTCGGGCCGCAGTACACCGCACAGGACCTCGTGAACCTCGCGAAGCACCACGTCGTCATCAAGATGATGATAGACGGCATTGCCTCGCAACCCTTCTCGGCGCGGACGTTCCCGCCGCCCGAGCCCACCTCCGGTTCGCTGAAAGAAACGATTATCGAATACTCGCGCCGGCGGTACGGTTCGCTCCGGAGCTACGTGGAGGGGAAGCTGCGCGCGGAGTGGCAGGATGAGCGGCTCGCCGGTGAGCGGGTGAGCGGCAGGGGCGAGCAGAACCTGCGGACGGTGCTGGGACGCGAAGAGGCGCGGCAGGCGCCGCGGCGGAGCGTTCCCGGCAAGCGGAAGCCGCGCGAGAATGTGAACGTCGAGGAACTGAAAGACATCCTTGAGCGGGCGTTGGGAACGAAGCCCCCGGAGAATCCGCCCGGCGCGGAGACGCCGAAAGGAATCGACGAACCGGCGGAGCGTTAGATTAGACGCGCTCGGTATATTCGCCGCTCGCCGTGTTGACGCGGATAACGTCGCCGGTCTTGATGAAAAGCGGCGTCGCAACCTTCAAGCCCGTTTCCGTGAGTACCGATTTCGTGCCGCCCTCGGCGGTATTTCCCTTGATGCTCGGCGGCGCTTCAGTCACCGTAAGGTCGACTTTCGCCGGCAGGCGGAGCGAGAACGGCGTTCCCTTGAAGGAAAGCACTTTCACCTCCGCGTTCGGCGTGAGATAGTTTTTCGCGTCGCCGACGACGTCGTTCGACAGGGCGAAGCGGTCACCGGGGTTTTCCGCGGCGCAGAACCAGTATTCACCGGTTTTTTCCTTGGCGTAGATGAAGCGCGTGTTTTTCTCTTCTACCTCCGCTTCTTCGAACGAACTCCCCTGATGGGCGCCGTATTCTTTCACTTTGCCGGTTAAGAGATTTTTGAGCGTGAGCTGGGCGGTCGGCCGGCGCTGTTGCTTCCTCACGAAGTTGTACGTGAGGACGATGTACGGTTCGCCGTCCAGGATAAACGTGGTGCCGGGTTTCAGTTCGTTGTAGGCAAGCATACTAAATGTGTCTGAAGTTACGGGTTGAGTATAGCGAAACGAAGTGCATTTAGCAACAAATTCGAGCACCAAGCACTCAGTGCTCTGAGTGCTCGGTGACGATGTTTCTAGCTGCTCGCTTCGCTTGCAGAGAAGCATCGTTACCCAAAAAGCCGGATGATTGCAATGACGGCGGAGAGGATGAGATGCAGAACGAACCCGGGTATGAGTGCGAGCGCGGGGGATGCGAGCGCCGTGAGCGCGGTTATGAAACTAAGGAGCATCGCGGCCGGGATGAAGGAGAGCACGGCGACGTTCGTGAGGAGCGCGGTCACGGGGAAGGCGGAGAACCGGATGAGAATGAGCGGAAGCACCGCGCACTGCGCCGCCGCGGTCGTGGCGAGGTTTTCCCGCCACGAGAGGAATCCCTTGCGGCCGGCATGCAGGAGCTTCCCGATGTGCGGCCGCAGGCAGATGATGCCGATGAGCGCGAGGAACGAGAGCTGAAACCCCGTGTCGAAACAGAGAAGGTACGGGTTGGGGACGAGCATCAGGAGCGCCGTCGCGGCAATGACGTTTTTCGCCTCGCTCTTCCGCGCGGAAAGCCCCGCGAGCGCCGCGACGCCTCCCATAAGCGCCGCGCGGACGACCGAGCTCTCGGCGCCTGTCATGACGACGAAGAGTGCGAGCACGGTGAGTGCGGTGACGAGCGCCGCGCGTTTCTTGAGAAACAGCGTGCACAGACCGATGACGATCGAGCAGACGATGGCGACGTTGTATCCCGACAGCGCGACGAGGTGCGTCGTCCCGCTCCGCTGCATCGCCTGCAGGAGCGACGAACTGAAGCCGCCGTAGCCGCCGAGCGTGATGCCGTTCGCGAGCGCCGCTTCGTCCATCGGGAGGACCCGCGCGAGCGCGTCTCCGAATGCGTTCCGCATGCGGTAGAGGAGGTCTTTCAACGTCGGCGGTGCGGCGCCGGTGCGCCGCATGTCGGGATAGGCGGCGACTCCCGCGACGCGCCTGCTTTTCAGGTAGCCGCCGTACGTTCCGCCGTACGCCGTGACGGTTCCGGTGACGGTCAGGATGTCGCCGTAGCGAAACGCGGGGTACGGTCTCGTCTTCACGAGGTATCGCGCACCGCTCCCCGACAGGCGGATGATGAACTGGGTCGTCCCCGCGACCGTCTGAGGGTTACTAACCACCCGCGCGTCGGCGTTTCGTATCTCGGCGGTTGCAGGGCGGGGAAGCGTCAGAATGCTTCCGAGACCCAGGGTGCCGATGAGTGACAGGCAGACGATGAAGAAAATCGTCTGGCGCGGCACGGTTATGCGATGACGCCGCCGCAGAGCATCTCGCGTCCGCCGAATCCGTTCCGGCGGTAGCAGACGGCCGACTGGCCCGGCGTGACGAACTGCTGTGGCTTATCGAACACCAACCGGTACGTTCCGTTCTCGCCGTACAGCACCGCTTTCTCGAGCGACTGCTGGTAGCGGAT
>CAYYYM010000019.1:0-5279 GCA_964476325.1 uncultured Candidatus Saccharibacteria bacterium | reverse complement strand
GGCGTGACGACCGGCCCCGGTTTCACCGGCAGGTAACCTTTCAGGAAATCCTTTATCTTCACCTTCCCCAGGAAGCAGATGCCCTGCGAGTCCTTCTTGCGCGCCGTCGGCAGTCCCGCCGCCGCGGCGATTTTTCGCACCTGCGGTTTCGTCAATTTCCCGACGGGGAAGAGGGTATGCGCCAGCTCCTCCTGCGTCAGCGTCCAGAGGAAGTAGCTCTGGTCTTTGTGCTTGTCTCTTGCCTCGCGGAGTGAGCACGCGCCACTTCGGTCCCGCCGCAGCCGTACGTAGTGCCCCGTCGCGACGAAGTCGGCACCGAGCGCGCGGGCCTTTTTGAGAAACAGTCCGAACTTGATTTCCCGGTTGCACATCACGTCGGGATTCGGGGTGATGCCGGCCGCATAGGCGCGGACCAGGTAGTCGACGACATGCTCCTTATACGCTTCTTCCAGGTCGAGGACGTAGAAGGGGATGCCGAGCTTTTCTGCGACGAGGCGGGCGTCTTGCGCGTCCTGTACGGCGCAGCCGTCGACGTTAAAACACTTCACGTACACGCCAGTGACGTCGTATCCGCGCTCTTTGAGGATGAGGGCTGCGACGGACGAGTCCACGCCGCCCGACAATCCCACAAACACCTTTGCATGATTTCGGTTTACAATATTCCGCATCATTTCTTTTATACGGTCAAATGGTGTATAAGTAAAGTATGAAAGCGGAAGACGGAGCAGTGCGTACTAGTGCTATGGAAGACGTTTCCGACGCCGAGCTTGCCCGGCGCGTTCAGCACGAGGACGTGGAAGCGTTCGAGGAGCTGATGAACCGGTACAAGGAGCGTCTCACCCGGTATGCCCGGCGGTTTGCGGGAGGACTCGACGCGGACGACATCGTCCAGGAAACCTTCGTGAAAGCGTACCGGAACATCCGAAGTTTCAACACTGCCCGTCCCTTTTCCCCCTGGCTGTACCGCATCGCGCACAATGAGGCCATCAATTTCATCCGGCGGGCGAAGCGGGAACCGCTGGCGGTTTTCGACCTTGACGTCGTGTTCCCGCATGCGGCGGGAGAGGAAGACGTCGCGGCGGACGCGAGCAGCAGGGAGACGGGAGAGCTCTTGAAGCGGTTTGTCGGCGAGCTGCCGCCGAAATACCGGGAGCCCATTGTCCTGTATTACTTCGAGGAGTTTTCATACGAAGCCATTTCGGACATCATGCGCATACCGAAGGGAACCGTTGCCATCAGACTGAAAAGGGCGAAAGATTTGTTGAGAACCAAATTGCGCGACCGTTTGTAGGACTATGAAGAAGAACAACATTTTAGAACGCATCGTCACCACCATCCGCGCCGGGAGGTTGAAACAGCGGAGCCGGTTTCATTTCATACTGCAGACGCTCCTCCTCGCGCTCGTCGTCGTCGCGGCATCCGCAGCCGTCGTCTTCATCATCGGCTGGGTCCGGCTGTGGTTGCACCGGAGCGGCGTATGGTTTCTGCCCGGGTTCGGCCTCCGGGGATGGCAGCTTTTCATCGGCAGCTTCCCGTGGGTCACCGTTATCGTCATCGGCGCGCTCGTCATCGCCGTCGAGGTGCTGCTCCGGCGCTACGGCGTCGTCTATCGCCGGCCGCTCCTGTATTCACTCGGCGCCGTGGTCTGTCTTCTCATTGTCGCCGGTGTCATGCTTGACGTGCGGCGGCTCGATACCCGCGTCGCGGATTTCGATATGCCGGGGACGGTGTTCCGCCGCGGCGAGGGCCCCGTCATCATCGGGCAGGTTATCGGCCTGCCGGACGACCGCATCGTCCTCCAGGACGCGGCGGGCCGGACACTCATCATCGTCAACAAGCGCGAGGTGCCGTTTTTCTCCGATGACGTTGTGGTCGGCGATATGGTAGTGGTCGGCGGGTTCGTGCGGGACCGCGACAATACGCTCGACGCGTTCGGCATCCGGCCGGTGCGGCGGGAACTCTTGTACCTGCCGCGCCCGCCGGCGTTTCCCGGCGCGGATACCCCGGACCGGTGAGGAAGAACGAGATGCCGTTGCCCGACGAATCAGACCGGAGATTCGGTCTCGGACTCGTCGTGTGGCTGCTTGTTCTCGATGCGGCGCTTGCTGGTTTTTTGGCTACCCGCGCCGGCGGCGCGGGCCTGTATTTTCTGAACGTCGGACAAGGAGACAGCGAACTCGTGCGCACCGAGGGCGGCGCGGATGTACTCATTGACGGCGGTCCGCCGAACATGCGCGCGGTGAAGGAACTCGAGCGCATCCTTTCTTTCTTCGACCGTTCCGTTGATGTCGTCGTGATGAGCCATGCGCAGGCGGACCACTTCGGCGGTCTCGTTGAGGTGTTGCGGCGGTACCGGGTCGGCGTTTTCGTGTGGAACGGCGTGCCGGGAACGGCGGCGTCGCTTGTCGATGTGGAGGCGGAGCTCATGGCGCACGATATTCCCGTCGTGGAGCTCCATGCCGGCGACGTTATCCGGCATGGCGGTGATACGTTCAGCGTCGTGTGGCCGCCGCCGGAACGGCGCGCCGCTGACCTGAACGACGCGGCGCTCGTGCTGCTCGCGGACGTCTCGGGCACGCGGGCGCTCTTCACCGGCGACATTTCCGCACCTGTCGAACGCGAGCTCCTCGCACGCTCGCGAACCCTCTTTGAGGGAGGCATTGACGTGCTGAAGGTGGCGCACCATGGGTCGGGCTATTCGACATCGGCGGAATTCCTCACCGCGACGCGCCCGCGGGTCGCAGTGGTGGAAGTGGGAGAGAACAGGTACGGCCATCCGGCGGCGGAAACCCTGGAGCGGCTCGCCGGTGCCGGTGCGGCGGTGTACCGCACGGATATGGACGGTACGGTTATTATCAAGTAGAAAGCGCTTCAGCTTGCGCGCATCCTGTTTTTTGCCTTACACTGTGTGTATGCGTATTCTGTCCCACGAGATAGGGAAGCACGAGGGGAAGGAAGTGGAGCTTGCCGGATGGGTTGCCGCGCGGCGGGACCATGGGAAGCTTATTTTTATCGACCTGCGCGACCGGAGCGGTGTCGCACAGCTCGTCTTTACGGGCGATGCGTATGAAGCGGGGAATACCCTGCGCTCCGAATGGGTCATCCGCGTTTCCGGCACGGTCGGGAAGCGTCCGGAGGGGATGGAGAATCCGGGGCTTCCGAACGGTGACTGGGAAGTGAAGGTATCGCACCTCGACGTGCTTGCCGCGGCGGAGACGCCGCCCATCTCGGTCGACGGGGACGGACGGGACATCGGAGAAGACAAACGGCTGCAATATCGCTACCTCGACCTGCGGCGCGAACGCATGGCGCGGAACCTGCGGCAGCGCGCCCGCGTCATCTCGTATGCCCGGAAGTTTATGGAACAGGAGGGATTTACGGAGGTTGAAACGCCGTACCTGAGCAAGTCCACACCGGAGGGCGCGCGGGACTATCTCGTGCCGTCGCGCGTCGAACCCGGTATGTTTTACGCCCTCCCGCAGTCGCCCCAGCAGTACAAGCAGCTTCTCATGGTCGCGGGTCTCGAGCGGTATTTCCAGATTGTCCGTTGCTTCCGCGACGAGGATACGCGGGGCGACCGCCAGCCGGAATTCACGCAGCTCGATATCGAGCTGAGTTTCACATCGGAAGAAGAAGTTATGAATTTGACCGAGCGGCTCTTTCTCTCGCTCGTGCGCGAGCTGTATCCCGAGAAGAAACTGACGCTTACCGCGGAGGGAACGATTCCGCGCCTGACGTGTGCGGATGCGATGGCGCGGTATCACACCGACAAACCCGATGCGCGGCGTGACGTAAACGACCCCGACGAACTCGCCTTTCTCTTCGTCACTGATTTTCCCGCGTTCGAGTGGAGCGAAGAACGCAAACGGTGGCAGGCGGTGCACCACCCCTTCACGATGCCGAACGTGAGAGACGCGGAGGAGCTGCGGGAGCGTTTCGCGAAGGAACCGGATAAGATAACGGCTCGCCAGTATGATTTCGTGCTCAATGGGTATGAGGTGGGCGGCGGGTCCATCCGTATCCATGACCCCGAGCTGTTGCACGCCGTCTTTGAGCTTCTGGGGCACAAGCCGGAAGATATCGCGGAGCGGTTCGGACATCTGCTTGAGGCGTTCCGGTACGGCGTGCCGCCGCACGGCGGCATCGCGCCCGGGCTTGACCGATTGGTTATGCTTTTGCAAAATGAACCGAACATCCGGGAAGTTATCGCGTTCCCGAAGACGGGCGATGGGCGGGACCTTATGATGCACGCACCGAGTTCCGTCGACGATGCGCAGCTCAAGGAACTGCATCTGAAAATAACCACGTAAAACCGTCTGATTGGTTTCGGGAATCTAACAGGCCTGTTAGATTCCCGAAACCAATCAAGAACGAATCTCGATATGAAAAATCCGAAGGAAGAGAAAACATTCGTGCTCGTGAAGCCGGACGGTGTCCGGAAAGGGCTCGTTGGGGAAATCGTGAGCCGGTTCGAGCGGCGCGATTTGAAAATCGTCGCGCTGGAGATGTTTCAGCCGACGCGCGCGGAGATAGACGAGCATTACCCCACGGACGAAGCGTGGGTGAAACGCCTCGGCGAGAAGACGCTCCGGACGTACAGCAAGCAGAACATCGACCCCGTGCGGGAGCTCGGCACGGCCGACCCCTTGGAGATCGGGAAAATGGTGCGGACGTGGCTCCTCGACTATATGACCTCCGCCCCGGTGGTGAAGATGGTGGTCCAGGGACTCCACGCGGTGGACGTGGTGCGCAAAATCGTCGGCGTGACCATCCCGTTTGACGCCGATATGGGGACGATTCGGGGCGATTTTTCGATAGATTCGCCCGTTTTGGCCAATGCCGAGAAGCGGGCGGTGATGAACCTCATGCACGCCTCGGAGACCCCCGAGGAAGCGGCACACGAAATCGCGCACTGGTTCGGGGGCATCGAACCCCTCGCCTACAAGCGGTTTGGTGTGGACGAGTAGGCATGGTATGATGGGGGTAGGTCCCGCTTTCAGATTTCGGATCAAAACACTAACCCAAGGGATCCCTATGAGCGCACCGATTCGCTGATTCGTTCGGGGATCGGCTGCTGCGGGAACCCACCTGACAAAAGTCCGGGTAAATCTCAGAGCGGGACCTTTTGTATTCATGAATCCCGATAGTGTCGGTTCACGCTATCGGACACGTATGAAGCACAAACCATATCAAAGTCGGCGTATCAACATCAAGCAACCTAATGACGGGTGTGCCAGCACACCCTGACACTGGGATGAATCCCGATAGTGTCGGTTCAC
>CAYYYM010000018.1:4404-11448 GCA_964476325.1 uncultured Candidatus Saccharibacteria bacterium | reverse complement strand
TGGACCTCGGGGCGCGGATTCCGCGCGGCGTGCTTCTCGTCGGACAGCCCGGCACGGGGAAAACCTTATTGGCGCGCGCCACGGCCGGAGAGAGCAAGGTTCCTTTCTTCCACATCTCGGCATCCGAGTTCGTGGAAATGTTCGTCGGTGTCGGCGCGTCGCGCGTGCGGGACGTCTTCCAGACCGCGAAGAAAGCGGCTCCCGCCATCATTTTCATCGACGAAATCGACGCCGTCGGACGCCAGCGGGGTTCGGGTCTCGGGGGCGGGCACGACGAGCGCGAGCAGACGCTGAATCAGATACTCGTCGAGATGGACGGCTTCGACCGCGACACGAACGTCATCGTCATCGCCGCAAGTGTCACTGGTGATACGCCCGTTCTGGTGCGCCGGAACAGTGAGTACCAACTTGCACCCATCGCGGATATTGTTGATAGCTATTACGCCGACGGCGAAGCGGATATCGAGAAAGACGCTGGCGACCTTTACACACTTGGCTTTGAGAAACGAGAAGACAAGCGCGCGTACCGAATTCCTCATTTCGGCGGAAGTGCGTATCAGAAAGTACGTGGTGTGTTCCGGCATAAAGTTAACGAAATATACGAGGTAGCATACCAAGGCGGCGTCATCCGGACGACGGGGAACCACTCGGTATTCGTGAATACGCGGAACGGCATCGTGCCGAAGCGCGTTGATGCGCTGCATATTGGCGAACAGCTCGTCGGGCTACCGCACATCGTGAACCGGACGCGTAAAGCGCAGCGAGAGGTTCGCGCGAGCGTTTTTCCCGAAACGCTCGATATGAAACTTTCCGTGTACCAACCACTCCTCTCACCATTTGGAGCACTCACCAAAGCATACGCGTACGCGCGGGCGGAGACGGATATGTCGCAACAGCGGATGGGAATACTACTTGGTTACTCCCCACGAACCATCGGGTTGTGGCGCACGACGACGCGAATGCCGCGAGCGCTCTCTCGGGCATATTTCAAGCATGAAATCCCCGAAGAGGTTCAAGTTACCCCACAGTTAATGCGCCTCTTTGGTTACTACACCGCCGAGGGGTACGCACGGAAAGAAATTGACTTTTGCTTTCACGAGAAAGAATCTGAAAAAATCTCTGACGTGAAGCGACTTATGCGAGAGATATTCGGCATTGAGCCGGATGCGGAACGACACGTTACCGAGCACGCGGTAAATATCGTCTATCATTCAAAGCCGCTCGCGGTATTCTTCGCGCATCACTGCGGGAAGGGGGCGCACCACAAGCATGTTCCCGCATTTCTTTTCAGTGCACCGCGCGATTATTTCACCGAGTTTCTGCAGGGGTATTTCAACGGCGACGGATATCGGGACAAACAAGGACGTATTGAACTCACGTCCGTGAGTAAACAACTCATTATAGAGATCTCCTGGCTCGCCCGGATGCACGGTTCCGTCGGCTATGTACATTCTTATCAAATCCCCGAAGGGCGCCGTATCAACGGCGGCAAGCCGCTCCGCGCCGTGACCGCATGGCGGCTCGGTTTCGGGAAAACACAGAACCCGCTTGCCCCAGAGGTGGGTAAGGAAAGTGTGCTCCGACCGAAAATCAAAAGCATCCGGAAAGTTCCTTATGAGGGCTACGTGTATGATTTCTGCGGATGCGACAATGAAGCGTTCTTCGGGGGCACCTCGCCCGTGCTTCTGCATAACACGAATCGTCCCGACATCTTGGACCCGGCGCTCCTGCGTCCCGGCCGGTTCGACCGGCGCATCGTGCTCGAGATGCCGGATATGACGAACCGGCGGGATATCCTGAAGCTCCACGGCCGGGGCAAGAAGCTTTCGAAAAATATCGATTTCGAGAAAGTCGCCGTCCGGACACCCGGCTTCTCCGGCGCAGACCTCGCCAACCTGATGAACGAAGCGGCGATACTCGCGGCGCGGCGCAACCGGAGCGAGATACAGGAAGTGGACATTTTCGATTCCGTCGAGAAGGTGATGCTCGGGCCCGAGCGGAGAAGCCGCGTCATACCGGAGCAGGAGAAAGAAATCACCGCGTACCACGAGGCGGGGCACGCCATCGTCGCCGCGGGACTGAAGGACGCCGACCCGATCCACAAGATTTCCATCGTGAACCGCGGGTTCGCCGGCGGCTACACCATCAAGCTCCCGACTGAGGAACGGCGGCTCAAGACCAGGGCGCAGTTTCTCGCCGACATCACGGTCGCCCTCGGCGGCTACGCGGCTGAAGAGCTGACGTTCAAAGACGTGACGACGGGGTCGTCAAGCGACATCAAGCAGCTCACCGAGCTTGCGCACGACCTCGTGACGAAGTACGGCATGTCGGAGAAGCTCGGGCCGCGGCAGTTCGGCGAGCCGGAAGAACTTGTATTCCTCGGCAAAGAACTGTCGGCGGAGAAGAATTATTCCGAATCCATCGCGGCGGAAATCGATAGAGAGGTTGACGCCGTCATCGGCAAGGCGCTCAAGACGGCAAAGAAGATACTGACGACCAACCGGGACGCGCTCCGCGCCGTCGCCGAGCTCTTGAAAAAGCAGGAGACCATCGAACAAGCGGAGTTTGAAAAAATCGTGAAGCAGTATAAAGTGAAGAAAGTGCGCATTTGAGCGCACTTTCGCGCCCATAGTTCAGTGGCAGAACGCCGCTCTTATAAAGCGGAAGTCGATGGTTCGATCCCATCTGGGCGCACTTATAACAAAGACTGACCCTGTGGTCGGTCTTTGTCATATATGATTCTAGAAAGGGATCGAACGAGGGGTGGGTCGGAGGGGAAGCCACCGCGTCCCCTCCGTGTCGGAAGTCCTCGAAACCGAGGGTTTCGAGAACGGAGTCCCGCCTTGGCGGGGCGAGTAGTGAGATTCCCATCTGGGCGCACTATATCGCATATTTTTTCCTCTCCATTCGCACTAATCCTTCTTGTTCCAATTTCTCCAGAACCGGATTCAGCCGCCCATCCTTCAGTTCCTTCTTGAGCTCCGCTTTCGTCCGCGGCTTCTCCGTGAGGAGGTGGAGCACTTTCCCGCGGAGTTCTCTCACGGAACCCTTGAAGGCGCTCTGCTTCGCATAGTGGGCGCTCCGGCGCGACGGGTTGCCTGCTTTTTTCAAATACGCGCCGTAGTCAAGGAGCGCATAGTACCACGCGCGCGGATGCTCCCTGTCGAGCGTTTTCTCCACCCATTTTCTCACGTCCCGGTCATGAATGTCTTTTTCGTTTCCAAAGAAGTAGTGGATTACCGCACTCCGCACGTTCGTTTCCAGATATACTGCCGGTTTATCGTACGCGAACGCCATGATGCCCGCCGCGGTCGCGGGACCGACGCCGGGAAGCGCGCGGAGCGCCGCTTCGTCGCGCGGCACGGCGCCGCCGTATCTATTCACGATGATTCCCGCCGCTTCTTTCAGGTACCGGGCGCGGCGATTATAGCCGAGCCCCTGCCAGACGCGCAGGATGTCCCGGAGCGATGCCTTCGCGAGTGTCCGGACCGTCGGGAACGCCGTGATGAATTTCCCGTATTTCAAGCGCACACGCGGTACCTGCGTCTGCTGGAGCATAATTTCCGAAACGAGGATGCGGTACGGGTCGCGTGTCTTCCGCCACGGCAAATTCTTTCTGCCGCGCGCGCGGTAGTCCTCGTACACTTCTTTTCTAAATCCACTTATAGACATGTGATTGATTCCCGAAACCAATCAGGCCTGATTGGTTTC
Source organism: uncultured Candidatus Saccharibacteria bacterium (assembly GCA_964476325.1). Classification (GTDB taxonomy): domain Bacteria; phylum Patescibacteriota; class Minisyncoccia; order UBA6257; family GWB1-50-10; genus GWA1-54-12. Next base: position 7,737 of record CAYYYM010000018.1, on the reverse strand, counting down.
GGGAATCAATCATACGAGGCGTTCGGCGAGTTTATAGATATCGCCGGCGCCGAGCGTGATGACGAGCGTGTCGGGTCCCTTCTCCTCAAGTTCTCTTCCCAATGCACTCATATCCTCGGCATAGCTTCCGCCCGGAATCTTCTCCGCGAGCATGGCGCTCGTCACGCTCGGGTCCGGCTTCTCGCGGGCGGCGTAGATGGGGGCGACAAACACGTCGTCCGCATCGGCGAAACTTTCCGCGAAATCATCAAGCAGCAATTTCGTCCGCGAATAGAGGTGCGGCTGGAATATCGCAATGATGCGTTTGCCCGGAAACGCACCTCTGAACGCCGCGAGCGTCGCCCGAATCTCCGTCGAGTGGTGGGCATAATCGTCGTACACGCCCGCGCCGCCTTTTGTTTTCCCCCTGTATTCCTGCCGCCGCCACGTGCCGGTGAAGTCCGCGAGCGCCCGCCGCGCGACGTCCGGAGCGATGCCCGCCGCGCGCGCCGCGGCGAGCGCGGCCTGGGCGTTCCTCCGATTATGCGCACCGATGACCTTAAGGGGCGGCACATCCTCGTTTCTATAGTCCTCCTCGCGGATGACGCGCCCTTCCGGCGGGACCAACGCCCTCAGTTCATCGAACGCGCTCCGGATGTCTTCCAGGTCGCGATAGTAGTCGAGGTGTTCCGCCTCGACGTTCGTTATGACGAGGATGAAGGGGTGGAGGTTCAGGAATGCCCGGCGGTACTCGCACGCTTCCACGATGAACCACTCGCCGCTCCCGGCGATGAAGTTGCTCCGCTCTTCCTTGAGCAGGCTGCCGAGGATAACGGTCGGCTCGAGCCCCGCCGCCTGGAAGATGCGCGCGAGCATCGCGGTCGTCGTCGTTTTCCCGTGTGTTCCCGCCACCGCCACCGTCTTATACCTCCCGCTTACTTCCCCGAGCGCCTGCGGGTACGTGAGTGCGGGAATGCCGAGCTCGCGGGCGCGCCGGAGTTCGGGATTGTCGTCCGGCACCGCCGTACTGTATATGACGACGTCCGTGCCCTCGGGCACGTGCGCCGCATCGTGCCCTAAAAATACCCCGATGCCGTCGCGCTCTAGCCCCTCGGTCACGGGCGAGGCGGCGGCGTCCGAGCCGCTCACCGCTTTCCCGTCGCGCCGCAGGAGGCGCGCCAGCGCCGAGAGTCCAATGCCCCCGATGCCGATGCAATAGACGTTTTTCGCTTCCGTGAGGCCCATCCCGATAGTGTCAGGGTGTGCTTGCACACCCGTGACTGGTTCTTACTACCCTGTCCCTCGACTTTGACATGATTTCCTTCTGCTATGATATCCGACAGCGTGGCTTGACACTATCGGGACTCATATCTTCGCCACCGCCTCGTTGAACCGGTCGCCGCGGTTGTACTCGTTCTTGAACAGGCCGAACGAGGCGAAGGCGGGACTTAGGAGTATGGTATCCCCTTTCCTCGCCGCCTCAAACGCCCGCCGCACCGCCTCGTCCATCGTCCGTGCTACCACCGGATGCAAGGGTTCGAGCTCTCCTTTGATGCGCTCGGTGCCCGTGCCAGGGAGCAGCACGAGCGCCTTGCAGTACCGGTGAAGCTCGCCGATGAGCCGGCTCATGTCGAGCTCCTTGTCCGCGCCGCCCATGATGAGCACGATGTTTCCGTCTTTCCCCAGCGCTTCAAGCGCCGCGAGTGTCGCGTCGGGCATCGTCGCATTCGTATCGTTATACACCGCGATGCCGTTCTTCTCGGCGATGCGCTCCAGCCGGCCCGGCAGGCCCCTGAAGTTCCGGAGCGCCGTTTCAATCGTTTTCTCGTCGACGCCGCAGGTGCGCGCCGCCTCCGCCGCATGGGCGAGGTCTTTCCGGTTGTGCGCACCGGGGAGCGGGGTGTCGATGCACTCCGTGCCCGAGACGATGCGGAGCGTGCCGGGGACGGGAATGCCGTACCGCTGTATGATTTCACGTACCGCGTCGTTCGTCACGAGGTAGTCGCCTTCGTCCTGAAACGCGAATATGTTCGCCTTGTCCCTGAAGTACCGCTCCAAATCGTTGCGGTAATAGTTCATGTGGTCGGGCATGAAGCTCACGAAGACCGCAATATGCGGACTCAGCTTCGCGTCGCCGAACCCCTGCAGCTGCCAGGAATCGAGCTCGAGCACGACGAGGTCGCCCGCCCGCGCCTTCCGGAGGAGCGGAAGCGTCGCCGTGTCGCGGACGTTTCCGCCGAGGTATACGTTCCAAGCTTTCCCCTTGAGGAACGCGTTCAGGATTTCGTAGAGCGCGTACGTCGTCGTCGACTTCCCGCGCGTCCCGGTCACGCCGATGAGTGTCGCGCCGGTGAGGCGTGCGAAGAGCGACGCGTCCATCTCGACCGGTATGCCTGACTTCTTTGCTTCCGCGATGTAGGGCGAATCAAGCGGGACACCGGCCGCCTTCAGCACCATGTCGCGGTTCCTGAAATCCTCGAGCCGATGTTCCCCGAGCGCCCAGGTGATGCGGCGGTACGCCCCGGGAGCGAGTTCCTGCTCCAGCTTCGTGAGGGACGGCCGCAGCTCATCCGCGCTCTTCAGGTCGGTGACGGTGAGCTTCGCTCCCTCTTCGGCGAGGAATTTCGTCACGTTCAGGCCCCGGCCGAGGAGGCCAAGTCCCATGACGGTGATGCGCTTCCCCCGCCAGTTCATTGCCTCGCCTTTGTCCGGATGTACGGCTTGATGGGCCAGAGCACTAGGGCACCGATGACCGATATGGCGACTACGGCGACGATGAGCGTCGGGAAGCCCTGGACGGTCGCGATGTAGCCGCCCACGGCCGCAAGCGCCGCGCTCATCATGTCGGTGAGCGTGAAGTACACGCCCCATTCCGTTCCTTCTTTTTCCTTGTCTATGTGACGGGTGAAAATCGCCATGTACGTGGGGAAGGTGAAGGCGGTGAAGAAGCCGAGTGTGAACTGGACGAGGTAGAGCTGGAAGGGCGTGTGGATGACGAGGTAGAGGAGCGGCACGAGGGCAATCAAAATCGTGAAGATGAACATCAGCCAGAAATCGTCCCGCTCGCCCCGAATCCGGTCGATGAACTGGGCGATGGGTATCTGGAAGATGCTTTTCGTGAAGAGGTAGATGCTCGCCGCGAGGCCGGCAACCGCCGCGCCGCCGCCCTCAATGAAGTTCTCGATGAAGAGCGCGAAGACGGGTCCCAAGAGGCCCGCCGCGCCGACGAGCACGGTGTCGGAGAGGATGAGGAACCGGATGGCCGGGTTGATGTCTTTGAGGAAATAGTGCTCGAGCTTGATGGAGCGCCGTTTCATACCATCCAGTATATCACAGGGACGGGTCCCGCAAACG
>CAYYYM010000018.1:0-4304 GCA_964476325.1 uncultured Candidatus Saccharibacteria bacterium | reverse complement strand
TCATTTCGTGTGCGGAGGGTGCAGGATTCGAACCTGCGAGGGCTTTCGCCCACTGGTTTTCAAGACCAGCGCCATAAACCACTCGGCCAACCCTCCTCTGTGGACCTCCCCTGATTCAGCATAACAAAAAGAACTGAAGGCACAAATGGCCCCAGAACTGGAGGCTCAGATTGCCAGGTTCAAAAGCTTGGTCGGCAAGTTGCCTACTCACATCACTTCTCATCACCACGTTCACGCACATCCGCACCTATTGCCGGTTTTTGTCAGATGCGCAGAAAGACATCGCTTGCCGCTTCGTTTGCCGATCATAAAAGCGGCGCTTCCGCCACCGGGAAAAATCGAAGGATGTCTATCGCCACATGCAAGAAGAGTAGGGAAAGACAGATTGGGGTATTTTGGTGTGGCTTGCACTGCTTGCCTTGATAGCAGCGGTAATAGCTAAGTGGCGATGGCAACAAAAGGAGCTAGTGGTGTCGCCCCAAGCTCAAGATTCAGGAAATCTCGGTAGCCAACCAGGACAGCAGAATACGGCGACGATTCCCCCGAGCTACCACCTCATCGATATCGGCAATGGCCGGATACTCTCGGTCAAAGATGTAGAGCGATAACCAAATTCGGCCCTACCTGACCTCGCCTTGCCTCGCCGCGGAAATGACGGTGAGCGGCTATCAGCCGGACGGCACTGTCCTTTCCCAGCCATATCCTAAGTGCTTCATATGGCGCAACTTGAAACTAGCAGACGCTTTTACGAAGAAACGTACGAATCTGTACAAGCGGAACGCCGCTCTTTGCTTGAATGGCAGCCCCTTGATTTTGGCATAATCTATCGGCCGAAAAAGCGCTTTATTGCATTTGTCGATCCTGTCCTTGGGGAATTCTTCGGCGAGTTGTTTGATGCCTAATGAAATGCGCGTATATCTGCTGGAATATTGAGATACGGTTTCTACGGCAGAAAACGAGGCTATCGCGCCCGATACAGCAGCTGTGTGAGGCCAGTACATGTATTGTAAAAACTGATCATCGTTGATTAATCCATCCCGCATATAAACGAAGTTCTCATGCCTCATCATAATGCATGCGCCGCCCATTAATTCGCTGCGCTTGTCGTACGGCTGTATCTCAAATTTAATTCCCAAAACGTAAGACCAGAATTTCCTCCATAGACCTAGCGATCGCCGATTACATCGGATTAGGTTCGGGTAAGCACAACGTAAACTGGGATTGCTAATAACTCCGTCTAATAGCAACTTTAGGCATGGGAGGTTCAGTTCTGTGTCGTCGTCGACGAAACAGATAATATCTGCGTTCATTCCCGCGACCATTTTGTCCATTGCTGTCGTTTTCCCCCGTGGTCCATCATTCTCAATCACCTTGATATCAGCCGCCCCACCTCGCTTTTGGTCAATAAACTCCTTGATTGCTCTATCTGTCCCGTCTGAGCAATGATCTAGACAAATCAAGACATCTCTTTTAATTTGCGTTGGTACCGCTTGCAGAGCTGAAGCGACTGAGTCCAACGTCCTCGCTATCGTCTCGCCTCCATTATGGGTCGGGATGGCCACCACGAGCGATTTCACATCTTTATAATCGCGGAAGGTGGTAACGTGCTTATTTGCATAGTAGAATTGCCGCGCCTTAAGTAGGTTTTCCTTGTCGTAAGCGATTTTACCGGCCGCTTCGTAGAATTCGAGCCAAGCCGCCTCAACTATGTTTTCGGCGCGAAGCGGTTTAATAGCTGCTTTATCTTTAAGGTTAAATACGAAGAGGAAAACTTCCTTGTAATGGACTGTACCGCTGTCGTCGAGCGTGAAAGAGTATTTATCAACGCCTATTCCAGCTATCACGTCCGGTTGCGCCTTGAGAGAGAGCTCTTCGCGCACCTCTCGGACGGCTGCCTGTTCAGGTGTTTCACCCACCGCTTTAATGTGACCCTTCGGTATGAAGAAACGAGTCTCGCTCTCTGGGCGAATAAGGGCCACATAAAGACGGTGGGACGCTGGTTCTTCATAAAATACGAACCCTCCTGCGGATTGGTGATACGCACCATTACCTGTGCGCTCGATTTTATCGTCGGATTGGAACTGCATTGGTATTAGAAAGAAATCGACATTATGATAACATTAGGCATAACACTCCCCTGACGAGGCGGGGAGGAAAAGCGGCACCGGCACCCCATTGCGGGCAAGATAATTGACCGCCTCACATTCGAACGAGACATCCTCGACAGGGAGGCGCTTGCTGATGCGGAGTATCCGTTTATTCTTCTCATGACCGACGACAAAAACGGCGTTGTCAGCTGACTCTCTAAGCGGTGAGACGAGAATCGACGCTTCGAGTCTAAATGATACTAAAATTTTTTCCAGTGTTTCTTTATCCATTTCGATTTGCTTTACCTTCGACCGGAATGCCGATTTGACTAGCGAGCGTTCTTGTCAATTCTGACCAAGGCCAGAATCTGCGCGGTTTATACCCATCAATAAGATTTTGGTAGAGATCCGCATATTGTCTCGCAAAAGTGTCCCACCCATGGACGCGGCGCGGCGGAATTCCCCCCTTGAACCTCCTCTGCCACGGGGAAACTCCCGTTTCCCCGACCTCTTCCCTGTTCGAGTCCCACCCTGATTCAGCATAACAAAAAGAACTGAAGGCACAAATGGCTCCAGTTCTTTTTGCGTGTGGACCCAGCGGGATTGAACGCGGCGCTGTGCGCCTTCCCGAAACCCTCGGTTTCGGGGACTTCCGACACGGAAGGGGCGCGGTTGCTCCCCTTCCGACCCATCCCCCGTTCGAATCCCGAGTACAACTAAAAGAGTCCCGCCTTGGCGGGACTCTTTTAGTTGTGGACCCAGCGGGATTCGAACCCGCGACCTCTTGCATGCCATGCAAGCACTCTAGCCAACTGAGCTATGGGCCCGCTCCGACCCTTCTACGATAGCGTAATTCGGGGGTATGAACAAGCAAATGCCGCTAAAAGCCCGCCAAACACGCTGCGCACTTAACTCGCGGGATTGACTACCCTGCCGAGAAATAGGATATTGCCAGTATCTTTTTCCTGAATCAAGAATATGAACGGATGATCCGCCCTGAAAACATTCCTCGGCATCGCGGCGGTCAGCTGCATACCAACTGCGGTTGCGCCGGCCGCTTCCGTTCCTTCCTCGTCAACTTTGACGTATGCCTGGTGGATAACAAACCCGATGTATAAATTCTTTTTCCCGGTCATCCCGGAAAAATCGGCACTCTCCAAGAAAGCGGTTGGCATTCCCAATGCGCTCAATGTATCTTTCATGAAATACTTGGTATCGAGCTCGAATTTCGGAAGAGATACCGAGTCCAATTTCGTTTCCTCCATTTTGGATTTATACTCGTTCAATTTTTCTGCTGTCAAAGAAGATTCTATCGAGGCGAGGTCTTCGGTCGGCAATATCACCACCATCGAGATTTTATCGCCCTTATATGGCAGCTCCAAAATTTGCGCGTCTTCCGTATCGGCATAATTGAAGCTCGCTTTCTTCGGGTCCATGTTCATCATCGGTACTTTCACGACATTATCCGGCGTTATTTTGAAATCCTCATCGCGGGTCTCTGAGGCGTCGAATTCCCACTGCCAGGTTCCCTTGAAATAAATCGCGTTCGTCAGCACGAGCCGCGTCATATCGTTGAGAAAACCAGAAGGAATCAAGTCCTTAATCTTATTGTTCGTCTGTTCGCTGATAAAACTGTTTATGGTCTGCCTCGATTTCTCGGTCTCCCCGACGAAATCCAAATTCGCCGCTTTCCCGCCATAGTATTCTTCAACTCTGTTCGTATAATCGGAAAGTAGCGGAAAATCCTGCTGGACCCACAAGGCGTTCCCCGTCTTCAATTCGTACTCTTCGGCGCCTTCATTGATGTCGTTGTGGATCGCGGCAAAATTCGGTCTCAGAATGTCGCTCCCGGGGAAATGAAAAACGGATTTCATTTCATCTGCCGTCTGTCCTTTTGCTCCTTCATAGGTCATTGCCAAAGCGGCAGAGATGCTATACGGGGAATAGAAAATGTTTCCCTCTTCGGATTTATTCAGTTGAGCATATAACTCGAGAGCAAAATCATTATTCGCGTTGGCAACGTCTTGCATGCCTTGTTTTGTCGAGCCGGTATCATCCGCCTTCGGCGGCTGACTCGGTTGGTACGGAAAAAGAAACAATGCTGCCGCAGTAGCTACGCCCGCGATTGCAACTAGCGGTAATGCGATTAGTAGGATTCTTTTGGTCATGTTTTTGAAAAAGTCGATTTATCTATCGGCCTTTATAATCTACTCTTAT
>CAYYYM010000017.1:0-14239 GCA_964476325.1 uncultured Candidatus Saccharibacteria bacterium | reverse complement strand
CAATTCAGGAAGCTACCAAACCGCTCTCGGCTGGTACGCCGGCGAGAGTAATACAGGCGACGATGAAATAGTAATCGGTATCACGGCGGGCAGGTCAAACTCGGGACAACACCTCATAGCCATTGGAAATGCTGCAGGTCATAACAACTCCGGGCATAATGTCGTCGCCATCGGCTATCAGGCGGGGAAGGATAATGCGACGGACAACCAGTTCATCGTGAAGCAGGCGAACGCCAACAGCACCCCCCTCATACAGGGTAATTTCTCAACGGGCAACGTCGGCATCGGGACGACGAGCCCGAGTGAGAAGTTGGAAGTGAATGGCAACATTAAAGCGACTGCCTTCTACTATTCCTCCGACCGACGCCTGAAGGACAACATTCGTCAGATAGAGAATCCTATCGAGAAGATCTCGAAACTAGAAGGCGTTTCTTACACATGGAAACAGGATGGGTCAGAAGATATCGGTCTGGTCGCCCAAGATGTAGAGAACGTATTCCCTGAAGTTGTCAAGACAGACAGCAGTACGGGAATGAAATCCATCGAGTACGGACACCTGGTGGGAGTACTGGTGGAGGGAATCAAGGAGCAGCAAGCACAAATTACGGATTTAAGAAAAAGACTGGAGAAACTGGAGGGGAAGTAATACGTGATTGCGCTTTATTAATTCTTTAATAACAGCTAGTCACTTTAGTATGATGGAGGTTAAAACAATGAAAATGATTAAACTTTTTTCGAAGCTTGTTCTTTTTTCGCTATCGGCGGTGGTCTTAATCCTTAACGTGCCTGTCCTCTATGCCGCTGACTCCTGCAGTGAGGGTTACCAAATCGGATCTTCTGCAAAAACGGTCGACTGCTTTAATCCCTGCAAAGCTGCGTTAACCTCTGGACAAACCCTGTTTGTGCCCACAAAAACTCAAGCTGAATGGGATGCATTTCGGTCACATTATCCTTCCGGTGTCACTTTGAATATGTGCTATGACGTGATACTCAATTCAGCGACGGGGGCGTCATGCAATAACTATTGTGCATCCCAAGAAAAATCATGGTGGAAATGCGTCTCTGTGGGGACGGATTCTAGCGGTACGAATAATCGCATGAAACTTAACGCTTTTTGTTTTGAGGCCTCCTTAATAACTTGCGATATACCGATGGCGCCCAATGGTGCCTCTTGTGGGGGGATTGCTACACAGTGGACATACTGTAGATGTCAAGGCGAGTAAAAGACGGGAGCTAAGCTCCCATAGGGGAGCTTAGCTCCCGTCTGCTGCTCCCGTCTGCTTGGTGTGAGAAGACAGGGTGTGCTGGTACATCGCTTCGTTCCCCTGTACACTTAGGACATGGGCTTGTTGGACCGCATACGACTCGCGGAACGCGCACACCAGGCGGTGGGGCATTTCAATGTCGCTAATTTTGAGATGCTCAAAGCCGTCGCGGCGGTTGCGGCGCGCCGAGGCGCCCCCGTCGTCATCGGGACGTCGGAAGGCGAGCGAGAATATCTCGGCTTGCCGCAGGCAGTCGCCCTCGTGCGGAGCTACGGTTTATATCTGAACGCCGACCATACACGGGAGCTTGCGGGCGTGCGCGCCGCGGCGGAAGCCGGGTACGATATGGTTATTTTCGACGCGGCAGGGAATCCGCTTGAGGAAAACATCCGCCTCACGAGAGAAGCGACGGCGGTCGCGCGGCGCATCAAGCCGGACATCATCGTCGAAGGGGAGCTGGGGTACATCGGCACGTCCTCCGCGGTGCTTGACGCGGTGCCGGAGGGGGCAATCATCAGGGAAGAAGACATGCCGACGCCGGATGACGCGCGCCGCTTCGTCGAAGAGACGGGTGTTGATGCGCTCGCGCCGGCCGTCGGGAATATACACGGCATCATGCGCAACGCGCAGAACCCCGCGCTCTCCATCGAGCGCATCAGAGCCATCAGGGAAGCAGTGAGCGTCCCCCTCGTGCTCCACGGCGGGAGCGGCATATCGGATGAGGATATGCGCGCGGCGGTTGCGGCGGGGATAAGCGTGGTGCACGTGAGTAGTGAGTTGCGGCTCGCGTGGCGGAACGCCCTTGAGCGGGCGCTCGGGGAAAACAAAGACGAGCTCGCGCCGTATAGAATCATGGGAAGCGTGGTTGAGGCGATGGAGGCGCTCGTCGCAGAGAAACTGACACTCTTCGGATGGACGGAAAATTGATTCACAATCTGGCGGCGTTCCTCCTTGTTTCCACACTCGTTACGAGCGGTTTTTTCGCTATCGTTCCCGCCTTTGCGCAGGATGCCGCGACGAGCACCGATGCGGTTGCGGCGGCGGATGCCGCGGCGCCGGTGACCGTCGCCGAAGAGCGCCAGCGGCTCGAGCAGCAGCTCCTTGAGCTCGAGGAGCAGATGGCCGAGCAGCAGCAGCTCATCGACAAGTACCGGGCCGAGGGAAAAAGTTTGCAAAACGAGATATCGCAAATCAACGCGCAGATTTACCAAATCAACCTGCAGATTCAGGCGGTGCAGCTGTCCCTCCGGAAGGTTGACGACGAGATTTACGAAACTCAACTTTCCATCAATCAGACGCAAAACAGCATCGCGCAGCGCAAGGTGGCGCTTGCCGCCGCCGTCCGGCAGCTCTACGAAACCGACCAGGCGAACATCCTCTCCATCCTGCTTCAGAACAAGAAGCTCTCCGACTTTTTCGGGAGCATCAACAATATTCTTTTCCTGCAGGACAATATCCAGCAGTCGCTCGCGGAGATTACGAAGCTGCGGCAGGAGCTTATCGCGCAGAAGGACGAGCTGAACGCGGAGCGCGCCGACGTCGAGAACCTGAAGGCGATTCAGGAGAACCGCAAGACGGCGTTTGCCTCAACCAAGAGTTCCAAGGACGAGCTCCTCACGGCGACGAAGGGACAGGAGTCGAAATATCAGGAGCTGCTTGCCGCGACAAAGGCGACGGCGGCGGAGATACGGAGCCGGATTTTCCGCCTCATCGGCGGCGGGGAACTGACGTTTGAAGACGCGTACCAGCTCGCGAAACTCGCCTCCGGCGCGACAGGCATCCGTCCCGCGTTTATCCTCGCCATCCTCGACCGGGAGTCGCTCCTCGGGAAGAACGTCGGCCAGTGTATGTATGAAAATGCGATGCACCCGACGCGCGATATCCCCGTTTTCCGCGCCATCCTCTCCACGCTCGGCATCGACCCGAACTCCGAGGTTGCGAAGGTGTCCTGCCCGAACGCGCACGGTTCCTACGGCGGCGCCATGGGACCTGCCCAGTTCATTCCCTCCACATGGGCGCTCTACGGCGGGTATGACGGGAGCTCCGGGCAGTGGGTATACCGTCCCGAAGAGGACGAAATCGGCGCGGTGACCGGCAATAAGCCGTCCAATCCATGGACGAACGCGGACGCCTTCGCCGCGACGGCGCTTTTCATCAAAGACCTGTACAATTCGTCAAGCTGTGTGAACTACGGGACTCAGTACAGTTACCTCCTGCCGGAGCAGACGCTGCGCGAGCGGTGCGCGGCGGCGAAGTACTACGCCGGCTCGAGCTGGTGGACGTACCGCTTCTGGTACGGCGATGCCGTCGTGGAGCAGGCCGAGAAGTTCGAAAGCGATATCGCCGTCCTGGAGGAGAACGGGAACTGAATCGCTTACGCTCTTTGAGAAAATGCGCGGACGATGGGGTCGAGCTGTCCGTTCATAATCTTGTCCAGCTGCTGCCATTTCTTGCCGAGCCGGTGGTCCGTGACGCGGTTCTGGGGGAAGTTATACGTGCGGATTTTCTCGGCGCGCTCGCTCCCGCCGATTTGTTCCTTGCGGGTTGAGCTCAGTTCTGCTTGCTGTTCTTCCTGCTGCATCTCGTAGAGCTTCGCGCGGAGCATGTTTTCCGCCCGTTCGCGGTTCCGTGCCTGCGAACGTTCCGCCTGTGACGTGACGGTGAGCCCCGTCGGCTTGTGCACGATGCGGACGGACGTTTCCACCTTGTTCGCGTTCTGGCCGCCGGGTCCCGAGGACCGGGCGAACGATATTTCCAGGTCGGATGGATTGAGCCGGACCTCCTCCTGGGGGACAAGGGGGATGACGACGACTGAGGCGGTCGACGTGTGAATCCTGCCGCCACTTTCCGTCTTGGGGATGCGCTGGACGCGGTGGACGCCGGACTCGGAGCGGAGGGCGTCATAGACGCCCCTGCCTTTGATTTCCGCGGCGAACGTTTTATACCCTCCCTCGTCGCTCTGTGAGGAGTCTGTTACGGTGAACTGCCAGTTTTGCGAGAGGGCGTACTTCTCGTACATACGGACGAGGTCGGCTGCGAAGAGCGCGGCTTCCTCGCCTCCCGTGCCGGCCCGGATTTCCAGCACTATCTTATTGATGCTTTTTTCCATAGCCGCCTGTTAGATTCCCGTGTTAGATTCCCGAAACCAATCAAGCTTGATTGGTTTCGGGAATCTAACAATGTTATTTCTTCTCCTTTTCCTTCGCCGCTTCTTCGGAAGTTTCTTTCACATCTTCCTTCGAGAGCATTTCTTCCGCCGCGACCGCGGGAGTTTCAACTTCTTCCGCGCGTTTCGCTTCGGCGATGGCGATAACAAGGTCGGGCTCGGCTTCAACCTCGACGTTTGCCGGGATGTCCAAGTCCTTGAGCGTGACGGTGTCGCCTTCGTTTTCCAGAGACGATACGTCGACGCTGAACTCGTGCGGCATGTCCTGCGGGAAGGCCTCCACATGGAGCTCGCCCGTCACGTGCACGATGATGCAGTCCTTTTTCTCCGCCGGTGCCTCTCCGCGGAAGACGACGGGTACCAGGGCGTGCGTCTTCACCGTCTTGCTGACGTGATAGAGGTCGACGTGGAGGGGGCGCTTCGAGAGCGCATCGAGCTGCGCATCGTAGATGAAAACGGAGACCGGTTCCTTTTCTCCCTCGAGCACCACGTCGACGATGGTGTTCGTGCCCGCTTCCCTGAAGACGCGGTTGAATTCCTTCTCCGATATGGAGAGGTGCCGATTTTCCGTCTCGGGACCGAAAAGCTCGGCGGGAACGAGTCCCTCTTTCCGCAACCGTTTCACCCGTTTCCCGAGGATGTCGCGCTTCTGTGCCGTGAGCGTGATGGACATATCAATTCGTTTTCTTTGCCCTCGGCTTCTTCGGCTTTGCGGCCGCCGCCCTGCTCTTCGCTTTCGTCTGGCGCGCCTTAAACTTCTCGGCCCGCCCCGCGGTATCGATGAGTTGCTTCTTGCCGGTATAGAAGGGGTGGCAGGAGCTGCATACCTCCACTTCCATCTTTTCCTTTGTGGCGCCGACCGTGATGACGTTACCGCAGGCGCACGTTATCTTTGCCTTATCGTAATATTTCGGGTGAATGTCTTTCATACCCAGTAAAACTACGCCGACGGGATAAACCTGCGGGTAGCGACATTATGCTCTGACCTTGCGTATCGTGTAGGTATCATATAGTTAGTTGTGTCGTGCCCATCCTTTGGATATCGGTGTAGTTTTACTGGGCATATCGGCTTCATTGTGGCATGTCTGGGGGAGCCGGTCAACCCCGATAATGTTAAGCCGCCCCACGGTGGCTGACGCCACTCCTCTCGGAGGGCGGAACACTATCGGGGTCACGTAGACGGTAGCGTAAGTAAAAACCCTGCTTCGCAGCAGGGTTCACCGTGACAGATGTTATTTGTTATTCCATACACCCTCGTATGGATCATAATGGCATTCTGCCGGTTTTGCGTAAAGATCCTTATCTGGAGAATTTCCGGATGCTTTAGGTCGACAGTCGAAGCATGCGTAGCGATATTCGCAATCTTTACAAGTCTTTATCGCATCCTTATTAAGCCGCCGGATTTCGAGTGCCGGCTCGTTGCCTAGTATATTCTCCACACTTTGATTCAGGATGTTTCCAAGGACAATGTCCCGTTCCATGATGCAAGGGAAAACGTCTCCCGTGGCTGTAACGCAAACTTCTCTTGAGAAGCATTGATGACCAGCTTTCGCCCGTTCGAATGTACTTCGGGAGCAATGGGGGAAGCTTGGATTATACATTTGGTGCCTTTCCAGAAGTTTATCCGAGACCTGTTCTGTGCCACATCCTTTTCCTGCGGGGCGGACTAGGTCGTATTTGAAGTTCTTGATACCAAAGTTCCTTTCGAGAAAATTTCGAGTACTTTCTATAAAGTCCTGATTTTTTCTCATTACAATCATCGCGACTCTAAGGGGGATTTTGTACCGAGAAAGGAATTCGATGGTTTGCATGGTCCGATTGAAACTTCCTGGCCGGTGAGTAATGCTATCATGAATTTCGGCGCTTGGTCCGTATACCGAGACGGCTACCTGAACCCCATTCTTCAGGAGAAATTCTTTCCAATCTTTTTGGGTCATTAAGGTGCCGTTCGTGAAGATTTCTATGAACTCATAGCCGGTGTTTCTTGCTTCTAGGACCAGTTCCTTCAAATTTTCATGGAGAAGGGGTTCGCCTCCGATGAACTGAACATTTCTACACCCGATTTTGTAGCTCTCGAGAAGTACTCGTATCCAGTCCTCCGAGGACATTACTTCCGCGCGTTGCTGTGTTGAGTTTTCTCCAATGTAGCAGTGCTCGCACTGAAGGTTACATCGGGTAGTCAGTTCCAACCATATGAATTCTAAGGGGCGTGGTTCGTTGAGTGTGATTTTGCCGATATTCTCATCTACCTCGGCAAAATATCCGAGCCCCTGTTTTTCCAGTGCGTGGAAGTATCCAACGATTTCTTTCCGGTCGATGGATTGGTTTTCCGCAATGATTTCAGATACCAGCGCGCCATTTTCGCAGGCAGCAATGATATTCATTGCACTCTCGTCGATTGAATATACATCGCCGGAATCAAGATTGTATATAGCACCACGTTTTACCCCTTTTACAAGGAAACATGATCTCCCTAAGACGAATCTGTTGGTTTTCACCTTAGACCTCCCTATGTCAAGTAATATTCTGTGCATTATTTAAGACAATACCCTGGTTGGGTGTCAAGATATAGGGAAGGGAATTATGTATTTTGTGATACCAACTAGTAGATTTGTTAGAATAATAAGGATGTTCCAGCTTGGGTAATTAAGTATATAGTTCCCATATAACTTTACTATGAGCTTTGATTTTAGGATCGACGAGAGATACCTTCTCATGCATGCATTAAACACTCGGCAACCCGTACCATTTAGGGAGTGGGGGAGTTTTCGGAGAAGGATATTAAGGAAGTACCCGGTAGCGAGTGATGTGTTCCTGCGTGGCGGCATTCCCGAATTAAGGTTTTTGAATTTGGGGAATACAGAACGGTATCTTTCCGATGTGAAGACGCAAACAAGGGGCCTTATTTCTGAGGGTATGAAATCGAGAGCTTTCAGAAGGTTGGTGGCAGAGACCGAGAACTATCTTATACTTACCAAACGTCGATGGGAGAAAAACTCGGAAATAGCGCTTGATGAATTGCAGGAAATTACAGGCTTGAGCATGCCGGACATGGGTGTCACGGTGTATATCACGCATCCAAAGATGAAAAACGGTGTTAGCCTGCCGTCCTTGAAATCTATTTGTTGGGGGCATGAGGAAGAGTGGCGGAACTACACCATCGTTTACCTGTGCCACGAATTATTACACCTTATGATAAGGGGTAGAGAAAAAGATGAGGCAATAATGCACGCTATTATTGAGCTTGCTTGCGATAATGAGCTGAGGATTAGATTGAATGGGAGAGGGAGATACTTTAAGGAAAATAGTAAAGACATTGGGCATCAGCGTCTCGGTCTTGTGGGCCTAGAGAAGCGTATTCTGCCAGCGTGGAGGACGTTCTTGGAAGAAAGAAAGGGTACTATCTTCGATTTCGAATGGAAGATCGTGAAGAGCTTTAGGAAGTAAAATGGCCTGTCCTAAAATATTGGGACAGGCCGCGCCTTGTTAGTCGATGTAGGGACCACAAACCTGTGGGTCGCAGCCGGGGCTACAGGGACCTCCCTCTGGCCTGCACGTAGGGCCTCCTTCGGGGTTACACGCACTCACCGCGCCGTTGGTTGAAGTGACCTTTATCAACTCTAACGTCTTGCGGTTTTTCAGGGACCTTGTCTGTTCCTGGGAAATCTGAGTATTCATTCTTGGACCTCCGTGTTGATTTTTTGATGCAGAGCGCTACGTTCATTATGTCACATAGAGACATCGGGGTCAAGTTTTGGTATAATCTGAGCAACATCTCCAACTATGTCTTTGTCGCTCTCTATTCCTCGACTATCCAACTTCTTATCTTTCCTTCGACACGCTGATAGCAAGAACCTGCCTCGCGGCGGTTATAGTTTTAGAAAACTTTTCTCAGAGGAAGATATTGATACTCTCGTTTACGGGCAGGATGATGAGGTACAAGAGCAAATCAAGGGCCGTATTGGAATAGACGAGACAAAAAATTTTGAGGATTTCCTTCGTACCGCAGAGCCGTTTTTCTCTTCTTATTGGGACAGTGCGCTCAAGAAATTGTCTGAGTGGGAGCGGTATTTCAGGAATCACGAGCGCTTATTTGCGGACGTTTTTCCTCATGTGGAAAAGATATGTGGAGTGCGTAACTTTGATGTCTCGGCGGTGCCAGTTTATCTCGTTGCCGATTTTTCACACGACGATACAGAACTCGATGCGTGGTTTTCATGGTCCCCCGAGCGAACTTTTGTGGTAGTCGAGATACCCCTTGGTTTTCGTGTTCCAGCCAGTACGTTCCCCGTCGGTATCCTTGTGCACGAGTTTTTCCATCTCGCGCTTCGGAGGAATAGTGATCTACTGTCGTACATTCGGGAGGTTGCAGAGAGAAACGAGGAGGTGCTTCGTGATGTGTCTGATGGGATGCCTATTGGACTGTTTTTAGAAGAGTTGGTAGTGAGCTCATTTGTTCCGGAAGGCTGTCTCGGGAGGGAATATTTCGGTACGGAGGTGGTTGTGGGGATTGGGAAGCCGCAGGATATGGTGGACTGGCGCAGATTTGCAGCTTCAGAATTGCATGAAACAGCGAGCGATTACGTGCACCACGGTCGGACCCTTGACGCCAATTATCTCGCCGCTCTAGTGAGAGTTGTGAAAAGGGATTCAAAAATGAAGAACCCCTCCTAGAACAGAAGTTCTAAGAGGGGAAGCGACGAAACGTCACTATCTCGCACTGGAAAGTGCGGCGGTTTTGCGGTATAATATGTAGTAGGCGCACCCCCGTTCGCCTGCCGGCGGAGCGGGGTGCCGCGTTGATTTGTATGAAGGAGACGCCAAAGAAAACTTCAGGCGGGCGCTATACCGCCGAGGACATATACATACTGGAAGGCCTGGAGCCGGTGCGGAAGCGCCCCGGTATGTACATCGGCACGACCGGGACGGACGGCCTGCACCACCTCGTGTGGGAGGTTATTGATAACGGCATTGACGAGGCGATGGGGGGCTATGCGAAACAGATTACCGTCACGCTCCTCCCTCAAACTTGGGTGCGCGTGACCGACGACGGGCGCGGCATCCCCGTCGAGAAGCACAAGCAGAGCGGCAAGTCCGCCCTGGAGACCGTCATGACGACGTTGCACGCCGGCGGGAAATTCGGCGGCGAGTCGTACAAAGTCGCCGGCGGGCTCCATGGTGTCGGTGTGTCGGTCGTCAACGCCCTGTCGACGGAGCTGCGCGCCGAGGTGTGCCGGGACGGCCATCGGTACGTGCAGGAATACCGGCGGGGCGTTCCCGTCGCGCCCGTGAAGAAGGCGGGAACGTGCAGCCACACCGGCACCGCCGTGACGTTCACGCCCGACCAGACCATCTTCTCGTCGATTGATTTCGACTATAAGCGAATCGTGAACCACCTGCGCCAGCAGGCGTACCTCACGAAGGGCGTGCACATCGAGGTGCGCGACGAGCGGGGAGAGGAGGCCTCCTCGTACGGTTTCTACTTCGAGGGCGGGCTCGCATCATACCTCGACTACCTCGTCGGGGACGTTGCGAAGCTGCAGGACGCCCCCTTCTACGTCCATGAGGAGCACCAGGAGACGGGCGTCGAAGTCGAGGTAGCGTTCACGTACACGGACGACGTCGAGAGCGAGGAGGTGGCGTTCGCGAACAACATCCACACGCCCGACGGCGGCATGCACCTCACCGGTTTCCGCTCTGCACTCACGCGGACCCTGAACGACTATGCGCGGAACGCGGGGTTCATCAAGGAAAAAGACGAGAATTTGAGCGGCGACGACGTGCGCGAGGGTCTCGTCGCGGCGGTGTCGGTGAAGCTCAGGGAACCGCAGTTTGAGGGACAGACGAAGGCGCGGCTCGGGAGTCCCGAGGCGCGGCGGGCCGTCGAAGCGGTCGTGAACGAATCGCTCATGGATTTCCTGGAAGCGCATGCGCAGGACGCGAAGCGCATCGTGGAGAAGAACCTCCTCGCCGCCAAGGCGCGCAAGGCGGCGAAGGCGGCGAAGGAGACCGTGCTCCGCAAGGGGGCGCTCGAAGGACTGTCCCTGCCGGGGAAGCTCGCCGACTGCGTCTCGCGCAAGCCGGAGGAATCGGAACTTTTCATCGTGGAAGGCGACAGCGCCGGAGGAAGTGCAAAAAGTGGGCGAGACCGGCGGACGCAGGCGATCCTCCCCCTGCGGGGGAAAATCTTGAACATCGAGAAGTCGCGCGTTGACCGGATGCTCAAGAATAACGAAATCAAATCGCTCATCATCGCGCTCGGTACCGCGATTGCCGAGAATTTCGACATTTCCAAACTGCGGTATCACAAAATCGTCATCATGACCGACGCGGATAGCGTCACGTACGATACTCCTCTCGTGGTATTTGATAAAAAAACGGGTCTTCTGCGCAGTGTGAAGATTGGGGACTTTGTGGAACGCGAGTGCGACGATACCGAACGGTACCAAATTTCTGCTTGCGACCTTGAGAGCAAAACATTTTCCCTTCGCGATATCGAAAAGACGATACGCCACCCGCTGCGGAGCAAACTCTATGAAATCACAACCCGCTATGGATACCGTGTGAAGGCAACAGCCTGTCACAGCGTATTCATCTGCCGGGATGGCGAATTTATCACTGTTCCCGCTTCGGAGCTGCGGCGAGGGGATTTGCTTGTGGCGCCGGAGTCCATGCCGCGCGCCGATGCTGATGTTACTATCGACATCCGCCGCGCAGTCCGCGAATCAGATGAGGCAAAGCGCGTGTATGTCAAGATGAAGGCCGGTTCTCTTGAGACCATTCCGCACGATGCGCGGGTCGACCTTCCCCGTACCGCGTGGAGAACCTTGCAAAAGCAGCGGGAGCGGGCAGGGGTTTCGCGGTTCGTCATGGCGGACTTGGTCGGTGTGTATAAGACGGTAGTCCAGCAGTGGGAGACGAAAATCGACAACGTTATGCCGCGCTTCGAGTTGTTCAAGCAGTATGTTTCACGCCTCGGCAGCTCTGTGGTGCGCGTCGCCGAACAAGCTTCTTTGTACGTTCCGCTCGCTTCGGCACCCGCGGAGATTTCTCACCCCAACTCTTATTATCTGAAACATCAGCACAAAAACCTGAAGACCGTGTTTCCGCTCGATGAATCGTTTGCGTACCTGCTGGGGTGGTATGTGGGGGACGGCTGTTTCAGCCCGGAGGGGAAGAACCGCAACCGTTTCCTATTGTCTATCGGCGAAGATAAAAAAGTGTATGCGAAAAGATTATTGAAGGCGATTCGGGCAACATTGGGAGTAAATGCATTTCTTGATGAACGAAATGACGGCTCCGTGCAAGTCACCTTTTACTCGTACGAATACAGGTTGCTCTTGGGGGAGCTCGGCTTGCTCAATAAGAAATCGTATGAAAAATTCGTTCCGCCGCACGTATTGAGCGCCACGCGTCGCGTGCAGGAGGCGTTTCTCCGCGGCTACCTTGAGAGCGACGGCTCGGTCATTGTCAAGCGTTTCGGTAGTAAAGATACGGTGCGGTTGAGCTTCACGACCGTGTCGGAAAAACTTTCGGAGGATGTTGTGTTGCTCCTGCGCCAGCTCGGCATATTTCCCTCTGTTACCAGTCGTTTTTCGAAGGATCATCCCCGCAAAGACGGCGTCATGATATCAAGCAAGCGCTTGGGTTACGTTATCAATGTTTCCGGCGTGAGCCAGCTTCATTGCCTGAAGCCCGTGTGGGAGTTTCATAAGCACGCTTCGCACCTCAAGGCGTACCTGAAAGGCGCAGCGGATGCGGGCAACGCCGTTCGGTCGTCGTACAAAAAACAGCGGCAGGGGGAGGGGATACTTCTTCCCATCAGGTCGATTCGGGAAATCAAGCCGGAGCATCGGTTCGTGTATGACATTGCCGTGCGTGTCGATGAGAACTTTGTGGGCGGTAGCGGTGGTCTTCTGCTTCATAATACGGACGGGGCGCACATCAGGACGCTCCTCCTCACGCTCTTCTTCCGATATTTCCCGCAGGTCATCGAGGGTGGCTACCTCTACATCGCCCAACCGCCGCTGTACCGCATCCAGAAAGGCAAGCAGGTTGCGTATGCGTATACGGAAAGCGAGCGGACGAAGCTCGCGGAGCAGCTCGGCGAGGGGCTGAACATCCAGCGATACAAAGGGCTCGGCGAGATGAATCCGGACCAGTTGTGGGAGACGACGATGGACCCGGTGCACCGCCTCATGAAGCGGGTGACGGTGGAGGATGCCGAGGCGGCGGATGCGCTCTTCGACACCCTGATGGGGGGCGACGTGGAGCCGCGCAAGCGCTTTATCCAAGCGCACGCGAAATCGGTGCAGAATCTTGACGTCTAGCGGCTTACGGGGTAACGTGTGAAAGCTATGCCCGGTAAAACTACATCGATATTTCAAGAAATAACCACCGTGCAGCGTATGAAGCATCTGCGATACATAAGGTCAAAAACCGTCGATACTACTCGAGGGATTATCCCATCGATGTAGTTTTACTGGATATGGGAAAGATACGGCGCTTCATCAAGGAAGCATATGCGGAACTCAAGCGGGTCAGCTGGCCCTCGCGGCAGGAAACAGTCCGATATACGCTCTTTATTATCGCGTTTTCCGTCGGCATCGCGTTTTTCCTCGGCTTTCTTGACTTCGTATTCACGCGGCTCTTGGGACAGATTATCGGGGGATAACGGAAACGTATGACGAACAAAAGCACCATTCTTGACGCGGGAGAGGAAGAACAGAAAGAACGGCATTGGTATGCCGTGCATACGTATGTCGGCTACGAGGACGCCGTTGCCCGGTACCTCACCCAGCGCGTGGAGTCGCTCGACATGGGGGACAAGATTTTCAACGTCATCGTTCCGAAGGAAGTGAAGGCGAAAATTCGGAGCGGCAAGCGCAAGGTGGTGGAGGAGAAAATCTACCCCGGCTACGTGCTTGTCGATATGCTCCTCGACCAGGACTCGTGGTACGTCGTGCGGAACACGCCGCGGGTGACCGGTTTCGTCGGAGCGGACCCCACGCACCCGACGCCCTTGTCGCGCGGGGAGGTGGACGACATTATGATGCGGATGGAGGACCGCGAACCGACGCATAAGATAGATTTGAAGGTGGACGAGCCGGTGCGCATCGTGGACGGTCCCTTCAAGGATTATGACGGCAAGGTTTCGAGCATCGACGAGGCGCGGGGACGGGTGAAGGTTGCGGTACCCATCTTCGGGCGCGACACGACAGTCGAGCTCGATATGTTGCAAGTGGAAAAGATTTAACTATAGTTTTGACATGGCTGGGAAAGTAAAAACGGTATTAAAACTTCAGATTCAGGCAGGAGCCGCCAATCCGGCGCCGCCGGTCGGTCCCGCGCTCGGTCAGCACGGGGTCAACATCGGCGATTTCTGCAGCAAGTTTAACGAAGCTACGAAGGAGCTCGGCGGCGACGTCGTGCCGGTCGAGATAACCGTCTATGAAGACCGGAGCTTTGATTTCGTGCTCAAGTCGCCGCCGGCTTCGTATCTTCTGAAGAAAGCCGCCGGCATCGAGAAGGGTTCTCCCAACGCGGCGACGAAGCGCGCCGGTACCGTGACGCGCGCCGATATCCGCGCCATCGCGGAGCGGAAGTTCAACGACCTGAACGCCCGCGACATCGACGCCGCGATGAAAATCATCGAAGGCACGGCAAAAAACATGGGTATCACGATTGAGTAATATCTATCTCCGACTGACTATCTCATTCCGCAGAACACGTCGCCCCACCCAGCGTGTGGGGCGCGTTCATGCTCGGCCTCGCTCCCTCGCTCCGCTCGAACCGTGCCCGCTCGTCC
>CAYYYM010000016.1:0-14779 GCA_964476325.1 uncultured Candidatus Saccharibacteria bacterium | reverse complement strand
GCCCCTCAAGAGGGGCTTCTTTGTATTATGCTGCCGGACAGGGATTCGAACCCCGATACCATGCTCCAGAGGCATGTGTCCTACCATTAGACGATCCGGCAATGATTAGCTCGAAATTATTTTCTTGAACTCATTACCTCCTTTTAGTTTCTTGAGGTAATTCTCTCGCTTCCTCGCTTCACTTCTTGTATTAAACGCTTCTTTCTGTATAAGCGTCAACGGTGCTCTGCTTCTAGTCGACTTTACTTGCCCTTTATTATGTTTTTCCAGTCGCACTTTCAAATCCTCCGTTTGGCCGATGTAAATTAGCCGACCCGGCAATATGCTTCATTGCCCATTCTACTTCACTGTTCCCGGAATGCCAAATTCATGCTTTCCCCCAATTTTGATGTGTTTCGGAAACATATCACATATCATGTGCCACACTCGCTATCTGTCCATCTACGTGGTATAATGGACCCATACCTCATCAAAGGGCGATAATCGTTAACCAACCCATTATATGGCAACGAACGTTATAAAGCGTAACGGTTCGAAGGAACCGTTTGAGGCCGAGAAGATAAAGAGTTCGATACGGCAGGCAGCGACGGAAGCGGGTGTCGCAGCGGAGCGCATTGACGCCATCGTGATGCAGGCGTCCCAGGCGGCGATGGATGCCGCCCAGAACGTCGAAGAGATAGAGACAAGCGTCCTGCGCGACAAGGTGCTTGCAGCACTTGACGCGCTCGAACCTTCCATCTCCGAAGCGTGGCGGAACTACGACACGGAACATAACAAGATGTAGTGAAAGGCCAGCGAAAAACCACCGAGCAATACCGCTCGGTGGTTTTCTTTTTTTAAGGAGAACATCGCATTCGGTAAATTCTCGAAGTCGGACTTCCTCACGGAAGTACGACTTCACCGAATGCGATGTTCTTGAGCATGGTCTTACCGAATGCGATGTTCTTGCTTTTATCGTTTTTCTTGATGCTTGACATTTCTATTTTTTAATGTCACTGTTAGACGTTCATTCCGAAACTTGAAAATCATATATGAGGAGAGGTTATGAAAGGGATAACAGTCATTACCCGGAGTTTCCAGGCGGGAACGGGCGGAAAAGACGGAAAGGAATTCGACGGCGAATCCTTTTCCCGTCGCGTTGCGCACCCCATCAAACAACTGCTCCGCGATGAGATTCTCGAGCGCATCATCGTTCTCGTGAACGGCGCTCCCGGAAATTCTCTCGCTGAGCGGAATGACAAAAACGGCGAATTCCCCACCGTCTCCGCACTCAATGATGCATTTCCGAAAGAAGTTTCCCTCGGACGTATCGTTCTCGTCGCATGTACGGCTTGGGGATACTCGACCCCCCTTAACGAGGGGCTCCGTATTGCACGGGAACACGAAGTTGCGCGAGTGCTCATCTGGAGCCCCGAAATCGAGATGGACGGATATCGCGTACGAGAGGCGCTCAAACATGCGGAACAGCGAAATCTTCCCGTTGTCGGCTTCCTGCGACAGCGATGGTGGGAACGACCTCAATGGAATGTATGCCAGAACACCGCTGCCGTCTGGGAAATCACACATCTCTTCTCCGTCGGCGGTTTCGACCCCAGATGTGACGGGACGGGACAAACGATTTCCATTCCCGATTTTGGCGAGGTCCCGGTAGCCGGACTGGAAGATTTCCACGCTTTGCTGCGCATGATGAAACATGACCCCGACTTCCGCTGGGGGATGGTCGGACGCGCTTCTCCGCTCATTTGGGATACGAATTTCCCGAAAGGAAGTGAGCGGGAACGAAACCACCTTGCCAAAATCGGAAGACAGTATCAAGTCATGAGGTTTTGGGCAGAGGAGATTTTCCCCGACGTCTCGTTCGAACAGGCGATGGATCGGTTCTTCGCCTGCGGGCACATGGATTAACCTTTTCAAGATTGATCTCAAACCACCGAGTAGTACTCGGTGGTTTTTTTAATATATCGACCGCCGCGGTCGATATATTAGACTTTCAGGTAGCGACGGATGGCGATGGTGCTTGAGAGAATGCCGAGCACGCCGCCGGCGAGCACCTGGTACCCCAAGAGGCGCCCGAAGCCGCCCAGGACGTACGCCGACAGGTTAAACGACGGCACGAAGAGCGCGAGCTGGGGTGCGATGCTTTTCACGACCGGTATGAAGAGGATGAGACTCACGACGGCGGCGATGATACCGTACATAACGCCCTCCACCATATACGGTCCCCGGATAAACTGATTTGACGCACCCACGACGCGCATAATCCCGATTTGCTCCTTGTTCGAGAAAATCGCCAGGCTGATGGTGTTAAACGTCACCATTACGGCGAGGAATACGAGAAAGAGCGTGAGCGCCAGGACGCCTGCGTTCAGCCCGTTCACGAGCTTTTCCAACCGGCTGATGACGAGCGCGTTCTGCGCATAGGTCACCTTTTCCACAATATCCGAAAGCGACGCCGAGTTGAGGTACGCGGCGATGGAACCGTACTCGCTTAAGTCCTTCGCTTTGACGTTCAGGGAGGCAAGGAGCGGGTTGTTGTCCAGCTCGTCAAGCGTCTGGGCGATGACTTCGTCGCTCGCGTGCTGCTCCTTGAAGTTCTGGAGCGCCTCGTCGCGGGAAACGTACTCCACCGCTTTCACCTCGTTGAAGTCCTCCATCGCCTTCTTGATGTTCAGGATATTGTCTTCCCCCACGTTGCTCTTGAAATACACGCTGATGTCCACTTTATCCTTCACTTCGTCCACCGCGCGGCTCGCGAACGCGTTGAAGAGGATGATGCCCTGGAAAACGAAGAGGGCGAGCGTCATCACCCCAACCGTCGTCGCCGACAGCCACGCGTTGCGCTTGAAACTCTGAAACCCGTATTTAATTATCCTCCACAATGTAATCATTCGTTCTTGGATTCCGGCTCGGTGGCCGGAATGACGCTAAATATTGAACTCGCCGTGCGCCTCGTCGCTCACGATGGCGCCGTCTTCTAATGTTATCACCCGCTTTCCGAGTGAATCAATGATTTCCTTGTCGTGCGTCGCGAGGAGCACCGTGCTGCCGAGCTCGTTGATTTTGTTCAAGAGACGGATGACTTCCCACTTGTTCATGGGGTCGAGGTTCCCCGTCGGCTCGTCGGCGATGATGACGTCCGGCCGGTTTATCATCGCGCGCGCGATGGCGACCCGCTGTTTCTCTCCGCCGGAGAGCTCCGAGGGAAACTTCTGCGTCTTGTCCTTCAGCCCCACGATTTCCAGCACCTGCGGCACAAGCTCGTCTATTTCCTGCTGGGGATACCCCTCCGCCTCCAGGACGAAGGCGACGTTTTCAAACGCCGTTTTCTTCTCCAGGAGCCGGAAGTCCTGAAACACGACGCCGATGTGGCGCCGGAATTCCGGCAGCTCCCGGGACTTCAGCTTGTCCACCTCATACGAACCGAAAAAAACCTGCCCTTTGGTGGGCTTCTCTTCTCCGATGAGGAGTTTGATGATGGTCGACTTCCCCGCTCCGGAACGGCCGACGATGGAGACGAACTCTTCCGGCTGCACCTTGAACGTCACCTTGTCGAGCGCCGTCGTCTCTCTCCCGTTGTGCCGGTATTCCTTGCTTACGTTCTTGAAAACTATCATCTACTTACCAATTTTACCTTTCTCAAACAGTATATCAAGATTCCCGTCCAGAATCTCCTCCACGGCGCTCATCTTCACGCCGAGACGACGGTCGCGCACCTGCTTATACGGATGCAGGACGTACGAGCGTATCTCGTGTCCCCAGTCGGGCGTCGCCTTCACGCGCAGGTGCGCGATGTCCTCTTCCTGCTTACGTTCCATCTCCTTCACCAATTTCGCCTTGAGGAGTTTCAGCGCCTGCTCCTTGTTGCGCGCCTGGGAACGTTCCCGCTCCGACGAGGCAGCGATACCCGTCGGTTCGTGAACCACGCGCACGGCCGTTTCCACCTTATTCACGTTCTGTCCGCCGGGGCCCGACGACCGCTTGAACTCGTATTTCAGGTCGCTCTCGGGTATTTGCAGTTCGTTCACACCGATGTCCTCCAGCTCGGGGAGCGCCTCCACGAGCGCAAACGAGGTGTGCCGGTTTTTCTTCGCGTCAAAGGGAGAAATGCGCACGAGCCGGTGCACGCCCGACTCGTCCTTCAGTATCTCGTACGCGCCGCTTCCCTTGATTTCGAGCGTGTCCTCGTCCACGGCGGCCGCTTTCCAGCCCTTGCGCGCGGCATAGGCGGCGTACATCTTGAGGAGCATCACCGCCCAGTCCTTCGCGTCGTCGCCGCCCGCGCCGGGGAACACGGAGATGTAGACAATGTTGGGATTCAATTTCATATAGTATTCCCTCACTTTGTTCGGGATAACTGACGTTTGTTGCGAAATCGGGGATTTCGACAAACATCGTACATGAGCCACCTCCCGGATTTGAACCGGGGACCTACGCTTTACGAAAGCGCCGCTCTGCCAGCTGAGCTAAGGTGGCGCGCCAGAACAAAAGGGTTTCGGAAACCCTCGTCAGTATACCCTCGTTTCCGAAACCCTGTAAATACGGGGTTGGCTTCAGACCGCTTTCCCCTCCCCCGCGGGGCGGAGCGGAATGCCGCAGTTCGGGCATCCGCCGGGCTGGTTTGATGTGTAACCGCAATTCGCGCACTCGTACATCGCGCCGTTGCCGCCGTTGCGCGCCGGCATGCCGGCTGACGGCATCGGTTGCGGTTGCGGTTGCGGTTGCGGTTGCGACTGCTGCGGCCGAGTCTGACTCGGCTGTGGCCGAGTCTGACTCGGTTGCGGTATCGACTGGGGCACGTTACTCATCGGCGCCGCCTGCTTCTTCCCGCCGAACAGTTTCTTAAAAAACGCCATAGTTCCATACATTAATGCATCGCGACCTTGAAATCATTGCGTGACATTCCATAACGTCATCACCACCACGACGGTCCCCAACAGGATACTGTTCCACGTCACGAGGTTGTAGCTCCAGTATCCCAGAAGCCAGGGGGATACGATGAGCCACAGTCCGCTCCCCAACAGCGCCCAGTTGTTCCACCGCATCGTCTACGTTACGGAAGTTACTTCAGCAAATCGTCGATGATCGCCTTCACCTGCGCGTACGGCAGTGCTCCCGGTATCACCGTCGAACGATTGCCCGCCACGACGACCGAGAACGGCGTCCCGATGTTGCTCCCCATGTACTGCTGCGACCAGTTCGCCAGTTTCTGGGCGTCCGCCAAATCCTCGTTTATCTTCGCCGCCAGGTCTCCTGTTTCCATGCAGGCGTTGAAATCGTCCTCGGACACTCCCGCGTCCTTCGCGAACCCGGGGAGGAGCGACAGGTCGAGCCCGTCGTTTGACGGCGTTACCTCGTACACCTTGTCGATGAACTTCCAGAAGGCGTCGTTGCCGCCCAGCTTCCCGACGCACTCGCTCGCGAGCGCCTCGTACGGCGCCTGGCTGTGCAGCTGCTGGATCGGGAACTGGCGATACACCCATGCCACTTTGTCCCCGTATTCCTGTATGAGCTGCTGCATCGTCGTCTGGAAGTGCTTGCAGTACGGGCACTCCAGGTCCGAGTATTCCACGACGACGACCTGCGGGTCCGTGCTGCCGCGGACATAGTCGTTCTTGTCCACAGGGCGGATATTGTCCGCCACGTTTTCCTTCACGCTGGCGCTCACGTTCGCCTGTCCGGCGCCGTGCCCGCCGCCCACGGTGTAGAGGAGCGTCCCGGATATGAGGACCGCGGCGACGATGATGCTTATGGGTAAGAACAGCTTGTTGTTTTTCATCCCTCCACCATACCACAAACTTGCCCGCGATGCCACCCGAGGGCTACACTGAAACCATACCCCCATCATGCGGAAATTCGTCATATTTATCGGGGACGTTGCGCTCCTCTACGGGGCGCTCGCCCTCACGCTCCTCCTCCGGTACGGCATCGCCGACTACCGCGCCGCCTTCGCGTCGCACATCGGGCCGTTTTCCATCATCTTCATCGTCTGGCTCCTCACGCTCTACCTCTTCAACCTGTACCAGTACAAGCGGTTCCGCCCGACAGTACTCCTCCAGACCGTCGCCCTCGCGGGGCTTGTCGCCGGTTCGTTTTCCATGGCGCTCTTCTACTTCTTCCCCGGGCCGTTCGGCCTCACGCCGAAAACCAACCTCATCCTCTTCTCCGTCATCTTCATCGTCCTGAAGTACGCCTGGCAGCGCCTCGCCCTCGTCCGCATCTTCTCCCAAACGGCGCTGAAGCTCCTCGTTATTGGCGACTCGCCCGCCGTTTCCCGGACGGTCGCGTTCGTGTCCGCGCATCCCCACCTCGGCTACGTCGTGGCGCACTGGCTCCGGAAGCCGACGCGGCGCTCCCCCGAGCGCATGCACGAGACCATCAAGGAACAGGACATCCATCTCGTCGTCGTGCGCGACGTGCTCATCGGGTCGCTCCAGTTCGTCCAGACGCTCTACCGTCTCCTGCCGCAGAACGTCAACATCATGCCGTTCTCCGCGTTCTACGAGGACGTGTTTGAGTCCGTCTGTCCCGACGAGCTCACGGAGGCGTGGTTCATCGCGAACGTCACGATTCATCGCCCCTTCTATGACCGTGTCAAGCGATTTATCGACGTCGTCTTTGTCTGCATCTCGTCCGTCGTGTTCTCGCCCTTCTTCATCCTCGCCACACTTTCCATCCGCCTCACCTCGCGCGGTCCCGTCATCTTCTCCCAGGAGCGGGTCGGCAAGGACGGCGCGCTTTTCACGCTCTACAAGTTCCGCACGATGCGGCACGGGGCAGGCGGCCCGCTCTTCACGGAAGCGCGGGACCGCCGGCTCACTGCCGTCGGGAAGTTCCTGCGCGCCACGCACCTTGACGAGCTGCCCCAGCTCTGGAACATGCTCCGCGGCGACATTTCGCTCATCGGTCCCCGCCCGGAGGCGAAGGAGCTCGTGGCGCAATACCGCGAACTCCCCTACTACGATATGCGCCACCTCGTGAAGCCGGGTCTCACCGGCTGGGCGCAGGTCAACTTCAAGCCGAGCACTACGCTCGAGGAAGCGAAAGAAAAGCTCGGCTACGATATCTACTACATCAAGAACCGCTCTTTCTTCCTCGACCTCGCCATCACCATCCGGACCATCAGGTATCTTTTCACCAATGACCGGGGTACGCCTTAAAGAGCTCCTGTTCAAAAACAGAGGTACTCGCCAGACGTTCCTGAAAAACACGTTCTGGCTTACTGTCGGGCAACTCGGGAGCCGTCTCCTACGTGCCGCCGTTATTATTTATGCCGCGCGAATTTTAGGCGCGGAACAGTACGGTATTTTCTCTTATGTCCTTGGTCTTGCCGGTTTCTTCACCATTTTCGCCGACATTGGCGTCAATCAAATTATGACGCGGGAGGTGAGCCGGAAGCCGCAGTATGGCGACGAGTACTTTGCGACCGCGTTTTGGATAAAGGCGGGGCTTCTTTTCTTCACGTCTCTTCTTATCATCTTTGTCGCACCGCATTTCTCGAACATCGCAGAAGCTGCTGCACTTATCCCTCTGGTCGCGCTCCTTACTGTTTTCGATAACATTCGGGATTTCTCCATCGGTTACTTCCGGGGTAAGGAAAAAATGCAATATGAAGCTCTTCTTGTTTTTGCCACGAACGCCTCCATAGCGCTTTTCGGTTTCCTGATTCTCAGGTTTCTGCCGACCGCCGGCGCGCTCACCATTACATATATTCTTGCCGGCGGTACCGGTACGATTCTCGGCATTGCTCTTCTGCGAAAACAATTCGCCCGTCTCATCGCCGCCTTCCGCGCGGGATTGATAACGGACATCATGCAGTCCGCCTGGCCCATCGCGCTCATTGGCATCATCGGCGTTTTCATGACAAATGTCGACATCATTATGCTCGGCTTCTATCGGACCGCTGGAGACGTAGGATTTTATTCCGCGAGCCAGAAGATTATCCAGCTTATCTATATGCTTCCGTCCATTGTCGCCGTGAGTATGTTCCCCGCGCTTTCGCGTTTCGTTGGTAATCGGGATACGGGAAAAACGCGCCTATTCTTGGAAAAAATTATCCGCGTTGTATACCTCATTGCCATCCCTGTTACCGTCGGCGGGTTTATTCTTGCCCCCCACATCATTCATTTCCTCTACGGCGCCTCCTATGAGCCGGCGATACCCATTTTCCGCATTCTCATCCTTACACCCCTTGTTCTCTATCCCTCCGGTATCATCAGCAACTTCATCCTTGCGAATGATAAGCAGAAACAAGCCACTCCTTTCGTCGCACTCGGCTCATTCGGCAATATCGCACTCAATATGCTCTTCATTCCTCTCTACGGAGCGGTTGGTGCGGCTCTTGCCACACTTATCGCACAAATTATCTATCAGGGAGGGTTGTGGTTCCTTGCTAAGCGTACTATGCAATTCAAGACGCTTCGTCACCTCAAGCGTGCGGCGGTCGCTGCCGTACTTATGGGAATCTTTGCTGCACTGCTGCAGCTTGCGGGTCTGCATCTCATTTTAAACATCTGTCTTTCAATACTTGCCTATGTCGGTTTTCTTTACCTCATGGATGAGGATATCGTTCTCGAACTCAAAGAAGTCCTTCATGTACACACGCCTTAAAGAGCTCCTGTTCAAAAACAGAGGTACTCGCCAGACGTTCCTGAAAAACACGTTCTGGCTTTCCCTCGGAGAGGTCGGGAGCCGCCTGCTCCGTGCCATCGTCGTCATCTATGCCGCGCGCGCGCTCGGCGCGGCGCAGTACGGCGTGTTTTCGTATCTCGTCGGCCTCGCGGGGTTCTTCACGATTTTCGCCGATATCGGCATCCGCCAGATTATGATACGGGGTGTGAGCCAGCACCCCTCGCGCTCGGATGAGTATTTCGCCACGGCGTTTTGGCTCAAAATCGGCTTGCTCGCGCTCACGTCCCTTATCATCATCTTCGCCGCGCCGCATTTCTCGAAGATTCCCGAAGCGGCTGCACTCCTTCCTCTCGTCGCGCTCCTCACCGTTTTTGACAACCTGCGGGAGTTCTCCGCCGGCTACTTCAGGGGAAAGGAACAGATGCAGTTCGAGACGCTCATCACGTTCGTTACCAACGGCGCCATCCTGCTCTTCGGGTTCGTTATTCTCTTCTTTGCGCCGACCGCTCTGGCATTCACCGTCACGTACGTCCTCGCCGCCGGCTCCGGCGCGATTCTCGGGGTCGTACTCCTGCGGCAGCGGTTCGCGAAGGTGCTTTCGCACTTCAACCTCCGGCTTGCGGCGCCCCTCCTCCGCGCTGCCTGGCCCATCGCACTCATGGGAAGCCTGGGCGCCTTTATGCTCAACATCGACATCGTGATGCTCGGCTTCTACCGTGACGCCGAAGCGATCGGGCTCTACGCCGCCGGACAGAAAATCATCCAGCTCCTGTACATCTTTCCCACCATCATCGCCGCCAGCGCGTTTCCCGTCTTTTCCCGGTTCGTGAAGGAGAAGTCGGCCGCCGAGAGCCGCGCGCTGTTTGAAAAAATTCTGCGCATCATCTGCCTCGTCGCCATTCCGCTCTCGGCCGGCGGACTCGCCATCGCCCCCAGCGTCATCCGTTTTCTCTACGGCGCCGCCTACGTCCCCGCCATCCCCGCCTTCCGGATATTACTTCTCACGCCGCTCCTCCTCTTCCCCGGCGTCATCATGAGCAATTTCATCCTTGCGCACGACAAGCAGAAGCGCATCGCGCCGTTCGTTATCCTCGCCTCCGCGGGAAACGTCGTCTTCAACCTGCTCTTCATCCCGCCGCTCGGCATCGCGGGCGCCGCGCTCGCAACCATCGGCGCGCAGCTTCTCTACAACGGCGGCGTCTACGCCATCGCGAAACGGCTCACGCCGTTCACGTTCACGAAGCGCTTGTCCATCCCCCTCACCGCCGCGCTCGTCATGGGCGTCTGCGCCGTCATACTCCAGGTCTTCGGGCTCAACGCCGTCCTGAATATACTTTTCTCGCTCGCCGTCTACCTCGGTATGCTCCACCTCCTCGGCGAGGACCTGCTCCGCGAACTCGTGCAGATTCTCAAGCGGCGATCCAGCGGTCGTACCACAGGGAAAGCGTAACGAGGTTCCAGATGCGGAAGTTGTGGTCGAATTTCCCGCTCCGGTGGACATCCGCGAGCCGTTTCACGTATTCGTAATCGAGCATCCGCTCTTCCCGCAGTGCCGAGCCGTTGATAGCGCGGAGGAAAGGCGCCGCCGTTTCGCGATGGCGGAGCCACTCGGCGAGCGGCGCGCCGAATCCTTGCTTCTTCCGGTATATGATGCGGTCGGGAACGATTCCTCTAAGCGCCTGTTTCAGGACATGCTTCGTCTCGCCGCCTGTAAGCTTTGTCGTAAGGGGTATTTCGAGCGCGAGCTCGACGATCCGCTTGTCGAGGAAGGGCACGCGCGCTTCCACGCCGTGCGCCATCCCCATACGGTCAACCCGTTCCAGGAGGAGTTCCGGCAGGCGCGTTTTCAGCTCCAGATACGTCACGTACGCGAGGAAATCCGGGTCCCGCATGCCTTTGCGCACCGCTTCGTAGTGCGGCGCCAGACATTCGTACTCGTGCCCCTTCGCGAGCGTCTTCTTATATTCCGCCGTGAGGAGTCGCTCTTTCTGCACGGGGGTGAAGGCGACGGCATGCCCCCAATACGGCGCTTCGCCGAACGCCAGGCGGCGCGCATACTCCGCCGCGAATTCCCCGCGCGGCGAGCGCGCCGGGCGGAGGACGGCGTACGGGAGCTGCCGGGCGAACCGCGGCAAACGTTCCGCGAAGCGCCATACCCGCTCATGGAGATTCACCGCTTTGCGCATCGTCTCGTACCCGGCGAAGAGCTCGTCCGACCCCTCGCCCACCTGCGCCACAATGACGCCGCTCTCGCGGATGAGTTTGGAAAGTTCGTAGACGAGGAACGTAATCTGGTCGCCGTTCGGGTCGTCGAAGTAGTCCGCGTACCGCGGGAGGAAGTTGACGAGGTCCTCGTGCGTTACCAGACGTTCGTGCCGGTGCGCGCCGAGCAGAGCCGCCACCTCGCGCGCGTACGCGAGCTCGTTGTATTTCTCTCCGTAGCCCTCCGCCGCGATGGAGAACGTTTCCACCGGTTTCCCCAAAGCGCGACTCATGAGGATGGCGTTCGCGGACGAGTCAATGCCTCCCGAGAGGAAGCAGCCGAAGGGAACGTCGGAGACCATCTGCTTTTCTATCGAGTCGGTCAGGAGTTCACGCACTGCTTCCGCGTACTCCGCCTCGCTTTTGTTCGAGGCTCGGCCTCGAACATTGAGGGGGTTCCAGTACGACTCAATGACCGGTTCGCCGTCTCCTTGAAGTGTGAGTAGGTGGCCGCCCGGGAGCTTATATACGTCTTCAAAGAGGGTGTGCGGCGCGGGGAGCGAAGCGAAGGTGAGGTAATAGGAGGCGTTCTCCTTCGCGAAGCGCTTCCGGAACGAGGGATGCGCCAGGAGCGCTTTGATTTCGGAACCGAAATAAAACGTCCCGTCCTGCAGGGCATAGTAGAAGGGCTTGATGCCCACGTGGTCCCGCGCGGCGAAGAGGAGTTTCTTCTTGTCATCCCAGAGCACGAAGGCGAACATGCCGTTCAGGCGCTTCACACAGTCCGTGCCGTATTCCTCATAGGCGTGGACGATGACCTCCGTATCGCTCCGGGACGCGAAGCGGTGTCCCCGCTTCTCGAGTTCGGCGCGGAGTTCCCGGAAGTTGTAAATCTCGCCGTTGTAGACGATGTGCACCGAGCCGTCCTCGTTGCCCATGGGCTGGGCGGCCGCATCCGAGAGGTCAATGATTTTGAGGCGGCGATGCCCTAGTCCCACCCTCCCGTCAGGCGACACATAGAGCCCCGCCCCGTCGGGGCCGCGGTGCGCGAGCGACTCGCGCATGGCGACAACCGCCCGCTCGTCCACCCGCCTCGTGTTCCCTACGTGATATACGCCCGCTATGCCGCACATATAAGAGATTGTAATGAAAAAAGCGCGCAGGGCAAAACCCCACGCGCACACACTACGTTACCGGCTCCCGTATGCCGATAATCCGGTCTGGCCCAAGCAGGAGGAGCGCCAGATGCCGCGCGAGACACGCGAAGAGCCACGTGTTCTCGCTCTGCAGCATTTTCACGCGGTTCAACCCTTCCCAGTACGGCGTTTCCATGCTCCGTATGACTATCCGCGCATCCGGGAACGCCTTCTTCCAGATGCGACAAACACTCCGCGCGTGGAGCCAGTGGAGCACTACGACGACCGTTCCCGGCCTCAGTCCTCTGCGCTCCACCTCGTGCCGGATAGCATACGCCTCCGTCACTGAATTCGTGACCCCCGAGGGAGCGATAACATCTCCTCCCCACATGCCTTTTCTTTTCAGGAACAGGTACTTCATGGCGTCCCCAATCGTCTCCGAATGCGGAAAGAGAAAGTTGGCACTCGCCCACGCAAGACGTCCGTGGCGTTCCCGGGCGATGCGAGCCGCCTCGGCGAGCACTGTCTTTTCGATAATCGGCAGACCGTTCGTTACCGTCAGCCCGTAGTCCAAGGCGACAACCAGCGCGCCGTCTCCCATCTCATTATCGTTCCCGTTCCGGAGTCCGTATACGTTTCTCACCAGTTTCTTCAACCATTCCGTCACGCGTCACCTCCCGGCTCATATTCCCCGCTGAGGGGTTAAAATTGCCGTTCTCCATTCTGTCTATTTTTTTATTATCCGTCAAGTGTCCTGACACTGTTTTCCTTGATAGCGGTTCGGTTATCGTCTAGAATCTGGATATGCGCATTCTGACGGGCACGAAATGGAAGACGGGGTTCCTGGATTACCACAAGAACCGCACGGAATACCGCATCAGGGTCCTCGCGTGGAAAAATCTGGAAAAATTGGAGAACGTGTATCACACGCGTGCGAAAAGTATCCGTTTGCTTCTTAATTATTTTCCCGTTGTCGGCTTTGAAGGTCTGCGGACAAAAGTGTGGTCCCGTTTGCGGGAGGAGAACCGCAACAAGAAATTTGTCTCCTGCGGCGTCGGTGAAATCATGGAAACTGCCGATGGCGGCTCGCCTGTGGTGAGTGGAGCCGAACCATTCAAACAGGGTGATATCGTCGGATTCGTCGCGCCGCTCCACCCGGCGGTTGTGGAACGCGTCACACTCCCCGAAGAACTTGTTTTCAAACTCGATGTGGTGCCGGAGCTTCTACATGGTCAGATTTCGTACTTTCCCCTCCGTTCGATTCCCGAAATCGAACAAGGTGTTCGATTTCGGGAATCGAACACCGCATGGTGGAAGCATATTCGCGGGTGGAGTATCTACTCCGGAGCGGCGATATCACCCGAGACGTGCCGTGAACTGAAAGCGGGGCTCTTACAAGAATTGGAAGCCACTGACTGGAAGAGCGGCAACGCGTTGCCGCTCGCGGGCGCGCGGCCGGTTTCGGAAACTATGGGTCCCGGCGGACGGAATAACCCGCGCAAAAAGCGTGGCATCGTTTTCGGCTTCGGCAACTACGCGAAAATCAACGTCATCCCCTATTGCCGCCCTTTCATCGACATTACGACGGTGCACGAGATCGACCCGACGCAAATGTATCCCGAACGGCGCATCAAGCGCTGGGACGCCGCGCCGTTCCCGCGGCCGGACGAGCGGTACGATGTGTACTTCGTCGCGAGCTACAACCACACGCATGTGCCGATCACGCTCCACGCACTGCGGCAGGGTGCGTATGCGCTCGTCGAGAAGCCGGTCGCAAATGACTACGATGAACTCGCTGAATTGGAACGGACGCTCCGGCAGGTCGGGCGGAAGGTTTTCGTCGGTTTCCACAAGCGCTACGGGGCATTCAACAAATTTGCCCTGCGGGACCTCGGCGTGAAGTACGGCGAGCCGATTTCATATCACTCGGTCGTCTATGAGCTTGAGCAGCCCGAATTTTTCTGGTACAACTGGCCGGTTTCACGGAGCACGTTCTTCGCGAACGGCTGCCACCAGGTGGACCACTTTCTCCATCTCAACAACTTCAGCAAGCCCGTGAACTTCGACATCCGGCTCCTGCAGGACCACGCGGTCCTCGTGTGGATAGAGCTCGAGAACGGGGCGACCTTCACCACCGTCTTCAGCGAGAAGGGGTCTCTGCGCGTCGGGCCGCGCGACCATGTAGAGCTGAAAGTTCCGGGACGGGACGTGCGCATCGAGGACAACGTCCGCTATATGTCGGAAGACAACTCACGCATCATCCGGAAACTCCGCGTTTACAAGACGCACAGCTATAAAACGATGTACCGGGAAATCGGCAGAAAAATCGCGCACGACGAAGATGGCGATTCGCTCGAATCACTCTTCATCTCCACGAAACTGATGCTCGACCTCGAGGCGAAGCTCACCGAACTGAAACACTGGCGCAACCGATACGAAGACGCGAAAAAGAATTTCTGGAACTATTTCGGTCAAATCTGACACTTTGATTGATTCCCGAAACCAATCAGGCTTGATTGGTTTCGGGAATCAATCATACAGCTAAATAATTTCTCAGCGCTTCCACGATTTTCTCCGCCGCATGGCCGTCGCCGAAGGCGGCGTGTTTCTTCGACATCCTCCGATACGTCTCCCCATTTTCAAACAGTTCTTCCGCGGCGCCGACGATGTCCTCCGTTTTCGTCCCGACGAGCCGGATATTCCCCGCTTCCACACCCTCCGGCCGCTCGGTCACGTCCCGCATGACGAGACACGGTTTGCCAAGGAACGAGACCTCTTCCTGTATGCCGCCCGAGTCAGTGAGTATAAACTGC
>CAYYYM010000015.1:1027-16913 GCA_964476325.1 uncultured Candidatus Saccharibacteria bacterium | reverse complement strand
AAACGGCCGATCCGGGTTCGAATCCCGGCGCCCCTGCAATCAGACTCGCCTACCTCCTCTAACTCGTTTCTCTCGAACCGAGTTTGACTCGGTGCCCAGGGCGGGACTTGAACCCGCACGACCTTGCGGTCACCAGCCCCTCAAGCTGACCTGTCTACCGAATTCCAGCACCTGGGCATATGAGCAGTGTAGAATGAAACGTTATAAATGAAAAGGTTTCTTGACAAACCGCCTGTATATGGTATCATTTATGCACCTTAACAATTGCATATGTGGAGGAGCGAGTATGATTACGATTCAGCTTATGGTCATAAGAGGCAGGAAAACGCTCTGCGGAACTATTCGCCTTTCCGGTGCCGCGCCGCACGGAAGAGAGTTTTTCTTTTGGCTGGGAACCGTTAACGCCGAACTTTCCCTTGTCGTTGTGGAGATCGGCCGTCTTGGTGATTTCGTAGAATTCAACCTTCCGTGGGGGAAGAGTATTCAAGACCTGCAGGGGGTGGACATCGACGAGCAGATGCTCTATTTCCTGATAAGCGGCCAGCTCAAGGGGGTTATCCGAAAGAACAAAGCCGGCGCAAGTAATTCCTTGCCGCAGGAGACCATGGAGACCGTGTCATTTCCCAAAAACGTAGAGGAAAGGATGAATATGTTCCTCGCCTAAACACGGGCAGCCATCACGGCTGCCCCAATTTTTTCAATACGTCCCTGAAATCATCCGGCAGTGGGGCCTCGAGACGGAGCACCTCTCCGTCCCGCACCTCGAATTGGAGCGCATATGCATGAAGCATCTGCCGCGGAATGTTAAACACTGAGTGTTTAACATATCTGCCGCCGTAGAGGCGGTCGCCCAAGATGGGGTGACCGATGGAGGCCATGTGGACGCGCAGCTGGTGGGTCCGGCCCGTTTTGGGCATAAGCTCCGCGTAGGTAAAGGGTTCTCCCCCATAAGAGAGGTGTTTCAGGGCCCGATATGCCGTCACGGCCGGCTTTATGAGCTTCTGGCCGCCCGTGTGGACCGTCCGGCGGATTGTGCCCGATTTGAGGCCGATTGGGGCCTCTATTATGCCCTTTTGAGGCAGTTTGCCCCATACGAGGGCACGGTATGCTTTCTCAACCTTATGCCCCGTGAGGAGGGCCTTGAAAGAGTGGAAAAATGCGTCATTCCGGGCTATGATGAGGATTCCGGACGTATCCCGGTCCAGGCGGTGGACGATGCCGGGGCGTATCTCGGGGGCATCTCCTACACCCCGAACCTCCGGATAGCGAGCTAAAACCGCATCAATGAGCGTTTTTTCGCCTCCCGAGGCCGGCGTCGGGTGTGTCAGAAGTCCCGCCGGCTTGTTAATAGCCGCAAAATCCCTGCATTCGTATATGACCGAGAGACTTGCTTTTTGAGCCATCGTGTGCTAAGGTAACAATGTCCCCACGAGGGGGCCTTTTTATTGGACAGGGGTTATGTTCAATCATATCACAACGGGTGAGCCGGGACGTACGCGGCGCAAGCGTGAGCATTCCTACTCCCTTGCGCTTGCGGTTATCTCCCTCCCCTTCATATTCGGTCTCATACACGACTCCCGCGCCACGATTCTCCCCGGGAGCGTGCGTCCGCTCGCGACGGCGTATTCTTCCGCTCCCGAGCGCGCATACGTGAGTTTCAGCGTCCGGGTGACCGCCTATTCCAGCTCGGTCGACGAAACGGACAGCACGCCGTTTACGACCGCGTCCGGCACGCAGGTTGAGGACGGCATCATCGCGGCAAACTTTCTCCCCTTTGGGACGAAGGTGATGATACCCGAGCTTTTCGGCGACCGCATCTTTACCGTCGAGGACCGCATGCACCGGCGGAAGACGGGCTTCGTGGACATCTGGATGCCTTCAAAGGAATCGGCAAAGGAGTTTGGTATTCACGAGGCGGAAATCTATATCCTCTCCGCCTGAGCGGCCGCCGCATCCGTGAGACCGGCGATATCGAGCGCGCGTTCTGCGCGCTCGATGTCTTCCGGGACCGCTTTGGTCGCGGGATGCTTCGGCACAAACCGCGAGCACACGTCGTCACCGGGCGCTATGGAGAGGTCATAGGTGCCGATCTCCCGCGCCTGTTTGACAATCGTATCTTTATCAAAGCCGATAAGGGGGCGCAGGATGGGGAGCGTCGTCGCCTCCGATATGGCGGCGATATTCTCGAGCGTCTGGGAGGCAACCTGTCCCAGGGAGTCCCCCGTGACGAGCGCCCGCCGCTTCGCTTTCCGCGCGACGCGTTCCGCGATGCGGAGCATAAACCGGCGGTATAGGATAAGCCGCAGCGCCGGCGGAATGCCCGCAGCGACAATCGCTTTTTGGACGTCCGCGAACGGGACAAGGTACAGAGTTGCCGTCTGGTCGTATACACTCAACGCCCGGACGATTCGCTCCACCTTATCAATCGACGCGCGCTCCGTATACGGATATGAATGAAAGTGGATGTAGTCGACCGGTGCGCCCCGCCGCTTTATGAAGTACGCGGCGACCGGCGAATCAATGCCGCCCGACAAGAGCACGAGTGCCCCGCTCGAGGTGCCGAGCGGCAACCCCCCGGGACCCGGATGCCGCTCCGTGTAGCAGTACGCTTCCCCGCCGACGAGTTCCATGAAGCAGGTGACGTCGGGATGCGTCAAATCGACCCGCCTCGAGAGGGCGGTTTTCACGTACGCCCCCACGAGCTCGTTTATCTCCTGGGAGGAATGCGGATACGATTTGTCGCTCCGCGCCGCCTCGATGCGGAACGTCTCCCCTTCCCCCTCGGCGACGAGGCGCTTCGCCGTCTCCTTCAGCGCCTCCAGGTCCGCCGACGACACGGCTGCAAAAGCAAACGACGCGACGCCGAACTGGCTTTTCAACACCTTTTCGACGAGTTGCCGCTCCGCCGCGTCCGGCAGCTCCAGCAGGAACCGCCCCGACAGTTTGCGGAGCTTCGCGCGGATACCCTCTTTCCCGAACGAACGCCGGATGTTTCCGGCGAGCGTATCTTCAAAAAACGCCCGGTTTCCCCCCTTGAGCGCCAGTTCTCCATAATGAACGACTACCTTCATACGAACGCATTATACCAAAAACCCCGCTCCCACCAACTGGCGGAACGGGGCTTCGGGTATCGTAGTATCGGTTACGGGTTGAGCGCGTCGTTCACGCTGGCCGTACCCGTTGCCATGCTGTTCGTGTCTGTCGACTCGCCGCCCGCGGGCATCTGGTTCTCCGGCGTCGTTCCCTCCGGCTGAGTGTTCTGGGTGCTTGTGCCGCTCCCCAGCCAGTAATACGCCGCTACGGCGATGACCAATACTGCGATTATGATTATGAGCGTTGACCTTTTTTTCATACGCCTCCCATTGTACCATATTGAGCCGGTTCGTAAACCTATCCCCCCCTTGACACAAACATCCCCGCGTGACCATCGGGTCAGTGCGGGGATGTTCTTCTTGCTCAATCAGGCGCGCCTTATGCGGCGTTCCTCATCGGGCGGGCTTCATCGACCGACAGGGTCCTGCCGCCGAAATCCTTTCCGTTCATAAGCTCAATGGCTTTCTGGGCGTCCTCATCCGAGGCCATCTCCACAAAACCAAATCCCTTTGAACGTCCGGTCATTCGGTCGGTGATGATGCTCGCCGATTCGACCGTACCTGCCGCCGAGAATGCGTCTCGCAACTCATCCTCAGTCGTGCTGTACGGCAAACCGCCGACATACAACTTCTTGGCCATTTCTTTAGGGTATTTGTGCGTAAGCCGACTTGCTTCTTTGGGGCGAACCGAAAGAAAACTTACTTTACACCGCTCACGATACCCCTTTCCGGGAAAAAGTCAAGCCCCACCCGCCGGTCTGGCAAAACGGAGCTCTAATATGTCATTTTCCCCCTACGGGGCGTATGATGGATACCGATGCCAAATCCATTCCAGTACGCACTGCTCCAACTCTCCCGCGCCGCCGCCGTTCGGCCGTTCCGGGAGGATTTTCTTGCCCGCTTGCGGCAGCCCGAACGGGAGGCTCGCGTTTCCATCCCGGTCCCGATGGACGACGGAACCGTCCGAATGTTCGAAGGATACCGCGTCCAGTACTCCAGCGCGCGCGGCCCCTACAAGGGCGGCATCCGCTACCATCCCGATACGGATATCGACGAGGTCCGGGCGCTCGCTCTCTGGATGACCTTGAAATGCGCGGTCGCGGGCATCCCTTTGGGCGGCGCTAAGGGAGGTATCACCGTCGACCCAAAGGAGCTCTCCCGCGGAGAACTTGAGCGGCTCTCGCGCGGATGGGTCCGTCTCCTCTACCCCGTACTCGGGCCGCATACGGATATTCCGGCCCCCGACGTCAATACCACTCCCGAGATCATGCACTGGATGGCGGACGAGTACGGGAAGCTGACCGGCGACAGAAGCGGCGCGGCGTTCACCGGCAAACCGCTCGAGCACGGCGGCTCCGAGGGACGCGCTGCCGCCACGGCAATGGGAGGACTGTACGTCTTCCAGGCACTCCGCGAAGCGCTCCACGTGCCGGAACGGGTTACGGTCGCCATCCAAGGCATGGGGAACGTCGGCGGCAACGCGGCGAAGATTTTCGAGCGTGCGGGGTACACCATCGTTGCGCTCTCCGACTCAAAAGGCGGCATTGCGAATGAGCGCGGCCTCAACACCGACGACGTTGAGAAATGCAAGCAGACGCGGTGTTCTCTTCATGGTTTTCCCGGAGCGCGGGACATAAGCAACGAGGAACTTTTGGCGCTTCCGTGCGACCTCCTTATCCCCGCCGCACTCGAGAATCAGATTACGGAAAACAACGCGGACGCCGTGCGGGCGAAAGCGGTCTTGGAACTCGCGAACGGCCCTACGACGCCCGAGGCGGACGACATACTCTTCGGGCGCGGCATCCCGGTCATCCCCGACATTCTCGCGAACGCCGGCGGCGTCATCGTTTCGATGTTCGAATGGGAACAAAACTTGAAGGCGGAGCACTGGAGCGAACAACAGGTATTTGAAAAACTAAAAACGCTCCTTGCCCGCGAGACGGAGGGTGTTCTCGAACGCGCCCGGGCACTCGGTACCGATCTCCGCCGCGGCGCGTTTATCATCGCGCTCGAACGTCTCGAAGACGCGCTCAGCCGTCCTTTACAGAATTGACTCCCCGTGCCATAGTGGGTATCAGAAACGTTTGTTGAAAAAGGAGTGGCGTATGAAAAATGAAGAAACCGTCCGGCGGCTCAGCAGAGTCATCAGGAGAGAAGGATGTACCACCGCGGTGCT
Organism: uncultured Candidatus Saccharibacteria bacterium; assembly: GCA_964476325.1. GTDB lineage: Bacteria > Patescibacteriota > Minisyncoccia > UBA6257 > GWB1-50-10 > GWA1-54-12. The sequence goes on along the minus strand of CAYYYM010000015.1, from coordinate 11,645 downwards.
CCAGGTCGTGCCAAACACCGACAGTGCATTACGACTCTCGCTGCGGCTCGTCGGTTCCACCCCCGCGGGACATCAGGTGGTCTGCCCCGTATCTTTCTTCGAATTCCATCCCGGACACTTCGACGACAGAAACGCCCTTGCCATCGCTGCGAGAATCTCCCGAACGCTACAACAGAAGTTCCCGCGCATACCGGTGACGCTCGTGAGCCCCGGTCACACGATGTGACCGGGGAGCTTTTTCTTTACAAAGTCCGTTTCTTGTGTCATTATCATATCCGTTATCGGGTTATGCCCGATGCTTCCGCGGCTTGGTTCCACGGGAATCCGCACTTTATCATTACGCATAAGAAAAAGGAGGTATCCTATGTTCACTCCCGCACTCCGACACCGTTACGTTCGCACGGTACGGCGGCTTTTGAAAGCGACGTTCTGTCTCTCCGGGCGACAGGTGACGCGGCAGGACAGAATATGGAAGGAATGGCTCGCGCTTAATAAACGGGCGTATCTCGATCTTCAAGAGCTCCTCTCCGCCAACGTCAACGATGCGTTCAAGGCGCGGGCGCTCACCATGCTCCTCATCCCGGACCTTGAACTTGCGCCGTTTGCCTGGGAGAATCCCCCAGCGCTCAAGACCTACCTTTTCCTGCCCCTGGAAATCGATTTCTCTAGATTCTCTCCGCCCCTGCAACGCTTCGCCACGTCGCTCCTTGAGACAAACATCGAGACGGTTCTTGCCTCCGGCACCGATGGAGAAAGAGGGGAATTACTTTCCTTCTACAACCCCCTCATCCTCCAGGCGCTCGCCATTCTGAATGAAAACGACTCGCAGGCGGCACGACTCTTCGGATGCTATCAGTTCGACGAAGAACGAGTCGATTGTTCTCCGTTTAGAAGACTCCTCGCTTCCGCCATCCCGGAGGAATGGAAATGGCGCGCCGACCAGCAGGCGCACCGGGCAATTCTCGCAGAGAGCGGGACGCACCGCGTACTTGACCGCTACATACTCGACATCTACCTGCTCGGCCGAGACCCCTCCTATGGCGCCGCCCTGCTTGCAGCCCAGATTACCTTTCTGCTCAACCTTCCGGACCCGGCGCACCTCCGGTTCGACAGCTCATACGTCGTGTCTACACTGGAGCGACTCTCGGGCGCGAAGTGGAAAGTGCTCCGCCATTGCTTTGTCCGGCAGACCGTCCTCCCCGACCGCGGGGCGTGCCACCGGTTCCGGGTCTACAACGAATCCACCCTCCGCGGCGCGCGGGCAATGCATCGCGAATTCGGCCGCGACGATCCCGAACTCCGCACGCGACTCCGTGAGATTATCATGGAGGGGAGGAAACGGTTGCGACAAGAACGAGCTGCCGCCAATGCGCGACAGAAACGCATTGACTACGTCTTCGCCCTTATGCAGTAATGCAGTAATTTCAAAACGTACGCCCCGACTATTCGTAGTCGGGGCTGTTCTTTTGTTGGATTTGTCTCGGAAAAGATCACTGGCTCGCGCTCATAAGCACTTCTTGGAGCAGCTTTGAAAGGAACGACACGAACTCCTTCTTGTATCTCGCAACCGCCGTCACGACCGGACGCAAGTCCATTGTCATATGCTCCGGGTCTATTTCCGGCGCCCGTGCCAAAAATCCTGACAGGTCCACTTTCTCCAAGGCTTTAAACATTCTTCTCTCAAAGCCATTCTTCGGGGCGAAGAGTGTTCCGTCTGCCTTCGCGAAGATGAGCGTATTTTTGAAGTACGTGCTCTTTTCCAGTTCGCAGCTCAAGGTGGCTCCGTCGATTCCATCCCCGTATTGCGAAACCTCCACTGCAATGATGTCGCAGTTGTACGGGTCAGCCGGGTAACCGGTTGCCGTTCCGAAGGCAAGCGCCCACCGTTTTCCATTCATCCTTACGAGGACGGTTGACTCGTAGCACATACCTCCCACTCGCGTCCGGTGCCAATCCGAATCGTTCGCGATTTCGGCAAACGCTCTGTAGGGCAGTTTTATCACTTCCCCGCTGAGGTTTTCCTTCAGCATATCGAAGACCTGCGCGAACAGTTCTCTCACCGATAATCCTTGCGTCGCCATTTCTCCCTCCTCTCTGAAATCAAAAGGTACGCCCGTATCATAGCCGGAAAAGGGGTAACTTTTCAAGAAAGCGGAGGGAGTGGGATTGAACGCGGCGCTGCGCGCCTTCCCGAAACCCTCGGTTTCGGGGACTTCCGACACGGAAGGGGTTATAAAGGTATCCCCTCATCACTCCGTTCCTCGGGACGATGGATTTGTTACCTTGCGGACAAATCCTATCGCCCGACCCCTTCCCGTTCGAATCCCACTGATGCATCTCATAATATTAAACATCACCTCACAAGGAAGCGGTGTTTTTGTGTTGCGGAGAGGACAGGATTCGAACCTGCGAGGCCCTTACGGGCCACGGCTTTCCAAGCCGTTCCATTAGGCCGCTCTGGCACCTCTCCTCTATATCTCGCTCGCTTTGATTATCCTATTCTTCCCCGATTGTTTCGCCTTGTACAGGGCTTCGTCGGCGCGTTTTATCACACTCTCGAATTGTTCCCCCGCTCCGCAGGCGGCCACACCGCCGCTTATCGTGACGGCTATCTCTGTCCCGTCGGTTCTGATTTTCTCTTCGGCGAGCCGCTCGCGGACGTTATCGGCGATTTCCCACGCTTCCGCTTCGTTCGCGCCGATGAGCGCGGTCAATATCTCTTCTCCGCCCCAGCGGGATACCACGTCTATTCCCCGCACCCGCTTCCGTATCGCGTTCACGACGTTCTGCAGCGCCTTGTCTCCCGCAGCGTGTCCGTAGGTGTCGTTCACCTTCTTGAAATCGTCGATGTCAAAGAGGACGACGCTTAAATCCTTGATGAGGACCGATTTCCGCCGCTCCGGCGATTTTCTGAACGCTTCCACTTCTTCCAGGAATTTTCCGACCTCCTCGGTGAATCCCCGCCGGTTGTACGCGCCGGTGAGCTCGTCTTTATAGGCAAGGTTTCGGAGGCGTTCCACCTCCGCTTCAAGTTCTCTGATTCTTTTTTGTTCTTCGGTTTCCATGCTTTTTTTGATTGGTTTCGGGAATCTAACAAATTTGTTAGATTCCCGAAACCAATCAAGCTCCCGGGTTTAATTCTTCCAGTCTTTGTATCCGCTTCTCAACCGGCGGATGCGTCTGGAACAGACCTTGCATCCTCATACCGGCATTCCCCCTGAAGGGATTCGCGATCCAAAGATGCGCCGTACTGGTCCGCGCCGCGCGCAGGGGGATACGGCTCGCGCTGATTTTCCGGAGCGCGCTCGCGAGGCCGTCGGGATACCGGGTGAGGAGCGCGCCGCTCGCGTCCGCTAAGTATTCCCGCTGCCGCGATATGGCAAGCTGGATGAGTAGGGCGCCGACGGGCGCGAGCACGGCGCCGATGATGCCGGCGATAAGGAGCAGTCCGCCGGCGCTCCCCCGATTATCATTCCTCACAAATCTCCCCCAGACGAGCGAGCGGAGAAATATGTCCGCCACGATGGAGATGAATCCCGCGAGCACCACGGCGACGGTGGAAACAAGCATGTCGCGATTCCCGATATGCGAGAGTTCGTGCGCGAGGACGCCCTCCAGTTCGCTGCGGTCGAGGATATCCAGGAGTCCGGTGGTGACCGCCACGACGGCGTGTTTCGGGTCCCGGCCGGTCGCGAACGCGTTCGGCTGGCGCTCATCCACGATGTACACCTTCGGCTTCGGGAGCCCCGCCGTGATGGCGAGATTCTCCACGACGCGGTGCAGCTCGCGGTATTCCCGCTCGTCGGCTTCCTTCGCCCGCGCCATACCGAGGACCAACTTATCCGAGAACCAGTATGCGACAACGTTCATCAGGACGGCGAACGCGACGGCGAGATAGAGGATGCTCACATCGCGGTACACATACGAAAAGAACCAGCCGATACCGATGATGAACACTAAAAAGGCGCTAAAGAGCACCAACGTCCGCCGTTTATTGGCAGATTGCTTGGTGTATAAACTTGCCATTAATCACTCTCCTTAAACGACACGTCGGGCACGCTGCGCACTTCTTCGTTGTCAATCTCGAAATACTCCCGCTTCGAGAAATGGAACATACTCGCGAAGGGTTTGTAGGGCAGGCTTTCCACGGCGGTATTCAGCTCGCGGACGGTCGCGTTGTAGAAGCGCCGCGCTGCCTGGAGCTTGTTTTCCGTGTCGGCGAGCTCACGCTGGAGGTCCAAGAAATTGGCGTTCGCCTTCAGGTCGGGGTAGTTTTCCGCGACGGCGAAGAGCGTCTTCAGGGTTCCCGTCAGCGCGTTCTCCGCTTCCTGCAGCGCCTTTACGTCTTTCCCCTTCCCGGCGCCGAGCGCCCGGGCCCGCGCGTCGGTCACGTTCTGAAATACCCGCGCCTCGTGCGCGGCGTATCCTTTCACTGTTTCTACGACGTTCGGGATGAGGTCGTGCCGCCGCTCGAGCTGGACGCCGATATCCGACCAGGCCTCTGCCGCCCGGTTCCGCAGGCGGACCAGCCGGTTGTAAATGAAGATGACGGCAAGGACAAGAACTCCGAGAACTATGAGTATGACCGTGGTTGTTGACATGCCTCCAGTATACACTAACCCCCTATACTTTGAAATACATCACGTCGCCGTCTTCCACGATATAGAGCTTCCCTTCCGTCCGGAGCCAGCCCTTGTTCCTGGCCTCCGTCCAGCCGCCCGCCTCAAGGAGTTTGTCCCAGGCGATAACCTCCGCGCGGATGAAGTTTTGCTCGAAGTCCGAGTGTATCGCCCCTGCCGCTTCGCGGGCATTCATACCGGCTACAATCGTCCATGCGCGCGATTCTTTCTCTCCCGTCGTGAAGTAGCTGATAAGGCCGAGGATGCGGTACGCTTCCCGTATCACATCCGGTACCGCGTCCGTCGCCCCCAGGTCCGCCACGATATATCGGACATCTGCTCCGACGGATGCCACTTTCCGCTTTGTCTCTTCCGCAACATCCGACTCGGCTCCGTTTAAGAGAAAGAGCTGGGGTTTCGCCGTCAGGAGACCGAGTTCGCGGAAGAGCTGCTCTTGCGCGAATTCCGCATACGAGGAAAGGAGCTGTTCCGACTCCAAAATCGCCTTCGCTCTCGAGAGAAGTTCCAGCCGCCGTTTCGCTTCCTTGTCCCCGCTGCGCGCTTCCCCGCCGACGCGCTCCATATTCTTCTCCACCGCATCCAGGTCTTTCAGGATGAGCTCGTTCTCGATGGTTTCGATGTCCCGCACCGGATTCGGCTCTCCCTCCACGTGGACGACTTCGCTCCCGCCGAAGCAGCGGACGACGTGGAGTATCGCGTTTACCTCCTTGATGTGGTTCAGGAATTTATTCCCCAATCCCTCTCCCGTGCTCGCGCCGCGGACGAGGCCTGCGATGTCGTAAAACTCAACCACCGCCGGTATCGTCTGCACCGACTTGCTGAGTGCCGCGAGTTGGTCAAGCCGTTCGTCGGGTACCGGAACGACACCGACATTCGGGTCTATTGTCGCGAAGGGATAGTTCGCCGCATTTACCTGCTGCTTCGTCAGGATATTGAAAAGCGTCGATTTGCCGACGTTCGGGAGCCCTACGATGCCGATACTGAGTTTCATGGTTATCTTTCTCTTTTAACGCAACCGAGTGCGGTGAATCTAGTTCTGAAACCTATCCGTTTATAAAATTCATTCGGGTAACTTCCTTCCTCTGTCGCTAAGGCATGTTCCCGATTCCCGTTTTGTACGGATTTTGCGACACAATGCAACGAAGCAATTTTCCCAAACCCTTGCCCCCTCACTTCTTTCAGCGAGCCGACGTTCGAAATGTAGCCGATACCGGCAAAATTTGTTAGTGTTGAAACCGCGACTGGCTTATTTTCTTTGAACACCGTGAAGTATTGGATTTTCCCCGATGCAGAGTTTTTGAGCCATACGTCTCTTGCAACCCCGAGGTAATCTCCGAGTTCGCCATAGGGATTCTGCGGATCGTCTTTCAGATAGCATGCATTAAACACTTTTAGAAACTCCTCAAGTTGTTCTTCTGTCTCAACTTCCCTGACATGAGTATTATCTATAGTGATATCCCTACCTGAATGAAACATCCACGAATCTTCCCATGTTTTCTCATAACCGTGCTCAGAAAGGAATTGTGTCAGAACTGATAGATTGCTTCTATTCTCGAAATACACCGCCGGCTTCCTGTTAAGCTCCTGGAGATTCCACTCTATTTCCTGAAGTTCCTGCTCCGCTATAACTCTGTCAACTTGAGCATGGTTGAAAAAGGGTGAGTCGTATTTTCTGCACCAGGCAATCGAAGTAAAACCGAGGTCTATCAGTTTGTTGTACATAATCCCATACTGAAGATGCTGGTAATTCTGTAGAAAATTACTGTTTTTCATCTTGATCATATTACAGCAATTCCCTGACTTCCTGCAAAATCTCATCCGGAACCGGGTTCCGCTTCGGACTCCTCCCCGGGTACCGCCACGCCGTGATGACTTTAATCTGCTTTCCCTGCGGGCGGTACATCGTCCAGATTTCCGTCTTGTGCTTCGTGCCCGCCGTCTGCATCGCGGCGACCGTATGTTCGATAATTCCCTCCTCAACCCGCTCGGGTGCGCGGATGATGCGCTTCACGCGGTTCGGCGTGAGCGCGTAGTACTGCATCTTTTCCTTGACGTGCAGTGTCCAGACGTATTTATCGGGAATATTTCCCCGTGAGCGTTGTGCGCGCGATATCATGTCCTTCGAGCGCCACTTCCAGTTCCGTCCGCGTCGCGCCCTCCTTCAGGGAGAGCTCCGCATCAAGTGCAGAGAGCGTGAAAACGTACCGGTGCGGCTTTGCGCCCCGGGGCGGGCACGGCCCGCCGTACCCGAGATTACCGAAATCGTTCTTCCCTTCCACCGCGCCGTCGGGCACGCTGTCTTCGGGGATATAGGTCGTGGACGCCGGGATATTCCAGACGAGCCAATGCGTGAAGCGCCCGCCTCTCGTCGCATCCGAGTCGTCCACGATGAGGACGAGCGACTGCGCCTCGTCCGGAACGTTCTTGAACTCCAGAAACGGGTTGACGTCTTCCCCGTCGCAGGTGTACTGCGTCGGCACCGTGTCTCCTTCTTTGAATCTGCCGCTCTTTATTTCCATATCTGTTTCCCGAGTGCTCCCGGTGTCCGCGCCGCCCGACGAGTATGCGAGGATGAGGAGGGCGATACCGGCGGCGAGGACGGCGACTGCGCCCGTGTACTTCACCATCCGCATATGGTTGAATGGTAGCATAAAAACGGTAGTATGATAAGCATATGGCACAGGCCTTTTATCGCACTTATCGCCCCGCCACGTTCGAGGGACTCCTGGGGCAGGATATCGTCGTGACAGTCCTCAAAGAGGCCTCTCGGCGGCAAAGTTTCGCCCATGCGTACCTTTTCTCGGGTCCGCGGGGCAGCGGCAAGACGACGACCGCCCGCCTCATCGCCAAGGCGGCAAACTGCCGGAATCTGTCGCCGGACGGCGAGCCGTGCAACGAATGCGACGTCTGCCGCGAAATCAATGCCGGCCGCAACCTCAACATCATCGAAATCGACGCCGCCTCGAACCGCGGCATCGACGAGATACGGAACCTAAAGGAGAGCGTCCGCACCGCTCCCGCGGGCACGCCGTACAAGGTGTTCATCATCGACGAGGTGCACATGCTCACGACCCCGGCGTTCAACGCGCTCCTCAAGACGCTTGAAGAGCCGCCGGAGCGCGTCATCCTCATCCTCGCGACGACCGAGCTCGAGAAAGTCCCCGCCACCATCATTTCCCGGACGCAGCAGTTCCACTTCAAGCGAGTGCCGCTCAAAACCATCGTGGAGAAGCTCAAGAACATATCGAAAGCGGAACAGGTGGCAATCGACGACGAAGCGCTCGAACTGGTCGCCGCATCGGCCGAAGGGAGCTTCCGCGACGCCGAGTCACTCCTCGACCAGCTTGCGGCGCTCTCGAAAGGCATTACGACCGACGACGTGGAGCATCTCGTCGGCAACGTCGGCTTCGCGACCGTCAGCTCCTGCGCGGAGCACATCCTCCGCGGAGACATCGATGCCGTTCTTACGGCCGTTTCTCAAGTCGCCGACGAGGGGCACCATCTCCCCGCGTTCGCAAAAGACCTGCTCGCGTTCTTGCGGCAGGTAGCGGTCCTCGCCGTCAGTCCTGACATGGAAGCGCAGTTCTCGCGGGAGTTGACCGACAATCACCTCAAAACGCTCAAGGGCCTGTCCCGCCTCTTCGAGCCGGCGAAGCACCTGCTAGTTCTGAAGGCACTCATCGAAGCGTATTCCCAGATGCGTTACAGCCAGTTTCCCATCATCCCCCTGGAAGTGGCGCTCATCGAGACCGTGAAAAATAAATAAGGGGGGCTCACCAGCCATCAAGGAGAGGAATAGATGAAAAGATGGTAGTGAGTCCCCCGGGAGGGAATCCAGAAGCTTCCGTCAAAACAGACCAGGGGGACCGTAATTGGAACGACAGTCCTCAACCCCGGAACGGGAGCTTCCGCTTTTTTACGATGTTAAGAAGCACCGCGTGCTGTCTTTACTATATGCAGGATTTCCCCGAACTGTCAAGCGGGGAAAACCACCGGCACGCCGGTCTCGGTGAGCTTCACCGTATCGAGTAGTCCCTGAAGCTTTTGCATCATGGCTTCGCGGTCTGCGGCGGTGAATTCCTTGATTGCGCCGGGGGGATAGTTTGCGAACTGCGTCTCGCCGATGCGCGTCACAAACTCGTAACAGGTGTCGTCGAAATGGAGCCGATACACGGAGCCGTTCGTGTAGTGCCCGACGGCTGCATCACCCACGGGACCCATCACGCTCGCGGTATACCCTTCCCCTCGGGTCGTCGTGGCCTCAAGCTGCCTCGTATAGCCCGACGGGGGCGCGGCGAGACAGGTGTCGGCCGTCAGGTCCGGCCGCGCTTTGATGCTCAGGCCCGCGCTCTCGAAGTTGGTACCCTCGTAGTCGGTGCCCAGGTAGTAGAGACAGTAATCAAACCCTTCTTCGCAGGGTGGGATGTACGCTTTCGCGAGCACCTGCTCGGGCGTCACCGCGAGCCCGAAATCGCCGCCGGTTGGATAGCTAAACGTGATACCCTTCCCCGTCGAGACGCTCTGCATCGAACCGGTTCCTCCCGACGTGCAGTTCGTATAGTCCTTTTGCTCTCCGTCCTGCAGGACGAGCGCATCGTTCCCCTTGTTCCAAAAGACAAACGATTCATTGGCATTCGCGAAACGCACGCCGTCTGCCGAGATGGTCCGCTTCAAGGTCATCGTCAGGCCGTTATCGAACGTGAGCCGCACCGTATCATTCGACATCGGCGGCTCGCCCGGCTGGGGCTGCGGCGCCGGCGGGCCTTGGTAGTAGGCGGCGGTAATCGTCTTGCCGCCGTCGCAGGTGTACGTCGCGGTAGCGATGAGTTTGTTCTCCGTCTGCGCACCGGAAATCGCGAGCCACACGACGACGATAACAGCAGCGAGGGCAACGAGGCCGATGATGAGTTTTGTTTTGTTCGTCATGGGTACCAGTATACCTCATGCATCGTGACGGAACCATACCTTGACACAAATTGATATACAGTATACAATGGCCACAGCATATTAGGAGGTTAAAGATGAAGAAACGGCTCTTTCCTGCGATCGCCGTTTTGTCCGCAATTGTTTGCATAGTGAGCGACGTTTCCGCCGAGAACTCACCGCGCACATTCACGCTCCATAACGAGGGGAGTATCGCGGACGCGGTCGTCATCGTATTTTACGAAGACAACTACCTCGAGCGCATCGTCATGGCGATTACGCCGAAGGCGTTTGACGTCTCTCCCTATCTCGCACCCGACTACCGGGCGCTTCTCTCGGAGAAGTTCGGCGCGAATGACGCGGCGGTCTCCAGCGCCGAGGGCACCATGCGGAACATCCTCCTCTCCGTCGACGTGTACAACTACTTCCTGAAACGCCGACTGACGAGGGAAGCGGGATTTGTCTTCTATGACAAGATACTGAAAGGCGTCCGTCACCTCATCGTGACGTACGGCAACATCATCAACCGAACTCTGTTCCTTTCACGGTTCCTCGACCAACAAGCGCCACCGGTCTCCCCGGTGGCTTTTTTGTACAAAAACCGCCTCGGTGAGCAGAGGCGGTTTCGGGGATTCACTTATTTCCAGATTTCGATGAACGCGAGTGGGTCGACGGGGATGTCATTTATTTTCACCATGAAGTGGAGATGTGGCCCGACCGATTCCCCGCTTGCTCCCGCGAGGCCGATAACCTGCCCCTTTGTCACTTGCTCGCCCGCCTGTACCATGAGCTTGCTCAAGTGGAGATAGTCGGAGAATATGCCGAACCCGTGGTCAAGGAGCACAAACCCTCCCTCGAGGAGATAATCGTCCGCGATTTTCACCGTGCCGTCGTTTACGGCTTTTACCGGCTCCCCCACGGCTGCGCGCAAATCAACGCCGTTATGGAATGTCCGGTAATCGTCGGAAGGGTCGAAATACGTCACGCCGAAGGGGTTCGTCACCGTGATGTTATCCAGCGGTTCGCCGAAGGGCTTTGAGAATCGGACGGTCGGC
>CAYYYM010000015.1:0-1017 GCA_964476325.1 uncultured Candidatus Saccharibacteria bacterium | reverse complement strand
CTGTCATAGGCGTCGAGAACCGTTTTGCGCTCCGCCTGGTATTGCGCGACCTCCTGCGGCGTGGAGACCAGATTCGGCAGGTTGATGGTGACGACCTGAAAGTTGCTTGGTGTGATGGTCACGTTTTCCGTGATTGAAGTTGAACTTCCCTCAACGGTGAGTTTTGCTGTTCCCGTAGAGGTGTCGTATGCGATGGGGATGACCGCGTTCCAGGCGCCGTCGTAGCTGAAGAGGTCGTATTGCTGATTCCTGAACTTCAGTGTTGGTTTCTCGGCGTAGTCCTTAAGGACGATGCGGAGCGTCCCGCCCTGCGGTATTGTATTCCCGGGAGAAAGTTCCATTGAAGGAAGTTCAACTTCATTCATAGTGAATGAAGTTGAACTTCCTTCAATGGTTGGAGAAGCGACCGGAGCGGAAGAGGTTGCTGCGGGCGGCGTGCTCGTGGGAGCAGCCGGCACGGTGTCCGCCGAGGCGGCAGTACTCGTGGCTCCGGTGACAGTGGTCGTCGAAGCCGTCGCCGCAACGTTCGCCTCATACCCTCCCGACAGCTGAACCGTCGTTGAATTATCTCGAAGCAACGCGAGGCCGACGCACGCCGCGAACACGACAAAACCGATGGCAAGAAAGGTTTTCATACCTTTCAACATAGTTTAGAATAAAAGAAGGAATTTTCCAGAGAAAAGAGGTGGTGCCTATGGTTGCTGTAATCGGGTCAGTTGCCCCTTAAACCGGCTTGCACAAAGCTCACACGCGGGATTCTCTGGATAAAGAGGACCCGTGCTGCCATGTGAGTGCCGTCTTTCAGAAAAACATAGTTCCGCGTGAAACCTCAAAACCGGTAGGTATTAAAGATCGCGGGAACTGCTATGTTTTAAGGGAATTGCTGTTGTACCCCCGGAAGACGGGAGTTGCCACCCATGTTTATGGGAAACAACAGATGGTTCTTGCCATGGGCACGTTGACTGCCCCAGCGGAAGGATGGAACATTCCAAGTCAACACAGCGCGCGACCGAAAGG
>CAYYYM010000014.1:0-16978 GCA_964476325.1 uncultured Candidatus Saccharibacteria bacterium | reverse complement strand
AGAAATACTCCGTCGGGATTGCCCCCGATAGTGTTAGGCCGCCCCACGGTGGCTGGCGCCACTCCTTCAGAGGGCGGAACACTATCGGGGTAGACCTCGATAGTGCTAAGCCGCCCCACGGTGGCTGGCGCCACTCCTCCGGAGGGCGGAACACTATCGGGGTAGACCTCGATAGTGTTAAACCGCCCCACGATCGGGGTTGACCGGTATTTTACCTTGGCATAGTATTGCAGGTATGGAAAATCTAGAGCCCGTGTTACGGATCAGACACTCTCTTTCGCACGTGCTCGCGGCCGCGATGCAGGAGGAGTACCCGGGCGTGAAGCTCGGCATCGGACCCGTCATTGAGAATGGGTTTTATTACGACTTCCGCGTTCCCGCAGGAGCATCGTTCGGGGAAGACGACTTGGCGAGGGTGGAGGAGAAGATGCGCGAACTCATTTCGCGCACGTTGCCGTTCACGAAACGCGTGCTCTCGGCGAAGGAACTCCGCACCCTCTTCAAAGACGAGCCCTTCAAGCTTGAGCTCGTCGACGAGTATGAGCGAGAAGGGAAGGAGCTCTCCGTCTATGAAACGGGCGACGTGTTCACCGACTTCTGCAAGGGCGGGCACGTGGAAAATACGTCCGAGATTCCGGCCGACGCCTTCAAACTGACGCACATCGCCGGAGCGTACTGGCGGGGCGATGAGCACAGCGAGATGCTGACGCGCGTCTACGGCGTCGCGTTCGCGACCAAGCAGGAACTTGACGAATATCTGCACGCACAGGAAGAAGCGAAGAAGCGCGACCATCGGAAGCTGGGTAAAGAGCTGGACCTCTTTCATATAGACGAAAGCGTTGGATTGGGTTTGCCTCTTTTCCACCCGAAAGGCGCGCTCTTGTGGAGATTAATTGAAGATTTCTGGTATCGGGAACATCTTGCGAACGGTTATTCGCTCGTGCATACGCCGCATATCGGGGCCAGAAAGCTGTGGGAAACTTCGGGACACTGGGATTTCTACAGCGGCAGCATGTACCCGCCGCTTGAAGTGGGTGAGACGCTTGAGGAGCAGAAGGAAGGCAAGGAAGCAAAAGAATCGGAACAGTACCTCCTGAAACCGATGAACTGCCCTTTTCACGTGATGATTTATAAGAATAGCCCGAAGTCGTACCGCGACTTGCCTCTAAGATGGGCGGAGTGCGGGACGGTATACCGCTATGAGAAGAAAGGCGAGCTGTCGGGACTCACGCGCGTCCGCGGTTTTACGCAGGATGATGCGCATATCATTTGTGCGAAGGAGCAGGTTGAAGAGGAACTCGGGCGGGTGGTTGATTTTATGCTCCACATCTATGCCGCGTTCGGGTTCAATCTCGATAACGTGAAAGTGTATCTATCACTGCGTGACCCGGAAGACAAGCAAAAGTATGCGGGAAGCGACGAGAAGTGGAATTTTACCGAAGACATTTTGCGCAAGGTTGCGAAGAGCAAGAACCTGTCCTTTACGGAAGAGGTTGGCGAGGCGGCGTTTTACGGCGCGAAGATTGATTTCAAGCTCAAAGACGCGCTGGGCAGGGAGTGGCAATGCGGAACCCTGCAGTTTGATTTCAACCTGCCGGAGCGTTTCGGGCTGCGGTTCGTAAACGATAAGGGCGAGGAGGAGATGCCGTATATGCTCCACAGGGCCCTCTTGGGTTCGTACGAACGTTTCATCGGGCTTCTCATAGAACATTACGGCGGCGCGTTTCCCGCGTGGCTCGCGCCGGTGCAGGTCACCGTCCTTCCCGTCGGAGAGAAGCACTATGAATACGCGAAACGGGTTATGAGCGAGCTCGCGGAGCGCGGCGCACGCGCGGAGCTTCCGGAACCGAACGAGACGCTCGGCAACCGTATCCGGAAAGCGGAGCTTGAGAAAGTGCCGTACATCGCAGTGGTTGGCGACAAGGAAATCGCCGCGAAAACGATTAACGTCCGCTCCCGCGACGACGAGAGCCAGCGCGAGATGACCGTGGAAGAGTTCGCGAAGCTCCTATAGCCGCTTCGCGGCGTTGCAAATCAGTTTCGGCGTGTCGTCGCGCTGGGAGAGCGAACCCCGCACCGCGAGCGCCGCGCCCTCCTGCCACAACTCCTTCGTCCGTTCCAGCGTCGTATTGAAGACGATGACTTCCATGCTGTCGTTCTCGTCTTCCAGCGTGGCGAAGAGCATCGGGTCCCCCTTACGCGTCACGAGGCGCGTGATGTTCGTCACGATGCCGGCGATGAGATACTGGCCTTCGTGCGCGCCGGTTCCTTCTTCTTTCACCTCCCGGATGGGCGTGACCTTGCCTTGCACTTTCTTCGCGTACGCCGCGAAGGGGTGGTCGGTGAGGTAGAGGCCGAGGAGCTCCTTCTCCCAGGCGAGTACCGTCTGCTTGTCATCCGCTTCCGCCGGTTTGAGGCGCAGGGTCGCCATCGGCTTTACGCCGAAGAGATTCGCCTGCGCGGTGTCGCCGCCCTCTTTCGTTGCCTGGTTGAAGCGGAGCAGCTCGCCCACGTTTTCCATGCCCTGCTTCCGCCCGAGCCCGAGCGAGGAGAGCGCGCCGCTCTTGATGAAGTTTTCCAGCGATTTCTTGTTGAGGTCGCGGTGATGAACGCGCGAGAGGAAGTCGGTGATGTTTTCGTACGGTCCCCCGCGGGCGCGCTCGTCGGTGATGACGTCCACGATGTGGTAGCCGACGTTTTTGATTGACGCGAGCCCGAAGCGTATTTCCTTGTCTCCCACGATGGTGAAGTCGCGCTCGCTCTCGTTCACATCCGGCGGGAGCACCTCCAGTCCCAGGCGCCGCGCCTCCGTGACGAGGAAGTTGATGCGGTCCGTATCGCTGCCGGAGACGTTGAAGAGCGCGGTCATAAACTCGGTCGGGTAGTGGGCTTTCAGGTATGCCGTGCGGTAGCTGATCATCGCGTACGCGGCCCCGTGAGAGTTGTGGACAATGATGTCGTTCGCAACGAAATTATGCGTTCCATCTATGGTAAGGTCGTAGGTGTCAGCTTTTCCCGCCGGTTCGATGCGTGCGACTCTGTCCCAGAGGATATCCGATGAGGCGTAGCGCCTGAGCGTCACATTTCCCGTATGGCGCGCAAGTTCGCCTACGGTCTCGCGCAAGTACCCCCTCTTCTTTTTATCCGTCATAAAGAGGCGCCACGAAAGACCCGTCTCACGCTCGAAGGCTCTGAACCCGCCGCCGCGCGCCGCGACCGCTTCGCGTGCGGGAGCGAGTATGAGCGATACGGGGATGGTATCAAAGCTTCCCCGTGCAACCCACGGTTTCAGCGACCCGTTCATAATAGGGTGAGTTCGTTCGATTTCTTTTACCGCACGCGCCTTTTGCCCCACGAAGTGCTTGCCGAACGCGTCTATAAATTTCCGAATATTGTTATATCGGGAAACTGTAACCGTGTACCCGATTTTGATGCCATTCCGATATTTGAAGTGCTTGGTGTGAATGGTCGAGAGAATGCCGAAACGGAGCAGGAGGTGTTGCAGCTCTTGCGCGAGCCGTTTCGATGAAGTTGCGTAGAAAATTTGCGGGTCGCGTTTCGTATTGATGCATCCGTCTCCCTGAAACATTTTTCCCAAGAGCAATGCCAGTTCTTTATTCGGAAGCCTGAAGACGAATTCCGGGAAATACTTTTCCGTCGCCTTTTTCCCCTTGAGACCGAGCGTGCCGAGCCATTCAACCGCTTCGGATTTTTCTCTGACGTTCTTCCGGCGGGAATATACGGATGCCGCCGGCTTGCTACGGTTGATGACGCCAACCGTGTTTTTGAAGCGTTCCAGATAATTCAGGTAATCGTAAATTTCCGTTTCTTCTTTCGAGTAAAAGTAAAAGCCGTGCGGGTGGCACAGGTTTCCCTCCGCGAGGAGATACCCGATGAGTGCCCGCTTATGGGCGGGTTGCGATTCAGTTTGCTCCGGCTCGGGAAGTACGCGCGGTACGGCGATGCGTTCGTCCGCCCGTATGTCAGCGAGTACGCGCCACCCCGTTTCGGTGTAAAGCGGATGGTTTGCGGTGGCAATGATTTCTCGCCCGCTCCGCGTCGTGAGACGCCACACATCTTTTTTGCCGTTATAGTATGTTTCTGTGACAGGGGTCGCGTTGAGTTTCAGCCCGTTGTCCATAGAGACGACGTTTTTCCCACCGCTCTCATGGAGTTCCTGTATCGTCCGATACTCTCCCGTAAGGGGATTATAGATGCGTGTGTCGCCTCTCACGCACCGGTTGAAGCCGTAGCGGGCGAAGGGCGGGAAGAGGTTCCATATCTTCTCCGCGGTTTTCTCGTCGATGCCGTTGTCCATCATCCCCTGTATCAGTTTCTCCTTCTGCTCCGCGAGGAGCTTCTTGATTTTCTTGCCGATGGCTTTCCGCAGCGTGTCCGCCTCGGGCAACGAGAAGCCCGCGAGGTCGCGCGCGATGCGCATCATCTGTTCCTGGTAGATGCCGACGCCGTAGGTACTCGCGAGAATCGGTTCCAGGGACGGGTGGAGGTACGTGACTTCTTCCTCGCCGAACTTGCGCTTGATGTAATGGGGAATCAGCTCCATCGGCCCCGGGCGGTAGAGGGAAATCATCGCGATGATGTCCTCGAAGTCGGACGGTTTGAGCTGCTTCAGATAGCGGCGGATTCCCGACGACTCCAGCTGAAAGACGCCCGTCGTCTCGCCGTCCTGCAGGATTTTATACGTCGCGGCGTCGTCGAGCGGCAGGTTGGTGATGTCGATGTCCTTCCCCTCGTGCTCTCTCACGAGCCGGAGCGCCTTTTCGATGATGGTCAGGTTCCGGAGACCGAGGAAATCCATCTTGAGGAGACCGATGGCTTCGACGCTGTTCATCTCGAATTGCGTAATGATGATGTTCGTTTCGTCGTTCCCGCCCGGCGCATACTGCAGGGGAACGTCTTTCACGAGCGGTTCCGGCGAGATGACGACGCCGCAGGCGTGGACGGATGCATGCCGCGCGACGCCCTCCAGCTTCTTCGCGTTGTCAATCAATTTCTTCACTTCCTTATCGGTGTTGTATTTCTCTTTCAGTTCGGTTACCCCGTCGAGCGCTTTTTGTATGTCCTGGTTGAAGGGAATGAGTTTCGCTAGTTCGTCGCAGAAACCGTACGGGTAGCCGAGCGCGCGGCCGGTGTCCCGGATGGCGGCGCGCGCCATCATCGTCCCGAAAGTGATAATCTGCGCCACCTTGTCCGCGCCGTACTTCTCCCGGACGTAGGCGAGCACCTCATCGCGGCGCGTGTCGGTGAAATCAATGTCGATGTCGGGTACCTGGATGCGTTCGGGGTTCAGGAACCGTTCGAAGAGAAGGTCGTACCGGAGCGGGTCGATGTCGGTTATTCGCAGAATATACGAGACGATGCTTCCCGCGGCGGAGCCCCGCCCCGGTCCCACCACGATGCCATGCTCCTTCGCCCAGTTGACGAAGTCCTGGACGATGAGGAAATAGTCGGCGAATCCCGTCTTTTCTATCACTCCCATCTCCTTCTCTACGCGCTCCGCCACCTCCTTCGTCTTTTTCTTGTAGCGGTCCGGCAGGCGCTCGTCGACGAGTCGCTGGAGATACGCGAATGTCGGTTCGCCGTTTGGGGTCGTGAACTTCGGTATCTTGCTCTCGCCGAGCGTGAGCTGTACGTCGCACTTGTCCGCGATTTCCTGCGTCGTCTTGAGCGCCTCGGGGTAGTCCTTGAAGTGCTCCGCCATCTCTTCGGGCGATTTGAGATAGATGTCGAATTCTCTCATCGACATCCGGTCGGCGTCATCGACGGGCGAACGCGTCTGTACGGCGAGCAGTATCTCGTGCGCATCCTTGTCCTCCTTCCGCACGTAGTGGACGTCGTGCGTCGCGACGAGCTTCACCTTGAACTTCTTTCCGAGCGCCGCATACGTTTCGTGCAGCTGCGGTGTGTGCGGCTGGATTTCGAGATAGAAGTCATCGCCGAAGAGCTTCTGATACTTCGCCACGGTCGCTTCGGCTGTCTTCATATCGCCCTCGGTCACGGCCTTCGCGAGCTTACTCGAGAAGCATCCCGAGAGGCAGATGAGACCTTTGTGGTACTGCTTCAGGAGCTCGTCGTCGATGCGCGGCTTGTAGTAGAAACCCTCCAGGTTCGAGGCGGTGACGAGCTTGATGAGATTGTGCCAGCCGGCGTTATCCTTCGCGAGGAGCGTCAGGTGGTGCCGGACGCGGTCTTCGGGCGTGCCCTTGTTTTTTCTCCCGCGCGGTGCGACGTATGCTTCGACACCCAGGATGGGTTTCACGTCCCGGGCGCGCGCCTTCTTATAGAACTCGACGGCGCCGTAAAGGTTGCCGTGGTCGGTGAGCGCAATTGCGTCCATCCCGAGCTCCTTCACGCGGTCCAAGAGCGGGTCAATCTGTGCGAGGCCGTCCAGAAGGGAGTAATGGGAGTGGACATGGAGGTGTGTGAACTTGGGCATAATCGCTCTCATTGTATCGCAGGGTCCATACTTCGTCTAACTTGGAGCAACTCGTCATTCTGTTTACTGCAAGCCGACTGATTCGTGTTATACTGTTCTATATGAAGAAACTTACGGTGGCGATTAACGGATTCGGGAGAATCGGACGGCTCTTTTTCCGGGCGGCGTGGGGGAGGGACGACATCGCCGTCGCGGCGGTCAACGACCTCGGGAGCGCGGAAAATCTCGCTTATCTCCTGCAGTATGACACCATCTACCGCCGCTTCGGCGGGCGCGTCGCGGGGAAAGGCGACCGTCTCGTCGTCGACGGACGGGATATCCCGTTTCTCCAGGAGAAGGACCCGGCCAAGCTGCCGTGGAAACGGCTCGGCGTCGACGTTGTCGTAGAGTCGACCGGCGTTTTCGACTCGTACGGGAAGGCGAAGGCACACCTTACGGCCGGCGCGAAGCGTGTCGTCATCACCGCTCCGGCGCATGACGACGACGGTCCCGATGGCACGACGGTTCTCATCGGCACGAACGACGGGGATATGGAGAAGACGGTCCTGACGTCGAACGGTTCGTGCACGACGAACGCGGCGGCGCCCCTCATCGCGATTCTTTCGGAGTTCGTCGGTGTCGAGAAGGCGCTTCTCAACACCGTGCATGCGTACACGGCGACGCAGTCCTCGGTCGACGCGCCGTCTTCCAAACCCCGGCGCGGACGCGCCGCGGCGCAGAACATCGTGCCGTCCACGACGGGCGCGGCGCTCGCCGTCGCGCGGGCACTCCCGGAACTCGAGGGAAAGTTTGACGGCATCGCACTCCGCGTGCCGGTCGTCATCGGTTCCATCGCGGACATCACGTTCATCGCGAAGCGGAACACGAGCGTCGAGGAGGTGAACGACATCCTGAGACGGGCGGCGGGGGAGAAACGGTGGGAGGGCATCTTCACTGTCACCGAGGACCCCATTGTCTCGTCCGACGTCATCGGTGAACCGTACGGCGCGATCGCCGACCTGTCCTTCACGCGGGTCGTCGACGGCAACCTCGTCAAGGTTCTCTCGTGGTACGACAACGAGTACGGATACGTTTCCACGCTCGTGAGACATGTTTTGGCAGCCGGAGCATGATTGTCTACATCGGAGCCGACCACAACGGATACGCGTTCAAGAAAGAACTCATCCCCCTCATCCGGGACAAGGGGTATGAGGTCATCGACGTGGGAAACACGGCGGAAGACCCCGACGACGACTATCCGACATTCGGGAGGGCCGTCGCCGAGAAGGTGAGCGCCGACTATGAGCGTGCCCGCGGTGTTTTGATTTGCGGGTCCGGCGTCGGGATGGACGTGGTGGCGAACAAGACGTACTGGGTCCGTTCGGCGCTCGTCACGAATCCCGACCAGGCCTTCGACAGCAGACACGAAGACGACACGAACGTGCTCTGCATTCCCGCCCGCTACGTGCGGCTTGACGCGGCGAAGCAGATCGTCTCGACCTGGCTCGAGACGCCCTTCTCGGGGGAAGCGCGGCACGAGCGCCGGCTGCAGGAAATCTACCGTATCGAAGGGGAGCGGAGCGGCGTCGTCAAGGGACTCGAGGCATAGATGATTATCATCCCCGCCATCAACTGTCCCGACGGTTCCTGCGTCGCGCGGCGCCTGGAGACCGTCCGCGCCATCGGCGCGGACTACGTGCAGTTTGATGTCGCGGACGGGGCGTTCACGCCCGGCTGGGTTACGTGGAACGAACCGGAGACACTCGAGGATATTTCGTTCGAAGCGCACCTCATGGTTTCCCGGCCGCAGGATGACGCCGAACGGTGGCTTGCGGCGGGAGCGATGCGGGTCATCTTCCATCTGGAGTCGGACTACGACCTCGGCGCGCTCGAGCGACTCGTGCGGGAGTATGACGCGCACCTCATGGCGGCGCTCAATCCGGCGACGCCGCTTTCTGCGCTCGAGCGCGTCCCCGGCGTCGGGGAAGTGCTCCTCCTCGGCGTGACACCCGGCCAGTCGGGGCAGAAGTTCCGCCGCGAGACGATTGCCAAGGCGCGGGAATTGCTCGCGCGGGACCCCGATGTTACGATAGAGATAGACGGCGGCGTGACGCCTCCCGTCGCGCGCGAAGCGCGCGAACTCGGCGCCTGGGGCGTGGCGGTCGGTTCGTATCTCTTCGAGAGCGAAGACCCCGTCGAGGCATACGGAGCGTTATGGAACTCTTGACCGAGAAAAAAATAAGATTGCTTGAGGAAAAGGCGCTTACCATCCGCCGGAGCGTCATCGAGATGCTCCGTGAGGCGGGTTCGGGACACGCCGCCGGGTCGCTCGGCATGGCGGACGTGTTCGCCGCGCTGTATTTCCACGTGCTGCGGCACGACCCGAAGCGTCCCGACTGGCCGCTCCGAGACCGGCTCATCCTCTCGAACGGCCACATCTGTCCCGCGCAATATGCCGCGCTCGCGCTCGCCGGCTACTTCCCGGTCTCGGAGCTGCAGACGTTGCGGCAGATTGATTCGCGCCTCCAGGGGCACCCGCACCGCGGCGCAGTACCCGGCGTGGAGACGACCTCCGGCCCCTTGGGGACCGGTCTCTCGCAGGGCATCGGCGTCGCCATCGCAGGGCTCCTCGACCGGGCGACGTACCGCACCTACGTGCTCGTCTCCGACGGGGAACACGACGAGGGGAACCACTGGGAAGCGGTGATGTACGCGGGGAAGCGCGGGTACGACCTGCACCGGCTCACCGTTTTTGTCGACCGCAACAACATACAGATAGACGGGTACACGGAGGACGTGATGCCGCTCGAGCCGCTCCTCGACAAGTACCGCGCCTTCGGCTGGCACGTGATGGAGGTCGACGGGCACAACCTGGCCACCATCGTCTCCGCCGCGTACGCCGCGCAGGCGGTCTATGAGGCGCCGAGCGTCGTCATCGCCCACACCATACCCGGCAAGGGCGTGAGCTTTATGGAGCACGACTACCGCTGGCACGGGAGGGCGCCGGATAGGGAGGAAGCCCGGCGCGCACTCGCCGAACTCCGCCTATGACGGTCATCATGCAGCTCGCGCTCGTCTTGGGCGCCGCGGCGCTCCTCGGCGCGGCCGCAAAAGCGCTGCGCCAGCCGCCGCTTCTGGCGTACCTCCTCGCCGGCGCGCTCATCGGATACTTCGGTCTCTTTCACTTCGACGGCGGAGCGCTCTTCGGAACGTTTTCCGATTTCGGCGTCATGTTCCTCCTGTTCCTCGTGGGACTCGACATCAACTACACCTCCCTGCGCCTCGTGGGGAAACCGTCCGTCCTCGTCGGTCTCGGGCAGGTCGTTTTCACGTTCATCGTCGGGTTTTTCATATCGCGCGCCCTGGGATTCCTCCCGCTTGAGGCGATGTACGTCGCCATCGCGCTCACGTTCTCGAGCACCATCATCATCGTCCAGCTCCTCTCCGAGAAGCGGGCGCTGAACAGTTTGTACGGGAAGCTTTCCGTCGGGATGCTTCTCACACAGGACTTTGTTGCCATCGTCATCCTCATCCTCCTCGCGGGGCTTGCCGGCGGGACCGCGCCGTCGCCCGCGACGCTTGCCGGGACGGTACTGGGCGGCGTCGTCCTGCTCTTCGGCATGCTCTTCCTCGCGCGCAACTTCTTCCCCTGGCTTTTCGACAAGCTCGCGCACGCGCGCGGTCTCATCTTCCTCGCGAGCGTCGCCTGGCTCTTCATCGTCGCGGCGGTTATGGAGCGCATCGGGTTTTCCATCGAAATCGGCGGCTTTCTCGCGGGTCTCGCGCTCGCCAACTCCGTGGAGCGTTTCGAGATCGCCTCGCGGATGCGCCCCTTGCGGGACTTCTTCATCGTGCTCTTCTTCGTGATGCTCGGCACGTCGCTCTTCCTCGCCGACTTCTCGGGATTGCTCCTGCCCATCATCGCGCTTTCCCTCTTCGTCCTCGTCGGCAACCCGCTCATCGTGTTTCTCATCATGCGCGCGCTCCGATATACGCACCGGACGAGTTTCCTCACCGGGCTCACCGTCGCGCAGATTTCCGAGTTCAGCCTCATCATCGCGGCGCTCGGCGCGCGGGTGGGACATCTCAGCGACCGGACCGTCGCGCTCATCACCGCGGTCGGCATCATCACCATCACCGTTTCTACCTATTTCATCGTGAAAGGGGACGCGCTCTACGCCGCGCTCCGCCCCTGTCTCAAGTTTCTCGACCGGCGACGGACGGACGGGGAAGCGGCCGTTCCGGACGAGACCATCGCGCCCCGTATCCTCCTTATCGGCGGGCACCGGACGGGACAGGCGTTTCTCAAGAAGCTGCGTCGGAAGCGGGGTGTCGTCGTCGTCGATTTTGACCCCGACATCGTCCGCGAACTGACCGATGCCGGCTACCATGTGCTCTTCGGCGACATCTCGAACGTCGACCTCCTCGAGAAAATCGATTTGGACGGGACGAAGACGGTCATTTCCACGAGTCCGACGCTCGGGGACAACTTGACGCTCCTCGAGCACGTGGAGCAGTATAGTGAGCATGAGCAGAAGCAGCGGCGCCCGCGCGTCATCATGCGCGCCGAGAGCGCCGAGGAGGAGCGCGTCCTCAGGCAGAACGGCGCGGATGACGTGTTTATCCCCGAGGAGATGTCCGGAACGCTTATCGCGGAACTTATGCTGGGATAGGGGGCCGGCGGAAAGGTCGTTGATTTTCTGAGACGCATAAGGTATTATCACGGTATCATATGAAACTTGACGTAAAACGTTCGGTTATCATCGCCGTCCTCTTGGCGGTACTTGGCATCTTGCTCGTCCTCGGCTTGCGTACGCCCGGAGCTCCCCTGCTCGGCGGCGAGGGCGGGATGGAAGCAGGCAACGGGTACGACCCGACGAGCCACGTGCCGAGCGCGAGCGAGCCGCTTACCGAAGCTCGCACTGTGGCGCCCGCGGCACCGGGCGTAACGGCTCAGCTCCGGGTTTTCGATATGACGGCGACGGCGGGCGGTTTCGAGCCCGACAGACTGGTGGTGAACGAGGGAGACACGATTTCCGTGCGCATGAAAGCGGGCGCGAGCGCGTTCGACATCGTGGTGCCCGATCTGGGACTTCATCAGACGGCGCGCCCCGGCGAAGGAGAGAAAGTGCTCGAGTTCCAAGCGTCGGCGGCGGGCACCTACCCGTTCGCCTGCGAGGACGAGTGCCCCGGCGGCAGGAAACTGGAAGGAGAGATATTGGTTAAGAAGGTCGGCAGTTAGCAGTAATCGTCATAACCCATGAGCAAGAAATCTGTAGTGCTGTTGGTGGTTGCCATCGTGCTGGTTCTCGTCATCGGCGTCTGGGGCGTCTGGAAGCTGTTCGTGGCGCCGCCGGCGTTCTACGCGGTCCAGCTCTCGACGGGCGAGATGTACTTCGGCACATTGACGCACTTTCCGTACGGCTTGAAGGACGTGTATCTCCTGACGCAGACCGGCGATTCAGAGCGGCCGGTCAATGTGCAGCGGTTTGTGAATTCGCTCATCGGTCCCCGGGATTACCTGAGGATTAATAAGGACCAGGTTGTGTGGAGCACGCGGCTTAACAACCAGGGGCAGCTGGCGCAGGTGCTCATCTCAGGAACGGCACCGAGCGGTGAGACCACGCCCCCCGCATCGACGATGCCGGAGGGCGGAACGACGCCTCCCGTGTCGCAGTAGGAGTTTGTTTCCCGCATTGTTTGAGAACCCCGTACCACCTTGGCGGTACGGGGTTGTTTGTGTGGTATGATAAAGATATATGACAGCTCGCGCGCACGGGCAGATTGCCTTGCCGTTCGTCCTTCTCGTCGGCGGCATCATTGCGGAAATTGTCATCGCCGGTTCGGTCGTTTCTTTTTTCGCGAGCGCTTCGTCCGCGGGCGAACAGCTCTCGTTGCGGGCTTTGTCAGCCGCCTACGCGGGGGTTTATGATGGTATCATGAGGATTTCGAGCAATAAGGAAACGGCGAGCGCCGGGACGGTCAACTACTCGCTTTCTGTCGGCGACGACAGCGTGAGCATCTCGATTTCGCGGACCGTCGACGACCCCCTGAACGTGTACGAGTACACCGTCGCGGCGACGGCGAGCGCGCGGAACCGGCGGCGCAAAGTGGTCGGCGACGTCGTGGTCGAGCAGACAACCGGCGTTCTTGACATCGTATCCGTCGAAGAAGCGGCACTATGACGACTTTCCTGAAACAGCTCCAGTCGTTTTTCGAAGCCCTGTCTTCTAAGCCGCAGGTCGGCGGGTTGCGCATCACGGATACCACGGTCCAGTACCTGGTGCTCGCGCGCGGCGGCAAGCTCATCAGGCAGGCGTCCGCGCTCCCGCTCCCGAAGGGGGTGGTAAACGGCGGCAAGGTGAGCGACCGGGGGGAGCTCGTGCGCGTCCTGAAGCAACTGCATGCGTCCGCGTCTCCCATCGACAAGCGGCAGACGGTACAAGTTGTCGTCAGCCTCCCGCCGAGTATCACGTATGCGCAAAGCTTCATGGTGCCAAATGTCGGCCCCGAGCGCCTGCCGACCACCGCGTCGCTGAATCTGCAGATGATATCTCCCATTCCCGCCGATGAGGCGTATATGAGCTGGCAGCTCCTGAAGGAGACGAAAGACGCCTACGAGCTCCTCGGCATATTTGCCGAGCGCAAAGTCATCGATGCTTACCGCACGGCACTCACCGATGCAGGTTTTTCGGCGATCGCGTTCGAACCGCATTCGCTTTCCCTCTCCTGGACGGTGACCGACACGCTGGGGGCGCGGGACGATTCCATCCTCGTTCTGAATGTCATCAACGACGGGTTGCACATGTTCGTCATCAAGAACGGCGGCGTGTATTTCGACTACTTCCATTCGTGGCGCTCCATCCAGGGAAGCGGCACCCGCATCACGCAGGATGCCTTTTACACGCTCCTTACCGAAGAAGTGCGCAAGGTGGTGCATTTCGTCTCCGGACGGTTTCAGGAGAAGCTGGGGCAAGTGCTCCTGAACACGCCGGGACTCGAGGAGCGCATCGCGCACCTCCTCTCGGAACAGTTTTCGGTCAGTGTGTCTCCGCTCGCCTCGCGGTTCAGCCGCGTGTATCCTTCGTGGCTCACCGTGCTCGGCGCCGCCATCCGGGGGAACTGGGACCGCAGCAAGGACGTCTTCGCGAGCCTGGGGACGGAGCGGCTGCAGGTGGCGTTCCATCACGAGCAGACGCTGGAGTTTTTCCGCCTGTGGCGGAGCATCGCGGCGGTCGCGGTCGGCATCTTTCTCCTGCTTTTCGGCGGCGGCTTGGTGCTCCTCGGCGCGGAGCCGGGGAGCGTGGAGCAGCGGCTCGGCAAGTTTGACACGAGCGCGCAGGCGCAAGAGTTGTCGACCCTCGAGACGCGCGCCAATCAATTCAACGGGCTCGTCGCCTCGGTGGCGGATATCAAGGGGGACGAGGTGCCCTTCGTGCGGATTATCGAAGCGCTCGAAGCGGTCGGCAGACCTTACGGCGTGGTGCTCGACGAAATCACGATGGGCGGCGGGACGGCGACGGCGCAGGCGGTGATGGAAGCGCCGAGCTACGAGATCGTGACGCTCTTCAAGAAAGCGCTCGCGGGACGCGATGATTTTTCAGCCGTTGACGTGCCGCTCGCCACCATCGCGCCCACGGCGGAACAGTTCGTGCGTTTCACGATACAGTTCACGTACCGACCCCCTGCAGCGTCCGGCGAATAGCCGCGAAGACGTTTTCCAGTGCCGCTTCGTGCTCCGACGCGATGCGGCTCAAGACGAAGTCCCCCGCTTTCCGTTCTTCCTCGCCGCCGCGTATGCCGATGCGCAGCCGCCAGAACTTGTTGGTGCCGAGCGCGGTGATGACCGACTCGACGCCCGCGTGGCCGGCTGAACCCCGCCCGAAGGAGAACTTATACGCTCCCAGGTCGATGTCACTGTCGTCGTGCACGAGGAGGAGCGCATCCGGCGCCCCCTTGAAGTACGCGAGAAACTCGCGCACCGCGTCGCCGGAGGCGTTCATCGGCGTTTCGGAGAGGGCATAGACGACGTCTCCCGCCTTCGCGTATGAAAATCGTCTGGCTCCCGGCGTTTGGAATTCGCCGGGTGCGAGATATTTCACGGCGAGGAGGCCGACGCTGTGGTACGTCTGTTCGTAGCGCTCGTCGGGATTGCCGATGCCGATGACGAACCTAATTCGTTCGAGGTTGACCCCGATAGTGTTCCGCCCTCCGGAGGAGTGGCGTCGGCCACCGCGGGGCGGCCTCACACTATCGGGGTTGAATTCCTCCTGCATAGTGTCTAGAATTATCGCATACCTTCGGACTATGCGGAAGACCGTCGCATCATTTCTCGAAGTTTTGGAAACCGTTGTCATCGCCGTCGCGGGCGTCGTTTTTATCCGCGCGTTCGTCGCGCAGCCGTTTCTCGTGCGGGGGTCCAGCATGGAGCCCACGTTTCACAACCAGGACTATCTCCTCGTCGATGAGCTAAGCTACCGCTTCCGGAGCCCGGCGCGGGGGGAGGTCATCGTGTTTCACGACCCGTTCGACGAGCGGACGTACTACATCAAGCGGGTCATCGGTCTGCCGGGCGAGGAGGTGAACATAGCGGACGGGAGGGTTACCGTCTCTACGACCGGCGCCGACGGTACGCGCACGACGCTGCCGCTCGACGAGCGCTACGTCCGCCCCTCGTCCATCTCTCATGACGGGCACGTGACACTCGGCCCCGACGAGTACTTCGTCGTGGGGGATAACCGGGGATTCAGCTTTGATTCCCGTAGCTGGGGACCGCTCGCGGCGAGCAATATCGTCGGATTGGTGCGATTTCGACTCTGGCCCTTGAGCCAGGCAATGGCGATTACTGCACCGCTGTATGACTGACGGGAGTGCCAAGCGGAAGCGTTCGTTCACGGCAATGGCGGGATTTCAAGACGTGCTGCCCGGCGCCGCTGATGCGTGGCGGGCGGCGACGTCCGTGCTCGACCGCGTGAGCGACCTGTATCAATTCCGCTTTATGGAAACGCCGCTCCTTGAGGATGCGGAATTGTTCCGCCAGGGACTCGGCGGAGAAGGAAGCGCGCACGGCGACCTCGCGCGCTGCCGTCTCGGGAGCCGCGCGGCCGTCCTGCGCCACGAGGGACTCATACCGATACTGCGGAGTTATCTGGAGAACCGGCTCGGGCACGTCGCGTCACCCTTCCGGGTGGCGTACCGCGGTCCGTTTTACACCATACGGGGGAAGTCCGTCACCGTCCGGCGTGAGCACGGATTTGCCATCATCGGCGAACATCTCCCGTTCTATGACGCCGAAGTCATCGTCGCGCTGCGCGACGCGCTCGAGGGACTCGGACTCAAGAATCCCACCGTGCACATAAACGCGGTCGGCTGCCGCGTGTGCCGCCCCGCCTATGAGAAGCGGCTCAGGGCGTACCTCGCGGAGCGGAGTGACGAGCTGTGCCGGCGCTGCGTCTCCCGTATTGACGAGGACCCGACGGGCGTGTTCCGGTGCGGGAAGCAGTCGTGCAGCGACGCGTGCGACGAGGCGCCGGTTATGTTCGATTACCTGTGCCAGGGATGCAATGCGTACATCCAGCACGTGCTGGAATATCTGGAGCGCCACGGCGTGCAGTATCTTCCTAATCCGTACCTCACGGGGGATTTCAATTATTACAACCGTATGATATTCGCTTTCACGGCGACGGCCGACCTGCAGTCGGTGCGGCCGCGCCGCCCTGATGACACGGATGTGCTCGCGAGCGGCGGCCGGTGCGACTATCTCATCGAACGGCTAGGCGGCAGGCAGCTCCCGGCGGTCGGCGGCTCGCTCATCCTCGAACGGGTCATCGAAGCGCTCCCGCTGCCGGTCGCTTCTCCCCCGGGGAAGCGCACGGTCTTTTTCATCGCCGTCGGGGACGAGGCGCGCAAGGCGGGCGCGACCCTTATGAGCGAGCTGCGGCACAACCAGTTCGTGGTGCTTGAGGCGATGGGGAAGCGGACGCTGCAGAGCCAGCTCAAGGCGGCGGAGAAGAGCGGCGCCCGCGTGGCGCTCATCTACGGCCAGCGGGAAGTGTTCGAAGGCGTCATCATCCTGCGGGAACCTGCTTCAAACACGCAGCGGAGCGTTCCGGTCGAACGTTTTCTGGAAGAGGTCAGGCGACAGCTTACAGCCGCCGGACGAACCGCGGCATGACCGGAGAAGCGTGCGTCTTTTGCAAAATCGTGCGGGGGGAGATTCCCGCGGAACGGGTGTACGAGAACGAGTCGTTTCTCGCGTTTCTCGATGCGCAGCCGTGCGCCGCGGGACATACGCTCATCGTGCCCAAGCGGCACGTCGCATTCATCACCGACCTTTCGGCCGCGGAGGCGCCGCTCTTCGTCGAGGCGATTCAGGAGGTTATCGGACGCATCGAACCACGCGTGCACGCGGAGGGGTTCACGCTCGGCATCAACCACGGCCCGGCCGCGCACCCGGGCGTGAAGCATTTTCACTTTCATGTCATCCCGCGCTTTTTGGGCGACGGCGGCGGTTCGCTCCACACCGTCGTGCCGCGGAAATAG
>CAYYYM010000013.1:0-17456 GCA_964476325.1 uncultured Candidatus Saccharibacteria bacterium | reverse complement strand
TATCGGTTTGGATTCGAACCCGGGAAAGGGGTCGGGAAAACGGGAGTTTTCCCGTGGCGGAGTCCACGAACCGCTGGGTTCGTGAAAATTCTCCTGAGGAGAATTTTGTGAGATTCCCTGTCCGGCAGCACGAGTCAGCGCAGTATCAAATGAAATTGGAAGTGTAAATTTTATAGAATATGACAACTGAATATCAGCCAAGACCACCGCATGCGGCAAAAAGAAATCCAGCTATTATTTTACCCCTCTCACTAAGGTTTGCGAAAGAATATCTCAAAACACTTTGTGAAATACAAAAATCTCATAACGAAGTTGAGATACAAGAATCAAAAGAACTAACTGTCATTCATAGAGCATTATGGACTTCATTAATTATAGAGGTGGGACGTTTATTTGATACCTATAGAAGGGGAAACGAAAAAGTCATTTCTTTCAAGAAATTAAATTGTCACAAGACAGAGATTGATAAAATCTTTAATGAAGATATTATTCAAAGGATGATAACTACGAGGAAAACATTTACAGCCCATCTTGACGAGAAAAGAAATGATATTATCTCGGTCCCTGAAATATGCGAGTCAAATCTCGGAGATTTACTAGAAAGATTGAGTAAATTAAAAATCAAAAGCGCTCGAAGCCGTTCGAAAAAATCATGAAATTCAAAAAAGCCATCCTCATCAATATTCCCGATAGCAGTTTGGACCAAAAGTACTGGGACCAACTGGACAACCTTGTTGAGCAAAGGATTTCATTAAACCGGGACGACCCTCGGTTAATGACCGAGCTTAAGGATTGCGATTGCCTCCTTTTGGGGTTTCAAGTACCAATCGGCAAGGACGTTTTAGATGCCGCGCCTAACCTGAAGTTAATCAACATACTTGCCACGGCGTACGGCACAGTTGACCTTGTAGCCGCCACGGATAAGGGTATCAGTGTCTGCAACCTGGGAGGATACAGCACCGAATCCGTCGCCGAGTTCGTGATGGCGGCAATACTTCATGAGATGCGTAGCATCGACGAAGGATTGGCACGGGCGCGCGCCGGCAATTACGACTTCGGGGGAATCAGAGCTCACGAGCTTAAGGACAGTAACTTCGGCGTGGTCGGACTCGGCCGCATCGGAGGCCGCGTTGCCGAATTGGCAGCGGGCTTCGGTGCGCACGTGAGTTACTGGTCGCGCAGGTCTAAGGAGGTCCCCTATAGCTACCAAACCTTGGACAATCTGCTTAAGAGTTGTAAATACATTTCAGTGAACGTGGCCGAAACCCCCGAGACGGAAAATCTGCTGAACGAGAAAAATATTCCCCTCATCCAAGCCGACAGCGTCCTCATAAGCACCGTACCCCCTTCAATCATCAATACGCAGGCGCTTGCCCGACGGCTGGCGAAAAACGATATGGTGTTTGTGTCCGACCATCCCGACGAGATGAAAAAAGAAGACCTTGAAATTTTGAAAGCGTTTCCGAACTGCACGCTGTATCCGCCGATTGCTTTCATAAGCGACGAGGCGCGTATCGCGAAGCAGGAAACATTCATCGGAAACATGCGGGGGTTCTTGGAGGGCGAGATACAGCATAAAGTCAACTAGGTATGCCCACCCCACTCGAAAAACCTGAAAATCGCATGCGGAAGTGGTTGAAAAATCACACCTGCTGCGTGCTCGCGACATCATGTCAAAACAAGCCGTGGGCGGCCAGTATGACATATAAAGCGGATGACGACTTGAACATCTACCTTTCCACGGACCCGCAGTCCCTGAAATATCAAAATGTCCTTAAGAATCCTATAGTATCCATCGTAGTGGATAACCAGGACGACGAAGGGACATTGCAAATTCAGGGAACGGCGCAACCATACCAGCCGAAAGCAGGGGAAGAGTTTAACCTGGTGGTAAAGCCAAACTTCTTAATCTTCAACAAAAAAGAACCGTCCGGCGACATTACCACCCTTCGGGTAAACTTGTGAGCGGAAGAGAAGATTGAGCCCTGTTCAGCAAAAACCCTTATACTACTTGAAGGGCCTTGGTGTTAGACCGGAGAGCACAGCATAGTACAAAGAAGCCCCTCTTGAGGGGCTTCTTTGTACTATAATGGTATCTAGGATTCGAACGGGGGATGGGTCGGAAGGGGAGCAACCGCGCCCCTTCCGTGTCGGAAGTCCTCGAAACCGAGGGTTTCGAGAACGCACCGAGCACTCAAGGCCTTGAGTGCTCGGGAGTAGTGAGATTCCCTATACTCAAGCTAAAGAAGGGGATATGGCCAAATACTTGACATAATTGCCTATATTTGCTATACCTAAGCGTCAGAATCAGTTCTTTAAAAAAGGTTTATGTATGAGGTAGCGCATTGGGCGTAAGGCAATTTTTATGCCTATTGCGCTACCTCATACAGAGGAAGCCGTTAGCCGGAGCGACTCTGGCAAATCCAAAGAAAGAAGGAGGATGACGATGTCACAGACATTGATCACTAGCAGAGACCCGAAAGGTCTCCACGCAACCGGCCTCTTCGAGGCCGTCTACAACAAGTCCAAGCTCGACGATGCGCGCGCACAGCGGCTCAACGAGCGCGGTGGCGAACTGCAGGACGGGATCGCCAAGCTCATCGCTGAGCTGTCCGTGTCCGATCAGTACGCCAACGAGGAAGTCCGTTCCAACTACACGTACCCGAAGGAGTACAGGGGGCCGAAGCCGATCAACGACCAGATCAAGGCGATCGCCAAGATCTTCGGTCTCGATCCGAGCCACGCGCTTGAACTCGCCAAGACCCTGCCGGAACTCCCGAACGGTGCCGAAGGATGGTTCGCGATTCCCTCGGTGGACGCACTGGCGGCGAAGCATTTCCCTGAAGTGACCGATCCGATCCAGAAGTACTGCCAGGCGGTCCAGCTCGTTCACACCAAGATCGCCGACTCCCGGTCGTTCTACAACTACCGCGACGGCCAGCTCGGAGCGGAGTACCTCAGGCAGCACGCCAAGACGGTGAAGATGTTCCAGAAGCTCGGCGACGAGCAGAAGGACTTCGACATCCTCGTCGTTCCGGCCCAGTTCGGTCTCCGTCACAAGGGCCGTTCGGTGCGCCGGGCACGTGAGGTCTTCGCGGCCAACGAGTTCGGTCTCGGCGCCTTCGCAATCGGCATCATGTTGCTGACCCACCCCGAACGCGAGGTTCAGTGGGAACAGCTCCACGTCGATTGCGCCGGCGACGAGTTCTCTCCGGGGGCCGGTGGCGGCTTTTCCGGGTCTCCCTACTTCCTCTTCTACGGCGGCGAGGTCAGGTTCGGCACGCCCTTCGTTGGCCACCCGAGCGACTTCTTCGGTTCGGTGTCCGGCTTCCTCGCGCAATAAATCGACCCTTGAGGTCTTGAATTCTTGGGGCTTTTGATCCCTTGAATTCCGCCGATAGCGGCTCGAAAAAATTGGGGCTATCCACAACATCGTGGATAGCCCCTTTCTCTTTTTACATATGTTCAAAACTTAATTTTATTGACATAATGAAAGTACAATTCAATTGAGGAAGGGGAATCAACCCCCATTATTTATAGATATAACTATATTTACTGTGTAAAATAGTGGTTGACCCCGTATTCTCTAAACCGAAATGAAAAAGAATAAGAATACAACCAAAGAAATCATACTGATATGCTCCGCCGTCCTCATCGTTGCACTCGGCGCCTATTACTACCTCCACCGCCCCGCTGGAAATCAAATAGCTTGTACGCAGGAAGCGCTTTTGTGTCCCGACGGTTCGTACGTCGCGCGACACGGCGCCCAGTGCGCGTTTGACGCCTGCCCCGCCGGAACGTTTTCCGGCGAGCTGAGGCAGGCGGAGAACGGTTTCAAACTGATAATGGAATCTCCGGCGGAAGGCACGGAAGTCACGTATGCCCTGCCGCTCCGGATAGACCCGGCCGAAGCACCGCTCGAGCTTGTCGGACAAAAAGTGGACGTTTCCGGAACGTTTACCGAAGGCAACACGCTGCAGGTTGAGCAACTGGAAGTCTCGTCGGGAACAGTGGACAGGGGGACGGTAGGCGTCGGCAAAACGGTTTTCATAAACGGCGTGCGCATTACGCTAAACGGGATAGTAGGAGACAGCCGGTGTCCGGTAGGTGTGCAGTGCATTCAGGCCGGCTCTGTCACGGCGAACGTAACGCTGAAAAGCGACACCGATTCGGAAACGAGAGATATTAATTCCGGCACTCCGTCTGTGCCCTTCGATTCATTCCTGATTTCTCTTGAGCGCGTCACGCCATCAAGAAAAGCGGGGAGTGAGCCGGACGCGCAGGAGTATTCCCTGACGTTTCGGGTAGTGTCAAGCAGCGAAACAGTGACGCTTGCGAGTGAGTTGGCGAAATGTCTTCCGATGAGCGACTGGGCGAGCAAGGAACGATGCGACGCGCTCCTCGCGCACATAACCGATTTTGATACGTGTGTCTCTGCCGGATTTCCGGTGCTGGAATCAAACCCGCCCCAATGCCAAGTACTCGACGGGAAGACGTTTACGGAATCACTCTCCCGTTGAGAAAAGTGACAGTGTCACCGTGCACGGACATTCGGACGGAGCATTCGCCGGTTTGGTTTGGTAATCAATATGAAAACGGGTGAGGATAACACTGCCTCCCTTGCGATAACCGGTTTGCCCGCCGACATGCCCGCCCGCAGCGAGGTCATTCGCGACGCTCCATCCGAGCGCTTTCAGCTTCGCATCGTAATAGGACTCAAAGGGTGTGAAGATACTCCCCGGGTTCATCGTGCTGCCGCTCGGAGCTGAAGTGATGCTCGCGCCCGCGTAGGTGGATGTACCGATGACAAAGCTCTCGGCTTCCGGAGCGTTCCAGTATGGAGACGGTAATATGTGGATCCGTCCGCTTAAATTATTCCTGAGCGAAGGAGAATTAAACGGCAAGAAAGTGCCGCGATTCAGATATATTGGCGAATAACTCAAGGTTTTGGTAAAACGGCGTTTGACTTCTAGTGCTCATCGGGGTAGAAAAGGAAACAGAAGTCCTTAACAAAGGAGACGGAAATGCCCATAACAACACGTGCGGAAAAGCCGCAGTGGTTCCAGGATGCAATTGAAGAAGCAGTTGAAGCGGCTACCCGCGTCATTTCGAGTAGAAGTGAAGGCAACTTTAAAATCGCGGTATACCTTGCAATCGAAGTTACAAGGAGATTCATGGAGCAAGTGAAACCGTTCCTTTGTTTCAAGGGACGTAACGGCTTCGAGGTGCTTATGAATACTAAAGAAAAGGATGGGGAGCTATCTGAGACATGGACCGACCCCTGACGACGTCAGGGGTCTCTTTTGCATCCATTTCGCGATATACTAAAATAGTATATGCGCCAGCGTATCGCAGTGTTCATCTGGATACCGCTTGCAGTCCTGGATAGAACTGACCTGTGGGAAGAAATAAAAACCATCCTTTATAGTGTCACCTCTCCCAGAATATAATAATCAGCGCCGTGCGGGCCGCGGCGCGATTCGAAGAGGACGACGCGCTCGATGCGCATTTCCCAGTCGACGGGTTCGTTGAGCGTTCGGACGGGGAAGGTGCGAATCTCCTCCGGCCTGAAGCGGGCGAGCGTCGTGTGGAGCGTGAATGTCCGTTCCGGAAGCGGGATGCCGAGCGCCTCATGCGCGGCTTCCGCAAGAGCGACAACATTCCCGGGTGCGGCTCCGGTCGCCCAGATAAGGTTCGGTTCGCCCGAACCGGGACCGAGCGTAATGCGGGTGAACCGGATGGAAAACGGCGAGAATCTATCGGAAAGCGCGGAGAGGTTCCGGAGCGTAGGCGGGATATTCAATTCCTCCCAGGGCGGCACGAGCGTGACATGCAGATTTTTGCCCGATATCCATCGTACCGGAAACGTGCCGTGCGAATGTTCCCACTGGAGAGCTTTTTCCTGCACCGCGGGGGAAAGGGGAATACCGACGAATACGCGTGACATAACGTTATGATATCAATCCCGCCAGTCCATGGACTGGCGGGATTGATATGATTTTAGTGTTGTCCGACAAGCGGCGCGAAAACGTTCAGTAAGCTCCCGAGGGGAGCAGGCGAGACATTGAGTGAAGAGGGAGCATCCTCAAGTTGCTGTTCTGTCGGCGGCTGCACTTTATCCTGCTGCATCATGGGTTGCATATCTTCCGGGGGTTTCATCACCTCCGGCGGCTTGTCGCCTGATGGGGGCGGCATAAACTCATTGAGCGGTTTATCACCCTGCATCGGCATAAACTCCTTGGATGGCAGAACCTCTTTCAGTCTTTCGCCGGACTCGCCTTGTTTCTGCGGCATCATATTCGGCTGCATGTCATCCGGTCCCGTTCCGGGAGCGAATTGCTGCCCGGGCTGCATCGTTCCTCCGGACTGTATTTGGCCGCTGCCTGTCGGCACTTGGAAGTTCTGGCAGGCGTCCGGGTTATTCCCACAGAACTTCTTACATTCTTCGGGCGTCGTGCATCCGCCGGGGCCGGCTTGTCCTTGCGGACCCCCCGGTATGTTCGATTCCGTTCCGGGAGCAAAGTTTTGCCCCGGTTGCCCCTGTGGATTCATCGGGCCCTGTCCCTGCGGCGCCGTTTGCTGAAAACATTGCATCATTTTCTCTCCGACATCTTTCGGTGGCATAAAGTTCCCGCTCTTCATTTTCTCAAGCACGTCGCTGCCGATGGCGTTTTGGAGACAGGTGAGCACTGCTTGCGGCGCGTTTTTGAGCGACTGCTGGAGCTGCTCCTGCCCTTGCTGCATCTTTTGCAGGTCATCCTGCGAAATCAAACCGTTGTCTTTGGCGAAGTTGAAACAGGTTTCTTGGTTGTCGGGATTATTGCAGAACGCGTCGCAGGACTCTTTCGTCGTGCATCCGCCGGGGCCCTTGCCGCCAGTTTTCTTCGCGACCGCCGCGTCTTCGGATGACATGAATCCAGCCGCGACTGCGAAATTGGTGCACTCGTCAAAATGTTCCGGTTGCGAGCAGTACGCGTCACACGCCTCCTTGCCTTGGCACTTCGGCGGGTTGACGCCATTCCTGATTGCCGCGAGGACTTTCTGCGAGTCGGCCGCTTCCTGCGGACTCATAAACCCCGCCGCTTGTGCGAAGGTTATGCACTCCTCCATATGAGTTGGTTGTGAACAATACGCGTCGCAGGCGTCTTTGCCCTGGCACGGCGGGGGAGTCGCTCCCGCGTCTATTGCCGCAATCATCTTCTTGGCATTTTGCAGCTCTTCGCCCTGTAGGAATCCGGCTGCCTCGCCGAACGCGATGCATTCCTTCATGTGGCTCGGGCTGCTGCAGTACGCGTCGCACTCTTTCTTGTTTCCGCATGCGGGCGGCTGCACGCCCTTGGCAATCGCCGCCTGGACCTGCTCAGCTTCTTTTAATTCTTCGGGTTGCAGGATGCCGGTTTTTTTGGCGAACGCGACGCATTCATCGATGTGCGAGATGTTGTCACAGTATGCTTGGCACGACGCGGCCGACGTGCATCCGCCGGGACCGGCGCTGCCGGCCGCCAGAAACTTCTTGGCGATGGCAATTTCGTCCGCCGACATCAGGTGATGCTGTTCCGCAAACGCGACGCAGGCGTCCGCATGGGCGGCGTCGCTGCAGTATGCGTTGCAATCGGTCTGGCTCGTGCAGTTTCCCAAACTGGCGACCGGGAACTGGATGTCCGAGGCGCTTACCGTCTGCGCCAGGGTAATGCCCGCCATGATACCCGACACTGCAAAACCGAGCGCGATGACGCAGAGAGAAAGAATGGTTTTACTGCTCATAGTCATTGGAATGGGTTAGTTTTTACGGAATTGAAGGGATTTACCACGTCGAGCGGGTTGACGTTCGGTTGGTTCTCGAGCGGATTGGTACTGCCGCCGAGAGCCGGCAGGACGCCCTGTGTGGCGCTCTGAGTGATAATATCTCCCGTACCGACTGCTTCGGGAGACGGCTGCATCTGGCGCGTACTCCGCCAGTAGAGGTAACCGCCGACGGCTGCTGCCGCGGCGACGACGATGATAACGATGGTTTTCTTATCCATACGGAGTTGATATTTAGTAATAGTATCCGTGACCTTTGTAAGAAAACATGTGTTTATACCATTATACCACTATACCACACCTATGATATGATTGCCGTATGATAACCGCGTTCCAGTCAGTCATACTAGGCATCGTGGAGGGGTTCACCGAATTTCTACCCGTTTCCTCGACGGCGCACTTGACGCTCGCGTCGGACCTCTTGGGTATCGCACAGTCCCCCTACACGAAGACGTTTGAAATTGCGATTCAGAGCGGCGCGATACTCGCGGTTGTCGCGCTCTACTGGCAGAAATTCCTGGATTGGGGGATGGTGAAGCGCCTTGCCGTCGCCTTCGTTCCGACAGGCATCCTCGGCCTCGCCTTCTACCACATCGTAAAGACGTATCTTCTCGGAAACATCGCGGTTGTCCTCGTCTCACTCGCCGGAGGCGGTCTCGTACTCATCCTGTTCGAGCGCCTGTTCCGGCAGAGGAGCGCCATTGAGGCGCCGGAGCGCATCACGTACCGGAAATCGTTCGGTATCGGTCTCTGTCAGTCGCTCGCGCTCATTCCCGGCGTATCCCGCTCGGCGGCGACGATCGTGGGCGGGATGCTTCTGGGCGTGAAGCGCGAGGCGATTGTGGAATTCTCGTTCCTCCTCGCGGTTCCCACGATGCTTGCCGCAACGGGTCTGGACGCGGTGAAATCGTTCCACGAGCTCTCGGGGACCGGTTTCTTGACGCTCGGCATCGGACTCATCGTCTCGTTCCTCACCGCGCTCCTCGGCATCAAGTTTCTCCTCGGCTACGTGCGACGCCATACCTTCACCGCTTTCGGCGCCTACCGCATCATCCTCGTCCTCGCGTTCCTCCCGCTTGCGGCATGTTAAACACTCAGTGTTTAACACATAAGCATGCAGCTTGACAGGGATATAGTTATGGGTATATATTCATAATGGCAGTGAGAAGTGAGAAGCAAAGGTCGTGCTGTCTCAACCTATAACAAAACATAATTATGCCAAGACAAGATGGAACAGGGCCGTTCGGCCTCGGGCCGCTGACTGGCCGCGGCCTCGGTCCGTGCGGCAGGGGCTACGGAAGGGGATTCGGCAGATTCTGGAGATTCGGTCCCCGCGTGTCGCCGAAAGACGAAGCGCAGATACTGGAGGAAGAAATGAAAGACCTTGAGGACGAACTGAAGGCGGTCAAAGCCCGGCTCGACGAACTCAAGAAGCAGTAGCCGAAACGTATGACGAGACCCTTGAAACCGAGAAGGATACTGTTTGACCCAGGCGTCCGTTACTTCAAACCGCGCGCCGTGCCGCTCTCAGAACTGGAAGAAGTGGAAATAAACAGGGAAGAATTGGAAGTATTGCGGCTCTGCGATGCGGAAGATTGGGAGCAGGAGCGCGCGGCGAAGCAGATGGGGATTTCCCAAAGTACGCTTCAGCGCGCGCTCCATGCCGCGCGGCGGAAAATCGCCGACGCCGTGGTGAACGGCAAGGCGATTAAAATCAGAAAGGAGCGGTAACGCACGTTGTATCAAGCGCCTGCCAGTGTTATATCTATCGAAGACGGTCTTCGGTATAACAGATTTCAAAATACTATCATATAACAGTGTATGATAGTATTTTGAAAATCGATGGCGGGGGAAAGGCGGGGGAAAGAATGAATAACATACTGGATAAAGCGTTTTTTGAGCGGGACACGCTCGCGGTTGCGCGCGAACTCGTCGGGAAACTACTCTGCGTGTCCTCGTCCGACGTTGAAGGTCGGACAAGATGCTATCGCGTGACGGAGACGGAGGCGTATGACGGACTGCATGACCGGGCGAGTCACGCGCATCGCGGCAGGACGGCGCGGAACGCGCCGATGTTCGGAGAAGCGGGACGCTGGTACGTATACTTCGTATACGGCGTGCATTGGATGCTGAACATCGTGACGGGGGATAAGGAATATCCCGCGGCGGTTCTCATACGCGGCGTGGAAGGATTCGCGGGACCGGGAAGAGTCACGAAAGCGCTCGGTATCAATAAGCGGTTCAACGGACTCCCGGCGACGGGAGAAACGGGACTGTGGTTCGAAGATGACGGGGAAAAACCGGGAACAATAAACGCGCTTCCGCGCGTGGGCGTCGCGTACGCCGGCGCGTGGGCAAAGAAGCCATACCGGTTCAGAACCCGTCCCGATAGTGTGAAGCCGCCCCGCGGTAGCTGCCGCCACTCCTCCGGAGGGCGGAACACTATCGGGACCAGCGATTCCGGCGGTAGGCGTCGATTTCGGAAAGCTTCAGGGCGGTCGTCACGTTCCCGGTCCGGATGAAGAATTCTTCGGTGTTGTCGGAGAGCAGGTATGCCGGCTTGTGCCCGGCGGAAACCTGCACGACGCAGATATCCGCCCCGTCGATGCAGTGAAACCACAGCTTCACGAGGTGCCTGAAATCGACGCCGACCATCGCATTGAAAAGCTGGGTAAAGTGGTTCTCGAAACCGTCCGCGTCCTTGCGCTGGAGCGTTTCGTAATCGGCGCGCAAGCCGACCGGGCGGCGGGCATCGTCCACGCCGAGCACGAGGTAGCCGCCGCTCGTGTTGAGAAACGCGGCGACCGTTTTGAGCACGGCCCGTTCGAGTGAGCGATTTACCCTCCCGCTCTTCCGGTCGACGCGCAGGGATGATTTGAATTCCAGGCGCTCGTGCTCTTCGTACTCCAGGAGCTTCGCCACGTCGAGCGGCGACTGTATGAAGACGGGCGTGACGGCCTCCGCGACGCGGCGGGCGAATTCGTCCGGCCGCGAGACATCCGGCACCGTCATCATCTCCCCCCGCCCGTTACGCACCGTCACGTTCCCGTGGTGGAAAAGGCAGGAGAGCGGCTTGCGGGAAATCTCGACGGTCGTCGCCGGGTCGAGCGTGAGCGTCCGCTCCCGCTTGAGCATGACGCCGCGCCGGCGGCAGAGTTCGGAAGGACGGAGCGTGTACGATTCGTAGTACCACCGGAGAAAGACATAAATAGTGATGGCGAACTGGACGGCGGAGAGGAAGAGCGGCTTGAACACCTGATAGGAGAAAAACCGCGAGAAGAAAAAGGATTCGAAAAAGTGCAGTTTGGACTCGGGAGACGGGAGTGTGCCGAGGTAGTACAGGACGGCGAACGCGATTTCCAACGCGAGCAGGGTGCGGATGGGAACGAGCGGGCTCCGCTTTGAAATAAATTGGGCAGGGAGCATACCCGGTAAAACTACATCGATAGGGTAACCCCTCGAGTAATATTGAAGCTACTTGACCTTGTATATCGTATATGCATCATATGTTGTCTGATGACTATTCCTTGGAATATCGATGTAGTTTTACCGGGCATATCTTTATGGTAATCTACTCTTACAGCTATGCCCAGTAGAACTACCTCGAAATCTCCGATAGGCACTTACTAACATCTCTATCAGAATGACATTATGACAAGGTCAGATACAAGAGTCACTGCCTGCAGGTTCAACCTGTCGAGGTAGTTATACTGGGTATGCAATACGCGTTTTTCGGCACGCCGCGTTTCGCGCGACTCGTTCTCGAAAACATCTCGGCATACCTGGGCGTTCCCGTCGCCATCGTGTGCAACCCCGATAAGCCGAGGGGGAGAGGGAACGCTATCGCGCCGCCGCCCGTCAAGGAACTCGCGGCGGAGCGGGGATGGAACGTCCCCGTGCTCCAGCCCCGCGGCAAGAGCGAACTGAAGCAGGTCCTCCGGGGCGTGCGAGCCGACTGCTTCATCGTCGCGGCGTACGGGAAAATATTGCCGGAGGAGGTGCTCTCCCTCCCGCCGCGCGGCACGGTCGGCGTCCACCCCTCGCTCCTTCCCGCCTACCGCGGTCCGTCGCCGATGCGGAGCGCGCTCCTTACGGGAGAGCGCCGCACCGGCGTGACGCTTTTCCTCCTCGACCGGGAGATGGACCACGGGCCGGTGCTCGCGGAGCGCGAACTCGCACGCGACCTCGATGACCTGTACTACGAAGAGCTCGAATCGCTCCTCGCGGAGCTCGGCGGCGCGCTCGTCTGCGAGACGGTGCCGGCGTACGTGAAGGGCGCCGTCACGCCCGAGGCGCAGGACGAATCGCGCGCGACATACACGAAATTTTTCAGCACCGACGATGCGTTCGTGTCTCCCGAGACGCTGAAGCGGGCGCTTGAGGGAGACGAAACGGCGGCGCGCACGCTCCTCCGCATGCTCCACGCCTTCACGCCCGCGCCGGGCGTGTGGACGATGGGCGCGAAGGGCGAGCGGGTGAAGCTCCTGCGCGGCGCGCTCCGCGACGGGAAGTTCGCGCTGGAGAAAATACAGTATGCGGGGAAGAATCCCCGTGATTTCACGGGGACGCTGTGATACGCTGAAGAAGATGTCCGCTATCCTCCGCGTGCGAAATCTCACCCTTGCGTACGGAGACGAAGTCATCGTCAAAAATTTCACCGCCGACGTCGAGCGCGGCGAGTTCATTGCCGTCATCGGGCCGAACGGCGCCGGCAAAACGACGCTGGCAAAAGCGCTCCTCGGCCTCATCCCGGCTGCGGAGGGAACGGTGAAGTGGAACGGCAGCCCGCGCGTGAGCTATCTCCCGGACCGGCTGTCGCCGCAGCAGTTCCTGAAGTACCCGATGACGGTCAGGGATTTCTTCGGCATGAAGGGAATAGGAGAAGAAAAAACGCGCGCCTGCCTCGAGTCCGTCGGTTTGCAGGACGTCTTCAATATCATGGAGCGGAACCCCGGAACGCTCTCCTCGGGACAGTTCCAGCGGATGATGGTGGGATGGGCGCTCGCGCGCGACCCCGAGGTGCTCATCTTCGACGAACCGACGACGGGCATAGACGTGGGCGGCGAGGAAACGGTCTACTCGCTCATCAGTTCGTTTTGGAAAGAGAAAAAGCTCACCGTCCTCCTCGTCACGCACGAGCTGAACGTCGTGTACGCCCATGCGACGCATGTTCTCTGCATGCGGCGGGAGGAAGCGTTTTACGGTCCGCCGCGGGAGGTGCTGACGCCCGAGATGCTGGAGCGCCTCTACGGCACGGAAATCAAATTTCATCAACACGCGCTATGATACCCGTCATCATCACCGCACTTGCCGTCGGCGCCGCCGCCGGCTATCTCGGGACACTCCTCATCACGGAACGACTCGCGCTCGTCGGCGGCCCCCTCGGACACGTCGCCCTGCCCGGCGTCGCGCTGGCGCTGCTTTTCGGATTTGACATCTTCTGGGGCGGACTCGGCGCCATCGTCATCGGAGCGGCGCTCATCTGGGTCATCAACGC
Organism: uncultured Candidatus Saccharibacteria bacterium; assembly: GCA_964476325.1. Lineage (GTDB taxonomy): Bacteria > Patescibacteriota > Minisyncoccia > UBA6257 > GWB1-50-10 > GWA1-54-12. Next base: position 4,156 of record CAYYYM010000013.1, on the reverse strand, counting down.
GTGGAGCAAGCTGCCGCTCGAGACGGTGACGGCGATCGTTTTCGCATCGACGGTCGCGGCGGGATTTCTCATCCTGCCGCTCGACAGCGCCGAAGCCGCGCTCGTCGGGGACATCACGGAGGTGACGGCGACGGATGCCGTCTTAGCGGTCGTCATCGCCGTTATCGCCTTTGTCGTCATACGGCTCCTGTACCGCGGCGTCGTGCTCGCGGGGCTGTCGGAAGACCTGGCGAGAAGCATGGGCGTCAAGGTGGGATGGCACCGGTTCCTCTACCTCGCGGTGGTGGCAATCGTCGTGGCGCTCGAGGTGAAGCTCGTCGGCGTGCTCCTCACCGCCGCGCTCATCGCCATTCCCGCGGCGGCCGCGAAGCGGCTCGCGCACTCGCTTACCATGTACCGCTGCTGCGGCGCGGTCGCCGGGGGCTTGAGCACGGTGGGCGGCGTAGTATTATACGAACTGACCGGTTTCCCGGCGGGACCGCTCATCATACTCTGCAGCGCCGGACTGTTTTTCCTTACATTGCTGAAAAGAGCGCCATGGAAATAACCAAAGCATCGGGCGAGCGCGAGCCGTACCAGCCGGAGAAGCTGGTCCGTTCGCTTGCACGCGTGGGTCTGCCGCGAGCCGCCGCGGCCGAGGTTGAGCGCGGCGTCGCGAAGCAGGTGCGGAGCGGCGAGTCGACGGAAGTGCTCTTCGAACGGGTGCGCCGGGCGCTCATGCGCGAGCACGCCGCCGCCGCGGCGCGGTATTCGCTCAAGAAAGCGATTATGGAACTCGGACCAGCCGGCTACTACTTCGAGCGTTACATCGCGCAGGTGCTCGCGCAGTACGGGTACGAGACGAAGACGAACCAGATCGTGAGCGGCGCATGCGTGACGCACGAGATAGACGTCGTCGCGCTGAAGGGGAACATCCGGTATTTCGTCGAGGCGAAATATCACAACCGGCGGGGGACGAAGTCGGACATCAAGGACATCATGTACACCGACGCGCGCGGTCGGGACATCGGAACCGCCGAGCGCTCGGGCAGCGAGAAGTGCCGCGTCTGGCTCATCACCAACACGAAGCTGACGAGTAAGGCGAAGCGGTACGCGCGGTGCCGCAAGCTGAACGCGACCGGCTGGCGATATCCGTCTCCGCGGGAGGGCGGAAAGAGCCTGGAACGTCTCATCGAGGACGAGGGACTGTATCCCGTGACGGTGCTCGCGAACCTCGGGAGCGACGCGCGGGAGAAGCTCGCGCTCCGGAACGTCTACTTCGCCTACGAGCTCGCGGGACGGGAAACGGACGAACTAGTCAAACAATTCGGTCTCACGCGGGGAACCGCGGCGAAGCTGGCGGAACAAGTGGAACAGTTGCTGCATATATGAAGAAGCTCGGCCTTTTGATACTCATCGTCGCGCTCGCCGGCGTGCTCACCCCCGCCGCGCCTGCGGCGGCGCAGGGCGATGCGCGACCAGTCGTATATTTCTTCTACAGCACCAGCTGCCCGCATTGCCGCGCGGAGCAGGGGTTTTTGGACGAGCTGGAGAACCAGTACGCGGACCTGAAGGTAAACCGGTACGCCATCGAGAAACGGGAAACGCTGCCGCTCCTCGAAACGATGGTGCGGGAGTACGGCGCGGAGCAGTACTTCGGCGTCGTGCCGCTCACGTTCGTGGGGAACGAGTTCTTCGTGGGGTTTGACGACGCCGCGGATATCGGTGCGAAGATAGAGCAGTCACTCGTGCGGCAGTTCGGCCTGCGGGAGGACGTAAACGTGTCGGGAACGTCAACGGCCGCTGTGGCGCCAACCTCGACCGTCGCGTTGCCACTCATCGGGGACTTCGCGGCCGGCGGGAAGTCGTTTGCCGCGCTGGCGGTCGTCTTCGGCCTCCTCGACGGCGTGAACGTCTGCTCGCTCGGCGCCATCGTGCTCATCCTCGGGCTGACGCTTGCCCTGCGGAAGCGCCGAAAAATCGCAGCCATCGGAGGAACATACCTCGCCGTGACGGCGGCGCTCTACGGCGCGCTCATCGTCCTCTGGTACCGGCTGTTCAAGATTCTCGCACCGGTAGCGTCGCTCCTCGAGTTCGTCATCGGCGCCATCGCGCTTACGGGCGGCGTCCTGCTCCTGCGGCAGTTCGTCCGGTACCGGAAGTTCGGGCCGGCGTGCGGCTTCAGCAACAACAAGCTCGTGAACAGGGTCTCGCAGAAGGTGACGGACGCCTTCGATGGAAAGAAAGGATTCATCGCGCTCATCGGCATCGTAGCGCTCTTTGCCGCCATCCTGACCGTCGTAGAGTTCCCGTGTTCGGCGGCGGTGCCGCTCACCTTCGCGGGGCTTCTCTCTGACGCAGGGCTCTCAACGGGGGCGAGTGTCGGATACATCGCGCTCTTCGTCCTCTTTTATCTCCTCGACGAGCTCATCGTCTACGGTATCGCGGTGTGGCGCATGAGCATCTGGATAGGCTCTTCACCGAAGTTTGCGGTATGGGCGGCGCTCGTCGAGGGCGTCATCCTCATCCTCTTAGGCGCCTCCTATATCCTCGGCGTGGTATAATGAGGGCATCATGCCGGGACGTTTCCCGAATCCGTTGAGAAGAGTATACGAACGGCTGCCGCAGCGGGTGCGAATGGTGATTGATTGGATTGTGACCGTCTCATTCGTTGCCGTGGTTGCCATCGCACTCTTTATGCTCGTCTTGTGGCTCGCGACGCAGGCGCGGGGGCTGGTGGAGGGACTGTTGCGTGAGCGCCTTGTCTCGGGCGTCACATCGGCGGACGGCTTCCACGGCGAGACGTTGCAGGTAAACGCGGTCCCGAGCGGCGCGCAAACGCCGACACCGACCGTGAACGAAATACCCGGCACGGAAGAAGAAAAAGGCCCGGTGGTGACGACCGAGGGGGGCAATCTGGTGCGGGAAGGGGAAAACCTGGTGGTGTCGAGTTTCACAGACCTCTTCTCCGGCGTCGGCTGGCTCGACCAGGACGCGACGACGATGTACCACGAGCGGGACCTGACCGCGTTCACGTTCCCGCCGCTCTTCGAGTGGGGGAGCGGCACGCGCAGCGGCTATCGCCCTCCGCTTACCATCGAGGACGGGACGGTCACGAGCTGCCTCGGCGGTTCCTGTCTCGTGAAGGACGGCACGTCCCTCTACGTCGTGCCGGAGTCAAACCGGACGAACTTCAGGTCCGGCACGAGCGTCCCGCTCCCCGACGTCGTGGAGAAACGGCGGCTCTCCAGCGTTTCCGTCGGCGCACTCGGCACGACATGGCTCGTGGGAACCGTGGAGCGGAGCGACGAGGGATACGTCGGACGCGTATTTTATCTCCCTGCCGGCGCGGGGAGCACCGCGCTTACGCCCGTTTTCAAGAACGATGCGGCGCCTTTCCGGTCGCAGTACGTCGGGACCATCGGCTTCGGCGGGAGCGACGACGACTTTCTCGTCATCTACGGCGCGTACGAGGGCCTGGGATATCACGTGCACGGCGGGACGGTGACCGACGTGTCGCGGTTCTTCGGCATACGGGTGATGGAGAACGGTTTTTACCCCGTGGCGGTGCGGACTGGCGGCGATTGGTACGTCTATAGCGCGACGAAGGGCACGCCGAAGTTCGTCAAGCTGTTTCAGAACGGGACGGATGAAATCGTGGGCGGCGTCGATTTGACGAAAGAACTGTTTTCGTCAAACGTCGACCTCGCGACATTCGCCCCGACGGGCGAGCGGACGCTCACGGCGGAGGTCTCGTACACGAGCGGGGAGAAAGCGTTCTTTACGTTTGTGGACAAGGGGTTCGACAAATCGCGGGCACGCGCGGTGGTGTCGGTAAACATCAGCAACTATCCCGCGGAAGTGGTGCGGGCGGCGATAGAGCGGATAGACGCGGACGGGTACGGGGGACGTTCGGCGCTGTATATGAAAAACAGTGCGAGTGGCGACTGGAGCGCCGTCAAACTCGGGGAAGTGAAATCATTCGCGGACCCGCACGGCAGGCAGCTCTTTTGGAAAATGACCTTCACGCCGGATGAGAATCCCTTCACGTCGCCGTATCTGGACACGTTGCAGCTCCGGTACGCCGTCAAGTTTTTGTAGTTATGTTATAATAAAAGTAATATGAACCGTCTCCCATATCTCCTCCTCACACTCCTCCTCCTCGCACCGACCGCCT
>CAYYYM010000012.1:0-17863 GCA_964476325.1 uncultured Candidatus Saccharibacteria bacterium | reverse complement strand
GAGCTCAAAAGAGAGTAACTCTTGAGGAAGTACTTGTTTATAAAGACAAATCACGCCAAGAAGAATTTTGTGTGGTATGAGTATGAAATATGGCAGACCAACTTATAAGGAATCGTGATTTAGCCAAATGTCTCAACAATATAACACGCGACAATTGGGAAAGGGTGACAAATCAACTCGGACTAGATTGGTCTTGTAAATATGGGAAAGGGTCTCATTGTGTAATAAGGGACCCAAAGTATCCAGACCCCTCAGATGTGAGGGGTCTTATAGCGACTGTACCAAAGAAGCTATTTAAAGAATCAAATTCAAATATATTTAAGAATATAAGGAGAAAAGGAATTGCCGAAGATGATATATGGCGTGCACTCGGTTTACTTTAAAGAGAAAAAATGAAGAAATTTTTTGCAGATAATTGGTTTAAAAAATGGCTTTTGATATTTGTGTTTTTGGCTCTCTGTATTGCCGCCTATCATCAGTTTCTTGAGACAAAAAAGCATAACCTTGATGTCATTAATTCTGTACGTTTATGCGCGGGTCTCAATTCCTCTCTTATAAGCAGTTGTGCAGATGCTGTGAAAAAAGAATACATTCCTAGTAAATCTGTTGATATTTCTAAACTTGATTTATCGGCTTTGAACATTTGAACAAGGGTAACTAAATATATAGTTCCCTTTTAGTCTTTGGTGTTACCTAATACATAATTCCTCTGCTTTCCGTGCTCGGGAAAACGGGTATGATGAGAAGAAACGAGTAAACATATGATGGAAACGATAACAACCTGCAGAGTGTGCGGGGGGAACGGCCTGGAAAAATTCTTTGATCTCGGACGGCAGCCGCTCGCGAACGCGCTTCTCAAAAACGCGGACGAGAAGACGGAAACCTATCCGCTCTCGTTAAGCCGCTGTTCGGATTGCGGACTTGTCCAGCTTAATGAAACCATCGACCCCAAGACGCTCTTCTCGCAATACGTATGGGTCACCGGCACGTCCGGAACGGCAAATCGTTTCGCCGAAACGTTCTGCGACGAACTGCTGAAACGCGTGTCAGTCGCTCCCGGCGAATATGTCCTGGAATTGGCGAGTAACGACGGAACTTTTCTGCTTCCGTTTATGAAACGGGGATATAACGTGCTGGGCATCGACCCGGCCGAAAATATCGCCGCTCTGGCGAGAGAAAACGGCGTGCCGACGGACGCGCTCTTTTGGGAAACGAATGTCGCGGAGCGGGTGCGGGAGAAACGGGGTATGGCAAAGACGGTCTTCGCGCGGAACGTTCTCCCGCACGTCGCGAATACGAGAGATTTCGTCCAAGGCATCGCGAGCGTGCTCGCGCCGGAAGGAATCGCGGCGCTCGAAGTCCACTATGCGAAACTCATACTGGAAGAATTGCACTACGACTCGATTTATCACGAGCATCTGTGCTATTTCACGCTGAAAACACTCGAACGCCTGCTGAATGACGCCGGCCTTTTCATATTCGATATGATGCGAAGCCCCATCAGCGGCGGTTCCATCGTGGTTTACACCCGGAAGACGAAAGATGAAGAAGGCACGGAGGTGAAAAAGTGTCGGCAGGAAGAGGAACGGGGAAAGGTAAACGACGCGGAAAGCTGGCGGGAGTTTGCGGCCCGAGCGTGTGAACATCGGGAGAAATTTCTCAAACTGCTCCGGAATATGAAATCTGAAAGGAAGAAGGTTGTAGGATGGGGTGCTTCGGCGAGAAGCTCGACGTTGCTCAATTTCTGCGGCATCGGCACGGATATGCTTGAAAGTATCGCGGACAAAAACGTTTTGAAACAGGGACGTTTCACGGCGGGAACCCGCATCCCCATCAGAGACCCCGAAACGGTTATGCGCGGGAATCCGGACGTCGTATGCATACTCGCATGGAACTTCGCCGACGAAATTATCGCGGACCTGCGGGACAACTATGCGTATCGCGGGAAATGCGTCGTGCCGCTTCCGCGCGAACCCCGCGTCGTATGACATTCGAGGAGACGAAAATCGGGGGGGTGTTTAAAATATCGCCCGAAAGGCGCGAAGATGAGCGCGGTTATTTCACGCGGACGTACGACGAGAGACTTTTCAAGGAGCGGGGCCTCTCGCGCGAATGGGTTCAGGAAAACGAATCATTCAGTCGGGCGGAAGGAACGGTGCGCGGTCTGCATTTCCAGAGAGCGCCGCATGCGGAGGCGAAACTGCTCCATGTTCCCCGGGGAAAAGTCTTCTTCGCATTCGTCGACTTAAGGAGCGACTCCAAGACGTTTGGCAAGTGGGGAAGTGCCACGCTCTCGGAGGAGACGGCGCATATGCTCTTCGTGCCGAGAGGATGCGCGCTCGGTATGTGTACCTTGGCCGACAACTGCCTGCTCCACTACAAGATGGATAATGTCTACGCTCCGGAATACGCCGAGACGCTGAAATGGGATGATACGGACATCGGCATCGCATGGCCGCTCGCGGAACCTTCGGTTATTTCCGAAAAAGACAAAAACGGCAAAAACTTCAAAGAACTTGCCCCGAAACTCCCTTCGGGGGTAGAGTGGGAAGCATGATAATCGTACGAGCGCCGGTGCGGATGAGTTTCGTCGGAGGCGGAACCGACTTTGAGGCGTTCTACAGGCATTCGCCGGGGAGAGTCATCTCCACGGCGATAGACAAATATATTTACATAACGATCAACCGTCCGCCGCTGGTTGATGACGTGACGGTACGCTACAGCGCATCCGAAGCGGTCCGTCACCCCTCGGAGCTTCAGCATGACCGTGTCAGGGAAGCGCTTCTCCATTTCGGTATTTTCAAGAATGTTGATGTCGGGACGTTTTCGGATGTACCAGTAAAAACGGGGCTCGGTTCATCGTCGAGTTTTTCCGTGGCGCTTATGAAAGCACTCACCGTATCGCAGGGCGGGGATGCGAGCGAGAAAGAAATAGCGGAGCTCGCGGCGCATCTCGAAATCGACCTACTCAGGGAACCCATCGGCAAGCAGGACCATTACGCTGCGGCCATTGGGGGATGCAATGTATTTCAGTTTAACGCTGATGGCTCGGTAGACATCGAGCCGGTACCACTCGACCGCGGGAAGCAACTCACATTCGAACATCACATACACCTTTTCTATACCGGCATCACTCGCCTTGCCTCGTCGGTGCTTGTCGAACAGCAGGCGAACACCGAACACAACGAGGAAAAATTCGAAACCCTGAAAAAAATGGCGGATCTGGTGCCGGAATTCAGAGCATATCTCCTTGCGGGAGATTTCAAAAACATGGGAGCAGTACTTCAGAAGAATTGGCGTATGAAAAAAACGCTTGCATCAGCGATATCAAACCCCACTCTCGATGAACTGTACGCCGCAGGAATGAATGCTGGCGCATGGGGCGGAAAAGTGTTGGGAGCAGGAGGGGGCGGCTGTATCGTATTCCTTGCTTCGCCGGAGCGCCGGGACGCGATACGAAACGAGATTGCACAGGCCGCGAAAAGGCACGGATTGAACGACTTCAAAGAAATCCCGGTCTGTCTCGCACAAAAAGGCATGGAGGTACTGTTGAACAACGGAACATGAATATCCTAGTGACCGGCAACAGGGGATACATCGGCTCGGCCTTGGTTCCGCTCCTCCGTGCCCGCGGCCACAACGTGACGGGATACGATACGGGATATTATGAGGACTGTTTCCTCGCAGAGAACCCTGATGTGAGACAAATTACGAAAGATATCCGCGATGCCGAAGAAGGTGACTTTAGAGAAGTAGACGCGGTAGCTCATCTCGCGGCGCTCTCCAATGACCCGCTCGGTGAACTAACTCCCGGCATAACCGAGGAAATAAACTTTGAAGCAACGGTTGAGCTCGCGAAACGGGCAAAACAGGCGGGCGTGAAGCGTTTCGTGTATGCGTCGTCACAGAGCATGTACGGCGTTGCCGATACGGGCCACGAGCTTACTGAAGACGAAGCGGGCCCGTACGGCGTGACGGCGTACGCGAGGACCAAGTGGGACGCCGAAGTGGAGCTCAAGAAACTGAATGATGACCGGTTTTGTATAGCATGTTTCCGCCCCTCAACCGTCTTCGGCGTGAGCCCGAACATGCGGTGCGATATCGTCTTCAATAACTTGGTTGCGTGCGCCTACACGACCGGGAAAATAGAGGTGAAAAGTGACGGTACACCGTGGCGCCCCGTCGTCCATGTGCGCGACGTTTCGGCCGCGTTTGCCGCGGGACTCGAGGCACCGCGGGAGCTGGTCTGCGGCGAGTCGTTCAACGTGGGAATTCCGGACGGAAACTATACGGTTCGCGACCTTGCGGAAGCGGCGCAAGCAGTCGTACCGGGAAGCACACTCACGTTCACGGGTGAGCACGGCTCCGATGCCCGAACGTACCGGATAAGCTTCGAGAAAATACTCACTGTTCTGAAAGAGTACTACAAACCGGAATGGAACCTGCTCCGCGGCGGAAAGGCACTGGTCGAATTTTTCAAAACCGTCGGTTTGACAGAAGAGCAATTCCGGGGAAGAACATGCAATCGTCTGAAGCAAATTCAGTACCTCCGAGAAAACGGAAGATTAGACGAAACAATGCGATGGCTGAACGGAAGCAAATAACACAAGCTGTCATACTTGCCGGCGGGCGCGGTATACGTCTCCGCCCCTTTACAGACACAGCGCCAAAACCGATGGTGCCGATAAACGGTAGGCCATTTTTGGAATATCTCGTTGAGCTCCTGAGAGAAAACGGAATTACCGATATCGTGATGTTGCTCGGGTACCTGCCGGAGAAGATTACAGAATATTTCGGGGACGGCTCGCGGCACGGGGTGCGTATCACGCACCTTATAGCAGACGTTGAAGAGGAAACGGGCGCTCGTCTCCGCGGCGCGGTGCCGACTCTGCAGGAAAAGTTCTTATTGCTTTATTGTGATAACTATTGGCCGTTCAATCTCGGAGAAGCAGAGTTGTTCTATGAGAAACAAGGTGCGCCAGCCTCGGTTGTGGTCTATGCAAATCCCGACGGAGCACGGAAAAATAATATGCACGTCGAGGACGGGTATGTGACCGCTTACGACAAGAATCGCGAGCAGGAAGGATTGAATGGAGTAGATATCGGTTTCTTCATATTGCAGAAGAGAGTCCTCGAACTCCTGCCCCCTGGGAACGTCAGCTTTGAGAAAACAGTCATCCCGCAACTTATCAGGAAACGAGAACTGGCGGGATTCCTGACGAACCATGCGTACTACAGTGTCGGTTCGCCGGACCGCTTACCCGCGACGGAAGCATACCTCCGCCCCCGGAAAGTGATACTACTCGACCGTGACGGGGTGATAAACAAGAAAGCGCCGCAGGCCGACTATATAAAGACATGGGACGAATTCGAGTTTCTACCCGGCGCAGTGGATGCGCTCAAGCGCTTGACTGTCGAAGGGTACGAGCTCTACGTCATCACTAATCAGCCGGGCATAGCCCGCGGCATGATGAAGGAAAACGACCTTAAGACGATACACCAAAACATGCTCCACGAACTAGAAAAGCAGGGAGTGCGCATCGGCGGCATCTACGTATGCATGCACGGGTGGGATGACGGCTGCGAGTGCAGGAAACCGAAGCCGGGACTCCTCTTCCAAGCGGCGCGCGAACACTACTTCGACCTCACGAAAGCCATGTTCGTGGGGGATGACGAGTGTGATAGAGAAGCCGGTGAAGCGGCGGGATGTAGGACAATATTGGTGGATTGTCACGAAGGAATCGCGGCGGCGAACATCGCGTGAATGAGAACAAGAACGGGCATGAGGGTATTCGTAACGGGAGGAACAGGATTTATTGGCTCACATCTCGTGCCGAAACTTGTCGCCCGAGGGCATGTGGTGCGCCTTTTGAAGACGCGCTTGGAGAAAACCGACGCGGTGAAACGCGAGCTTCACACCTTTCACCCGGATGCAGTCATCCATCTCGCCTGGGAAGGGCTTGAGTCGTATGATTTTCCTGCGACAACGAGCGTGAAAAATCTGACAAACAGCTTAAGCCTGATTTCTCTCGCGGCAGAAGCGGGATGCAAGAAATTCCTCTCGACGGGGAGTTGCTGGGAATACGGCGGCGGGGAAGGCGCGCTTAAGGAATCGGCGCTACTCCTGCCGGCAACTCACGTGCCGGATTTCGTCGCTGCAAAACGGGCGACGCAAGCACTGGGAGAACAAATTGCACTTCAGTGCGGGATGCGATTCTTATGGGCGAGATTATCCTTCGTCTACGGTCCGGGACAGAAAGAACGGACGCTTATTGCGCACACCGTGAAAAGCATACAGGGCGGCACCGTACCGGAGGTCAAGAACAAAGAAGGAGCGAATGACTTTGTATATGTCGGAGACGTCGCGGATGCGCTTATCGCGCTCCTCGAGAAAAGCAGGCAACAAAGTGCAATATATAACGTTGGTTCGGGCCGCCTCACGCCTGTCGCCCGTGTGGTGCGGGAAACATATCACACCCTCGGGATCCCCGCTCCTCAGTGGTCTATGAGGGACCGAAGGCCCCGCGGATTCTACGCCAATATCACACGGATTAAGAAAGAAACGGGATGGAAACCAAAAACGCCGCTTGCTACGGGCGTCAAGAAGACAGTATCATATTTCAAGAGCCTATGAAGAAGATTCTTATAACCGGTTCATTGGGTTACCTCGGAAGCGTGCTGGCGCCGTACCTCATGGAGAAAGGGCATTCATGTGTCGGCTATGACACGGGGTTTTTTCACGACGCGACGCTCTATGCGCCGAAGGAAATAGAAACGGTGTTCAAAGATGCGCGGGACATCGATGACGCAGACCTCAAGGGCATAGATGTTATCGTCCATCTCGCGGCAATTTCGAACGACCCGATGAAAAAAATGGATGCGGCGCGTGTCTATGAGCCGGTGCGGGAGTACAGTGCCGCTCTGGCAGCACGCTGCAAGAGGAGAGGTGTGCGTTTCATTTTCGCATCCAGCTGCTCGGTGTACGGCATAGGGAGTAACGAACTGCTTACGGAAGAATCGTCGACAAACCCGCAGACCGGATATTCTCTGAATAAACTGCGAATAGAAGAAGACCTCCGCGCGCTCGCCGACGAGAGTTTTTCACCGATTGCACTGCGGTTCGCGACGGCATTCGGGCTTTCTCCGCGCATTCGGTTTGATGTCGTTGTCAACATGTTCGCCGGTATGGCGTTTACGGAGAAGGTAATTATCTTGAATTCCGATGGCACACCCTGGCGGCCGAACGTGCACGTCCGGGACATCTGCGAAGGTATACGTCGTGCTGCGGAATCGGACTATGACGGCGGAGAATTACTTGTCCTGAACGTGGGAGACGAGGAAAACAATCTCCAGGTCATAGACCTCGCCCGTATTGCGGCGGCAGCGGTTCCGGGGTGCGATGTGAAATTCCTGAGCGACAATCCCGAACTCGACAAAGAGGGCCTCATCAAGGACCGAAAGGTGAAAGGGGGAGTCGATACGCGCACATACAAGGTGTCGTTCGAGAAAATACGAAACATATTCCCCGGCTTCCGGTGCGCATGGACGGTGAAACAAGGAGTAGAGGATATGGCAGCAAAGTTCGGTGAGCTGCAGCTCACCAGAGAGCGTTTCAAAAACGAGGGCTTTTACCGTCTCCAGCGCTTGGAGCGGCTTCAAAACGAAGGGTATCTATCGGAGGAACTTCGCTGGCTCAAGACGCCCCCGCCCGCTGCTTCAGAGACGAGAGATATATGATACTCTCAGACGTCCCCTCCCGGGGCGCCCACGGCGCGAACGTTTTCCAGGTGGCGGGATCATAGATGCCCGCCATCGTTTCGTAGGTGATGGCACGCGGGGAAAGAACGACGTAGGTGTGAAAGCAAAAAGCGGGGACGTCGAGCCATTCCGTTTTGCCCGGCTCAAGTACAGTTATCTTCGTTACCGTTCCTTCGCCGTCAAAGTATAAAACGGCGATCTTTCCTTCGACGATGCTGATGCGCTCCACTTTCTCTTTACTCGGATGGTAGTGGGGCTGCATGTAGGTATCTGGAAGCAAGAAATTAAAGGCCATATTGAAAGCAGCGCCCGGCTTATGGAGGATTTTGGCGTGGCGACGACGCGCCGATGCGGCCGCTTCCGAGAGCCCTTTCATTTTGTCTTCTAGAGAGAGATTCGGGGTATTCATATGAATAATATACCACGATATTGCCCCCTCACCTAAAATGGGTAGAATGAAAAAGTCACTACATCACCATGGCATATCCTCCAGAACAATTGGCATATGAGATGATACGGATTCGCCTGAGTCAACTACTCGTCAATGAGGAATGTAAAGCAGGCAAAATTCGTGTCCCGATACACCTCGCACTCGGCCATGAGGCAATTGCCGTCGCCGTTAATCATATTGCGAGAAAGGAAGACGTGCTCGTGCTTCCGCATCGGAACATTGCATACAATCTGGCGCGCCTCGGGAAGTTGCGGCCGATACTGGACGAATACTTACTGAAAGAAACAGGACTCGCTGGTGGAAAACTCGGGTCTATGAATCTCAATAATCCGAACGGAGGTATTCTCTATACATCAAGTATACTGGGAAATAATTTCCCGGTTTCCGCCGGTATCGCCATGACGAAGAAAACGTCGAGCCACAACAATATCGTATTCGTTCTCGGCGGAGACGGGTCGATGGAAGAAGGAAATTTCTATGAGAGTTTAGTCCTGATGGAAGCACTTGGTCTGAACGTCGCAGTCGTGATTGAGAATAACGAATGGTCACTCGGTACCCACATCACTGAACGCCGCCGCCAAATTAACCTAAAGGGAATGGCGAATTCGCTCGGTATCCCCTACACGTTGCTGAACGGCAATCATGCGCATCGTTACATCGAGGTTTTGGAAAATATGCGGGACGAAATCCTGCGGGACGGTGCGCCCGTATGCATTGAGGTGATGGTGAAAACACTGGGGGACCGAAAGGGAGAAGACGGCCATTTCATCAATTATCATGCGGGGGCGGCGTCGCACATTGACATATCAGAATATGCGGAAGGAGTACTGCGTAAGAATGAAGATGATCCGCTTTTCGTCATACGTGGCGAGGTGGGAGAAAAAGCATTCGCGGATTTGTCGCATGAGGTTATGGAAGAATTACGGAAAGAGTTAGCATGACTTACTACGAACGCATAAACGGACTGTTGCGGAACGAAGTGGCGAAGCCAGAACGTATCGTACTTTTCGGGCAAAACATCGCCGCGGGGTCGTGTTTATCGGGGCTGACGAGAGGGCTGTCTGTAAAACCGGGGGGGCGCGTCATCAATACAACGAATAGCGAGAATAGTCTGGTCGGATTCGGATTCGGTCTGCTCCTCGGCGGCGTGTCAGGTGTGTTCTTTATGAAACAGATGGATTTCCTCCTTCTTGGTATCGACCAGCTGGTGAATACCTATAACGTTATCCGGAGTGCGAAAGGAGGCAACATCGGTTCGTTTACTATTGTGGCGGTTGTCGTTGATAGTGGCTATGAAGGTCCGCAATCAAGTTTGAACAACTTCGCCGATTTCTGTTCCATCGCGCGCGTCCCGGGATACGCAGTGACGAACGAAACGGACGCAGAGTATCTCATATCGAAACACCTCACGCGCCCCGGTTTCCGCATCATCGGCGTGAGTCAGCGGCTGAAGGGGAGGGAAATCATTCAATCAGCGAAGCCACTCGCCATCGTGGGAGATGGGGCGATATTTCAATATAGTGACGGGAACGACGTAACGCTCGTATCTTTCAATTTCTCATTCCCGCAGGCGAATGCATTGCGAGAAACACTTGAACGCGAGGGGATACGAACCGCGCACTTCAACGTGAATGCGGAACTTGCCGGGAATTGGGAACTGATTCGGAAAAGCGTTACAAAGACGAAAAAACTCGTTGTTGTAGACGATAGTAAAAGTGCGCATATCCCGGCCGACGCATTGCTCGCCGAACTATGTACAGAGGTCGAAGTACGAAAGAAAATAGTGCTCAAGCGAGACATGAACGGCGATGTGTTCAAGCCCGTTTCGGACGTATTCGAATTGGATGAAGAAAAAATCATACACGAATTAAAAACATGAAACAAAATCCCATCGAGCAGTTCAAAGAAGAAGTGAAACGGAATGTCAGAGAACAGGGAAAAGACGCGAAACTCAAGGCGAGCGCACGGAAGTTTGCGGTCGAAGCGGCACTCCGCCGGTACCTGTACAATTTCACCTGGCTGGGTCGCCCTATCATCCAATATCCGCAGGATATCGTCGCCGTGCAGGAACTCATCTGGCGCGTGAAGCCGGACCTTGTTGTCGAGACGGGTATCGCGCACGGCGGTTCGCTCATCCTCTCCGCGTCGATTCTGGAGCTCATCGGCGGGAAAGGAAGAGTGGTGGGTGTCGACATCGATATCCGCGCGCATAACCGCCGCGAAATAGAGCATCACCGCATGGCGAAGCGGATACGGCTCATCGAGGGTTCATCGGTTGCTCCCGAAGTCGTGGCGCAGGTGAAGCATTTCGCGAAAGGAAGAAAGGAAATTATGGCATTCCTCGACTCGAATCACTCCGAGGAACATGTCTTGAAAGAACTCGAGCTCTACGCGCCGCTCGTCTCGAAGGGGAGCTACGTCGTCGTCTTCGACACGCTTGTAGAGTATATGCCGAAAGGAAGCAACAAAAACCGTCCGTGGGACAGAGGAAACAGTCCGGCGACGGCTGCGCGGAAATTCCTCAAAACGCACAAAAACTTTACCGTTGATGAAGAGATTGAACATAAACTGCTTATTACGGCGGCTCCCGGCGGTTTCCTGAAACGGGTGAAATAACAACATGGAGAAGACGGCGACAAAGCCGCTTGTCAGTATCTGCATTCCCGCGTTTAACCGGGAAGCGTCGATTGTACGGGCGCTCGAGAGCGCCCTGCATCAGACGTACCCAAACATCGAGGTTATTGTGAGCGATAACGCTTCAACTGACTGCACGGGGAATATCGTGCGCGCGTATGCGGCGCGGGATTCACGCATCAAATATTTCAGAAACGAAAAAAATATCGGGAGCGGCAGGAATTTCCTCAAGTGTTTCGAGTACGCATCGGGCGAGTTCGTACAGGGACTGGGAGACGATGACTGGCTCTCGGGAAATCGTATCGAGGAAGGAGTAAAACAATTCTCGGAGCGGCCGGATATCGCGGCGGCGATGATGCAGATCGTGACGCTCTCCGCAAAAGACGACTCATTCGCGTTCGTGGACGAGACGAGTATCAAGCCGGGAATCTACGGGACGGACTGGTTTTTCGCCCACACATACCGACATCCGCATATCGGCGGAATGGGATTCATATCGCTCTTGCGCCGCGAGGATGCAATTAAAGCGCTTGAGGAGGCACTTGCGGACCCCACGAGCAACCTCGTTCGAGGAGGAGTTCATGAACCGATTGACGGAGCGATATTCTGGCGCATAGCCGTGAAATATAAAACGCTTGCGATGGGAGAAAAAGGTGTTGCGTACGTGAAAACGATTCACGGTGAGGACCACATGGGGCTACAGGGAGATTTTTTCAAAGACATCGAAGGCCGTCTTCGCTATCTCCGGGGACTACGCAATGCGTTCGAATCGTTTTACCGGACACAGGATAAACTCAGGCGCTACGTGCCGAACGTCCGTTTCTCTTTCGGGCTAGGAGAACTCGCGCTTGCCGTCCGGAGCATGGCGCGCGGTATACGGACGAAGATACTCAATGACTACACGATAAAGGAAAAACTGCGGCTCTTTGTGTGGTTTCCATGTCACGCCGGCCTGCAAGCGCTCAAGCGTCTCGCAGCGCTTTTCAGAAAGAAAGTTGCGTTTCTACCGGATAAGAATTATTTTTTGACTATGAACTGGAAATTCAAAGCGGAATAATACAATGAGCAAACTGAAGAAAATCTACGAAGAAATGCAGGACGCATACCTCGGCGGAAAAGCGGCGCTTGTCCCCCGGAAGTACCGTTCGATATTCATAAACGTCGGCAGCGCGAGCGACATCCACTACCGTTTCAAGCGTCTTATCCCGGAAGATAAAAAGAAAGTGCTCATTGTCGGCCCGCATGGCGGGCGGGATTATTTTTACTTCAAGACGGCGGGGTACGACGTGCAGGGCATCGACTTGTTCTCCAACCCCGATTTTGGGGATGTCATCGTGGGGAATATTGAGGATATAGACCTACCCGAGAAGTCATTCGATGTCGTCATCGCGTCGGCCGTCATCGAGCATGTGGCGAACGATTTCAAGGCGCTCCGGAACATCAGGCGGATGCTGAAAGACGACGGACTTTTCTTCCTTGCGCTCCCGCTCTACAACGACTGGGAAACGACGCACCTGCATATCTACAGCAGGGAAACGATCAAACGGATGGTCGAGACGGTCGGGTTCTCCATCGAAGAGCGGCTGATGTACCCGAACCTGTTCTTCTCGCCGCTTCGTTTGTTTAATAAAATTCACCATGCGCTGAACATTGCGATATTCTCACTCTGCGGCAAGACGACATACCGATACACGCTTCCGCCGCTTTGGAAACTCGAATTTTCTTTAAGTAAATGCATTGGCCCGTTCGCCCGCGCGCTCCGCACCGTGCTCGGCAAACTGTACAACGGAACGGAATATCAGGCGATGTGCCGGAAAGACGAGACGCGCGATTATCTTGAGCATAACAAAACGCGGTTCGAACCCGGGAAACCGCAAGAGATATGAAGATAACAGCGAAACAGGGAGTCGTAGGAATAGTCGCTCTGGGGGCGGCACTACTCCTCTTCGCGTTCGCTGGTCGCGCATATCCGGTACCGGCGGGGGATTCCGTCTTCTTTATTACGCCGGCTCTTGAGCTCGCGACGCATGGAACGCTTACCAACATGCTCTTCATCGACAAGACAGAGATGAACAATCTCATCGACCCGACGGGACAGAACCGGTTTCTCTTTTACCCGCCGCTTTTCCCACTCGCACTCCGCGCACTTATGTTCGCTCCGACGCCGCAGGCAGCGTTTCTTGCGATTGCGCTCATGAACACGCTCGTCGTGATTTTCAGTGCGCTTCTTTTTTACAAAACGGCGGCGGAGAACGGGAAGATAAGCTGGGGAATGGTCTGCATCATTGCGCTCGCACTTCTCGCGCTCATGGCGGGTTTGGATATCGACAACGGCCGCCCCGAACTTTTGGCACGCGTATGGGTAGTACTCGCCGCGCTGGTACCGTTTTATGCGAAACGGTATGACTGGCTGTGGTACGGCCTGCTCCTCGGACTCATGGGCGCGACGCATACCATAGGAGCCGTCGCCTTGTTTCTCATCATCGGCACGGTGTATGCGGCGAAACATAGGACGAAAGAGGCGCTCAAGCGCTTAGTGTTCGTCGCCGGTCTCGGCGCGATGCTCGCCGCGCTTATTGTCACACTCGGTCCGTTCTCGCTTGCCGACACGATTCACGGAATCTTCGCGCACGCAGGCGCCGTGCGCGGGAGCGTGACAAGCGCCGTCGGCACGGCATTTACTGTGCATAACCTCGTTCATTTCTATCTCTTCTCAGCGATGACGCCGTTCTACGGACTCGTTATTCTGCTTATGCTGGGAACGGGATGGTTTTTCTATCGTACATACCGCGACCGAATCAAATCGCGCACACTCTTCATCATATGCACGGCGCTCCTCGCGCTTGTGCTTGCGCAAATAATCTATACGGTCGGTCACGTGTTTTACATCTCGCTCTTCGCGCCACTCATCTTCGCCGCATTCATCGCATTTTTCGCACGAACAAAGCGTCTCGGCAAGTGGCTTACCATAGCGGTACTAGCACTCGTTTCACTCGGCATCGTCCGCACGGCGCTTCTTTTCCCGTTCATGTTTCAGCAACCGACGCTCGCCGAAGCGCGTATGCACTTCGCAGAAGCGGCAAAGGCGCTTAAAGAAGGGGAGAAAATAGGCGTTACGGGCGGGTTATGGACACTCTCCGAAAATTATGAAAAGATGTACATGTACAACGACTGGCCGGAGCCCCCGGCGGAGGATACAGCGTTGGTGTTTTTCCAAGAGCGGTACAGTGGTCTTGTAATGCCTCCCTTAATTCCCGGCTGCCGGCTCGAAACGGATAAGTTCTCGCAGGACGTACCGCATCTTTTCGGTATAAAACTCGCGAATACAATGCCCGGCTACGGATACGCGGTATATACCTGCCAAGAATTATGAAGCGAATACTCATAACCGGCGGTGCCGGATTCATCGGATATCACCTCACGCGGCACATTTTAAAGGCGTGTGGCGACGCGTGCGAGGTGGTCGCCGTGGACAATTTCCAAAAGGAGGAAGGAAGCAAGGATTTCGACGACATACTGAACGACAAACGGGTTACATTCCTGAATCTCGACCTTACCAACCAATCCCTGTATGAAAAGCTGGGGAGCGGTTATGACCACGTCTATCACCTTGCCGCCATCAACCACACGCAGAAATTTTACGAAATCCCCCAAGAAGTGCTGCGCGTCAACACACTGACGCTTATCTATATGCTGGAGTGGTTTCGTACAAACAGCCGGAAAGGGAAGTTCTGCTTCACGTCTTCAAATGAAGCGTATGCAGGGGGACTGAACGCTTTCGGGAAATTGCCGATACCCACGCCCGAGAATGTTCCCTTAGTCATCGAAGACCCATACAATCCGCGGTGGTCGTATGCTGCAACGAAATTGATAGGGGAGCTGTTTGTTATCAACTACGCGCGGCAATACGATTTCCGAGCACTCATTGTCCGCCCCCATAACTTCTACGGTCCGCGGGCGGGTTTCGGCGGACACGTGATACCGGACTTTGCGGAGCGGATCGCGAAGCGTGTCGACCCCTTCCCGATATACGGAGCGGACGATACGCGCACGTTCTGTTATATCGGTGATGCCGTGCGCGCGATGGCGACGCTTATGGACTCGAAGGAAACGGATAGACAACCGATAGAGACGGTGCACATCGGCGATACGGAAGAAATCACGATGCGCGAACTCGCGGAGAAGATGTTCGAAGCAGCCGGTTGGAAACCACAATCGCTTGATGTCCACGAGTCGCCGAAGGGGAGCGTGAAACGCCGCCGCGCGGATATCGGGAAGCTCGAGCGTCTCATCGGCTGGAAACCGGAGGTGTCGCTCGCGGAGGGGTTGAAACGCACATACGAGTGGTACGCCGCGCGGGTCAGTGATGTGCGCGAGGCGTGATTTTGACAAGCGGTATGCCGGGTGATATAGATAAACATCGTATCATGTCCTCCCACGAAAATACGCCACACAGCATACAAGGCGGCGACGGTCAATATGATTTATGCATTATCGGCGGAGCCGGGCACGTTGGGTTGCCGCTCGGCGTTGCGTGTGCAGAGGGCGGTTTGCGCACAGTCCTCTTTGACGTCAATGAGAAAGGCCTGGAAAGCGTAAAGCGGGGCATATTTCCCTTCAAGGAAGAAGGAGGAGACGAAGCGCTCAAGCGAGTGCTCAAACGGGGAATGCTTGATGCGACGAGCGACCCGGAATCAATCAGAAATTCGAAGCAGGTACTTATCGTCATCGGGACGCCGATTGACGGATATTTGAGTCCGCAGTTCGGCGGCATCACGCGGGTTATCGATAAGTACATCAGTTATTTCCGCGATGGGCAGATTGTCATCCTGCGGAGCACGGTCTATCCCGGCACGACCGAAAAGGTACAGCACTATTTCCGCACGAAGAACAAGAACGTGCGTCTGGCGTTTTGTCCGGAGCGCATCTTACAAGGCCACGCCATCGAGGACTTACGGATATTGCCGCAAATCGTTTCGGCGTTTGACGACGAGACGCTGCGTGAAGTGACGGAACTTTTCAAGAAAACGACGCCGGCGGACATCATTCCAGTCGAGCCCATGGAGGCGGAGCTCGCGAAACTCTTTACGAACGCATGGCGGTATATCAGATTCGCCGTCGCGAACCAGTTCTTTATGATTGCGCACGGCAACGGGCTGGATTACTACCGTATCGAGCGGGCGATGAAGCACGACTATCCCCGAACCCAGGACTTACCGTCCCCCGGTTTCGCGGCGGGACCGTGTCTCCTGAAGGATACGATGCAACTCGCGGCATTTACGCACAACAACTTTTGGCTGGGACACGCTGCGATGCTCGTGAATGAAGGATTAGTAAACCACCTTATTGCCGCGCTGAAGCGGGAATACGGTGAGGCGCTCAAGGAAAAGACAATCGGCATCCTCGGTATGGCATACAAAGGAGGAAGTGACGACATCAGAGATTCACTGTCATACAAACTGAGGAAAATAGCGAACGTCGAGTCGAAACGGGTGCTCTGCACGGATCCGCATGTCAAAGACGAAACGCTAAAATCGCTCGAGGAAACGCTGGGCGAGTCCGACATCATCATACTCGCGGCGCCGCATCGGGAATACGCGGACATACAGCGGGAAGATTATCCACAAACCCATTTCATTGATATCTGGAACTTCTGGGGCAAGCCATGAAAGTTATCATCGCATCCCTGGGCGTCGTGTTGCTGCTCGTCGGTTTGAATGTGGCAATCGGGTGGACGTTCGGCGGAGACAGCGAATGGTACGTCGCCGCCGCGCAGGGAAATTGGCATGAGCTGATACCGCCGTATGCCGGCCGGTTCCTCCACCCTTTCCTCGTCGGCGTCGTGAACCGCGTCACATCACTCGACATCACCCAATCATTTCTCGTCATCGCGCTCGTCGCGGTGTATTTCTTTTTTATCACAACAGGCGCGCTCCTAAAGAAAACAATTCGGACACCGCTTCTTCTCATTCCTCTCTTCGTGTCGCCTTTTTTCTTCAACACGGTCCGCGAAGCGTTTGAGCCGGATGCGCTATACCTCTGCCTTATGGCGCTGTTTTTCTTCTCTATGCGCTATAAGAAGGACATCGAAAGCATGGTTACGCTATTTTTGCTTTTCCTCGCGCGGGAATCGACACTCGTGTTAAGCGGGCTTTGCGCGGTCGTCGGTTTCTTCAAGAACAAAAAATGGCTTGTCGTGGCGGTGGCGCTCGTGACAGTGGCTGGTTTATACACGACAAGTATCATAAAAAGCGTCGGGAAACCGAATCCGAGCGGCGGAGGCGGAGCGGCGTACCTCGCACTCAAACTTTCCTATAATCTCGCAACAAACGTGTTCGGCGTGAGACCGTGGTCGAATACAGTGGATAATTGCACCCCAGTTGTCCGCTTTAACCTCCCGCAGACATCGGTGCTCGGCGACATGCATGAGGCGGGGTGGTGTGCCTTCGACCCCGCCCTGCCGCTTAAGACGCTCGTTATACTTCTCACGATTTTCGGAGTTGCGCCACTCGTCCTCGGATACGTGCTCGTGAAGTGGAAAGGAGTGTTGCAAATAATGTCATTTCCGCTCGCCGTCGCGCTCACATACGGTATCGCGATGTACGGCATGGGCGTTGTCGCGGGAACCGGCATTGAGCGGATTGTCGGGTATGGCTGGCCTGCGTTCATACTCGTAGCCCCGATTCTCGTCGCATCGTACTTTGAGATACGCAGGCAGTTCGTGATAAAACTGGCGGTTGCTCAGCTTGTCGTATCGTGGCTGCCGCTCGTTGTCTATCGCATGGGGGGAGATGGGGCACTCTCGTCGCTCCTAATACTCGCCGTGACGGGCATAATGTACGGATTCGTATACCGGCTGATGAACCGCGAGAAACGATGCGAGGAAGTCGCAGGAAAGACGACTTTGGTGATATAGTGAGGCCTATGGATACGCGAATACGATTCGGCATACTGGGATGCTCCAATGTCGCGCAGAAGGGGATGTTGCCAGCGCTCCGCGATGCGAAAAACGCGGAAATC
>CAYYYM010000011.1:5931-17987 GCA_964476325.1 uncultured Candidatus Saccharibacteria bacterium | reverse complement strand
CCCGGAGCGGATTGCTCCTTTACCCTTACGGGAACTATCGGGTATTAGACCTCCTTTCGGGGGCTTATTCCCGTCTCCGGGGTACGTACCAAGGTGTTACTAACCCGTTTGCCACTTCCCGCTTCCATTTATTGCTAAATGGGAGCGGGACGTTCGACTTGCATGCCTTATCCACGCCGCCAGCGTTCATCCTGGACCAGGATCAAATCCTCAATAAAACTCGAAGCAACTAAAAAGATTTCAATCTTTTTCGGTTACTTGTTTGGTTTCGTAAAGCACATTTATATGGTTCTTATGTTTTTAAGGAACGCTCGCAACACGCCTTCCACTACGGAAAGCAGCTTATAGTATAGGGGGCACCGAGGTAAATGTCAAAGCAATAGAAAGGCCCCGTGGCGCGCGAGACACGGCGGCGTGGCGCGCGAGACGCCGGTGGTATATACTGAACGGTATGAAATGGGTGCGTACCATCGTCTTCATAGCCATCCTGGGCGTTGTGGGCATCGGCCTGTACCGTCTGCAGGAAGAAAATCACGAACTCAAGGTAAACATCGCGGACATGACCGCGACGCTCACGCAGGTGAATAAGGAAAACGACGCGCTCCAGTCGCGCATCGAGTACTTCAGGATTCCCGAGAATCTCGTGAAGGAACTGAAGTCGCAGTTCAACTACAAGGAAGAGGGTGAGCAGCTGCTCATCATCGTCCCCAAGCAATAGTTACTCGCCGAGCAGTTTCCGGAAGACGTCGGTGCTGAGCTTCGCGCCGCCGCGGGCTTTCAGGCGCTTCTTCCCCTTCTTCTGTTTCTCGAGCAGCTTGAGCTTCCGCGTGACGTCGCCGCCGTAGAGCTTGCCCGTCACGTTTTTCTTGAGCGCCGGCACGTCCTCGCGCGCGACGACCTCGCCGTCGGCGATGACCTGTATCGCCTGCGCGTACTGCTTGCGCGGCAGCACTTCCTTGAGCCGCTCCGCGAAGCGGCGCGCTTCTTTCTCCACCTTGCTCCGGTGGATGACGCGCGAGAGGCCGGGTACGCGCTCGTGCGCGATTTCCACGTCCATGCGCACCACGTCCGCTTCCTCGAATCCGGCAAGTTCATAACTGAAGGAGCCGTACCCTTCCGTCACCGACTTCAGCTTGTTCTCAAAACCGGCAATAAGCTCCGTGAGCGGCATCCGCACGCGGAGCTGCAGGTGGCCGCCGCTCGTCTCCGTGTGCAGCGCCGCCATCCGGAACTGCTGCTTCAGGGCACTCAGAGCGCCCAGGTATCGCGGCGGGATGATGATGGTAACGTCCGCAATCGGCTCCTGTACGTCAGCTTTCACCGGCACGGCATCGGCCGTTTCAACCTCCCGCCATTCGTCTCCCGTCCGCACCCGGTGCACGACCGACGGATACGTGTGCGTGAGCGCGATGCCGAACTCCCGCTCCAGGCGTTCCGCCGTTATCTCATAGTGCAGCTTCCCGAGAAAACCGATGCGGAATCCCCTTCCTAGGAGCTCATTCCGGTCTTCCGCGATGTGGAGCGCCGCATCGTTCAAGTGCAGTTTCTGCAGCGCCTGCGCGAGCGCGTCGTATTCGTCCGCGTCTTCCGGATAGAGGGAAACGAAAACGCGGGGCTTCGGTTCCTTGTATCCCGGGAGCGGCGTCGTTTTTTCCTTCCCCTTCGCCGTCACCGTGTCTCCGATGCGGACGGCACCCGGGTCCTTCACACCTGTTGCGACATAGCCGATGAGTCCCGTCTCGAGCGCACTCCGTTTCGCAAGCTCGGGGAGGAAGTATCCCAGCTCCTTGATTTTGAACGTGTTCCCCGTCGCAAGCATCACCGCTCCCTCCCCGTCCGCAACAGTGCCATCCACCACCCGCACGCTCGCGATGATGCCGCGATGCTCGTCGTAGAAGGAGTCGAAAATGAGCGCCCGGTTCGCCGCCGCGTCTTTCGGCGACGGATGCGGGACGCGTTGCACCATCGCGTCGAGGAGCTCCCGCACACCTTCGCCCGTCTTGCCGGAAACCATAAGTATCTCCGACGGCTGCACGCCGAGGAGGTCCGCAAGTTCCAGTTTCAATTCGTCGAGTTCCGCCCGGTCTTCGAACAAATCGATTTTGTTAATGGCGCCCACGAGCGTGAGCCCCGCTTCGCGCGCCAGCGCCAGGTTTGACATCGTCTGCGCCTGGACGCCTTGCTGGCCGTCCACGAGGAGAATCCCTCCCTCTACCGCCGCGAGCGCGCGGGAGACCTCGTAGGAAAAGTCCGAGTGGCCCGGCGTGTCGATAAGGTTTAGGACGTAGCCGCCGTACTCCATCCGGACCGGAGCGAGCTTGATGGTAATGCCCCGCTCGCGCTCAAGTGCCATGCTGTCCAGGTACTGCGAGCGCATCTTCCGCTTGTCCACCGTCCCCGTGAGCTCAAGCAGCCGGTCGGCGAGCGTTGACTTGCCGTGGTCGATATGCGCGATAATGCAGAAGTTTCTGATGTTTTTCATATTGCTTTCTCTTGATTGGTTTCGGGAATCTAACAAACTTGTTAGATTCCCGAAACCAATCAGAACCAAATCTACCCTTTCTTCGCCAGCGTCAGGTTGATAATCTCCCGCTTGGAAACGTTCGGGAACTCGGCGGTGTAAACCGGCGCGCCTGTTTCTTTCCATACGTAGCCGATGGGAGCGCTCACGTGAATCTTCAGACCGGTGTCACTCCCCGACTGCTTGTCGAAAACAAATTGAAACACCTTCCCCTCGCTGAGCGCAAATCCCGTCGCTCCCGGCGTGTGGTACTTGAAGTTCAGCTCCCGCGTCTCGCCCCGCTCCGTGATAAGCCAGGTACCGAAGACCTCCTTGCCCGCTTCTTCCGTCTGCCACGTACCCTGGTCCCGCAAGTATATCCTCGTGCCCTCGATGGCGGCAACGGCAGGGTACGTTTCGTACTCCTTCCCGTACGTCCGCACCGCGTCCCGCCGCACGTCGTTTCCTTTCATGAGAAGAAGTTCCGAACCGTCGTTCACGAAGAGCTTCAGATAATCCGTGTTGTCCGCCTGATACCACGAGTCCTGCCCCGCCGTACCGTGATGCGTCCGCCGCACCGCGACGTTACCCACACTCGACCCATCCACGCCTACGTCGAGCCATGCCTCAACATCCTGGCTCATCACCGCGTCGCTTTTGCCGCCGGCGATGTTCGCGTTCACGACGCCGAGATAACTCCCCCAGTACCCCTTCGGCAGCGTGTAGACACTCCCGTCCACGCCGTAGTCCACGAGTGCGTTTTCTATAACCTCGTTGCGGAAGTAGAACATGATGTCCTTATTCGCCACGTGTTCGCCGACCCGCTCCATGAGCGCGCTTGTCCCGTCCGGCGACAGTCCTTCCAGACGCTCGAGGAGTTTCGGCGCGAGTACGCTCAATATCTTCTTCGGGTTCTTGCCCGGCTGCTTGTCCCGTCCCGTTTCCACTTCCCGCTGAAGCTCCGGCAGGAAGTTGTCTCTCGTAACGGTCATATCGTACTCGTCGAGCGGAATGGGACCGACGGCGGCGATGAGCGACTCGAGCACCCGCGTATTTACGGCGATGGCTCCTGTGAAGGTCGTACTCGAAGCCGCATAAACCTCGGATTGCTCGAGCAGTGTGAGAACCGCTTCCGCGGAATCAGGAAAGTTGAAGAACCAGTTCGCATCCCGCGCGCCCCAGTCCTCGGTCACGCGCTGGAGGGGTTTCGGTGGGATGAGCTTCAGGTCGAAGTTGAGCGGGTGGTCCGGCCAGTAGATGTCGTTCACGGTAAAGTCCTGCATCTGTCCCCCCTTCACGGTCAGCACGCCGTAGCTCCCGAGAAATCCGCCGCCGGGGCGCAGTTCCGAATCGTTTTGGAAAAGAATGAGGATGTGCTGCTCCTCGGGAGACGCAAGGAGCGACTTGAGCTCGTTCACGAATCCACTCAGGGCGTACAGGGTGCTGCCGTATGAGAGGTAGTAGTCGCGCATAATCGGCTCAATGTTCTGGAGTCCCTCGATGCCGCTCAGCTTGCTCGTGCTGTCGCGCAGCGCATCCGCGCCCGCCCGGATTTTCTCCGTGACCGCCTCGAGCGTTCCTATGCGGCTGATGAGCGCCTTTCCGTCGTGCAGGAACTCCTGCACACCGTCTTCCTGCAGTCCTTCGACGACGCCGGAAAAGTTCAGCAGGTCCGCATTGAACGACGTCAACTGGGACACGAACCCGCCCAGGTTGCGGACGAGCGGGACGATGCTCGCGATGCCCCTGAAGAGCGGCGTGTCGGTGCCAAAGACGGCGTGCACCTCCTGCAAATCGGAGAGTGAGGCGGCGAGCGACCGTTTCGCGTTCTGCATGTCAAGTTCCTTCATCGCGCGAACGGACGAGCGGAATTGTTCCGTGATGTTTTCTTCTTTCTGCGCCACCAGATGCCGGATGCTCCCCACCTTCGCGAGACCGATGCCGCCTCCTATGAGAACGAGCGCGAGCGAGACGATGCCGACGTTGCGGGCGACGCGGGCGTATGCTTTCCGTTTCGGCTCCACGGGAACGAGTCGCAGGTTGACGGCGCGCCGGCGGCTGCCGGCGGCGTAGTTGAAGCCCGGGCGTTTCACGTCCACCATCATCGGCTCTATGTTTCGCTTCGGAACGTACATGTTATGTATCAAATCCGCTCTTCTTCAGTATATCCCTAAATTTCCTTTTGAACTCTTCTTTCGAGAACCGTTCCGCGCTCCGCGCGACGTATTTCCGGTCGAACCGCGCCTGCTCGCACTTCCGGAGCGCCTCCGCGAGCGACTCCGCCGTCTGGTACGGGAAGAAGAGCCCCGTTTTCCCGTCTTCCACGATATCACGGGAACCGCCCTCCCCATAGGCGATGACGGGCGTCCCGCATGCGAGCGCTTCCGCGGCAACGAGGCCGAAGTCCTCCGTCTGGGGAAAGATGAGCGCCTTCGCGCCCGAGAGGAGCACGCGCAGCGCATCATCGTCCGCTCCCTCGACGAACGTGATGTTCGGTGCGCCGCTTGCCTGCCTCCGGAGCGCGCGCGATTCCGGACCGCTCCCGACGATTTTCAGGGGCACGTTCAGCTCGCGGCACGCTTCGATGCCGAGCCCGAAAAGTTTGTAGTACAGGAGCCGTCCGACCATGAGGTAGTAGCCGTCCTCCCCGCTTGCGGGAGCGGGATAGAACGTTCCCAAATCAACCGGCGGATGGACCACGTCCGCCTCCCGTTCATAATACGCGCGCACCTTGTCGCGGATGAAGCGCGAGTTTGCGACAAAGACGTTCACGTTGTCCGCCGCGCGCCGGTCCCACGCGCGCAGGCGCGCCGCGATGAATCGTCCCGCGCCGCGCGAGAGCGGTGCAGGCGCGAAGGGGAGGTTCTTCAGATACTCCGTCTCCCATGCGTACCGGAGCGGTGAGTGGCAATACGAGACGTGGAACCCCCGCCCCGCTCCGCCGAACCCTTTCGCGTAGCCGGCGGAGCTCGAAACAATCAAGTCGTAGCCGTCGGCAACGGTTAGGAGGCGGGACGCGAGCGGCATCAGGGGAATGAAGAGCCGGTGCCGCGCGCGCACCAGCGGTACGTCGAGGATGCTCGTCCTCACCGCGCGACCGCTGAATCTCCCGAGTGTCTTCCCCTCGTGGTACAGCAACGTATACACGTCCGCACCGGGAAACAGCTCAAGTATTGCTTCAAGCACCCGTTCGGCGCCGCCGTACTGATTCAGATAGTCGTGAAGGACCGCAACGTTCATGCCGTTATATTACACCCCTGTATGGTCTGTGAGGAATATCAAAACGGTTTTCCCGATAATCTTCAGGTCGAGGAGGAGCGACCGGTCTCTCGCATAGGAAGCGTCAAGCTCCAATTCTTTCAGGTACGGCAGCGACGATGCACCGTTTATCTGCGAGAGGCCCGTGAGACCCGCGCGGGCGCTCATAAGCCATTTGTACTCCGGCGGATATTGTGCCACCTCCTGCGGCTCGTGGGGGCGCGGCCCGACCATGGAGAGTTCCCCCTTCAGCACGTTCCAGAACTGAGGCAGCTCATCCACTCTAAACTTCCGCAACACCCTCCCGACGCCGGTGAGACGCGGGTCGTCCTTGATTTTGAAAAAGGGTCCGTCGTTGCGTTCGTTCAGGGAGAGGAGTCCTTCCTTCATGCGCTCCGCGCCCGGCACCATCGAGCGGAACTTGTACACCTTTACCACACGGTCCTCGCTCACCCGCGGGAGTTTCACGATGACGGGACCGCGGTCTCCGAGATAGACGGCGACGGCGATGATGGGGAAAAGCGGCGATAAGAGGATGAGTGCTCCTGTCGCAACCGCGATGTCAAAGAGTCGTTTCATATATGTATTCATTGATTGGTTTCGGGAATCTAACAGGATTGTTAGATTCCCGAAACCAATCAAGCAAGAACGATGGCGTATTCTCCGCGCGCCTCTTTCTCCGCAATCCGCTCGCGCACCTCGCTAAGGGCGCCGCACTGCGTTTCCTCATACAGCTTCGTCAGCTCCCGCATGATACAGACCCGATGCGCGGCGCCGAGTGCCGCTTCCAGTTCCCGGAGCGTCCGCACGATGCGGTGCGGCGATTCGTAGACGACGACCGGGCGTACGTCGAGCGACGCCACCCGTTTGAAAAACGCGTTCCGCTTCCTTTTCGCCGGCGGATAGCCGAGGAACGTGAATTCATTCGCCGGGAGGCCGGCAACCGAGAGCGCGGCGACAACCGCCGACGGGCCCGGCACGGGAACGACAGCTGCCCCGGCGGTTCTCATTTCCGCAACGAGCTTCCCGCCCGGGTCCGAAATCGCGGGCGTCCCGGCGTCTGACACGAGCGCGACGTCTTTGCCGCTCCGCACCGCGCCCCCCGCTTCCCGGAACGTTTTCTCCGGAGAGTGCTCGTTGTACCGCCTGACGGGCGTCCGGATGTCAAAATGCGCGGTCAGCTTCTTTGCCACCCGCGTGTCCTCGGCGAAGATGACGCTCGCGCGCCGGAGTGTTTCCACCGCGCGCGGCGACAGGTCGCCCAGATTGCCGATCGGCGTCGCTACCACGTAGAGCGTTCCCATACTCATAATCTTTTGATTGGTTTCGGGAATCTAACAGGACTGTTAGATTCCCGAAACCAATCAAGAAAGCGCCGAGCGGATGATGCGGTCGAGTACGTCGGCAAACGACAAGCCGGCCGCTTCCGCCGCGCGCGGGAGAGAGCTCTCTTCCGTCAGTCCCGGTATCGTGTTCGTTTCCAAAATAGAGAGGTTCCCGTCCTCACCGAGAATCATATCCGTGCGCGAGACGTGCCGCAGACCGAGCACGTTATGCGTCCGCAACGCCCTCCGTTCCATCGCGCTCGCATAGGCGTCCGAGATGCGCGCCGGGGCGACAAGCTCGCCGTCGCCGCAGAGCTCGACCGGCGGCAATGCATACGCGCTGTGCTCAAACCCTGCGTCCAACACACTGCAGGCGAATTCTCTCCCCTCCACGTAGGGCTGCGCGATGATGTCCCGGTCGTCCGCGAACGCCCGCGAGAGCGCGCCGAGCGCTTCTTCGGTGTTCCCGACAATCGTTACGCCGATGCTCGAACCGCCGCGGTTCGGTTTCAATACCGCGGGGAACCCGATGCGCAGCGCGACGTGGTTCTGTACCGCTTGCGGATTTCGCCGCCACTCCCCGGCGTGCAGTAAAATCGTGCGGGGCGTCGAGAGCCCCGCGTCGCGGAGTGCCTGGAGGGATGCGAATTTATTGAGCGCGAGCGCGCTCTCGTGTACGCCCGAGCCGGTATACCGTACCCCCGCCTCCTCAAGTTCGCGCTGAACGTCCCCGTCCTCTCCGTATCTGCCGTGCAGACCGATAAAGGCGAGGTCGATTTCCTTCGCCAGCTCGTCCAAGCTCACGCTCCACGCGCCTTCCCTACTAATCGTCACCGGCATGACGTCGTACCGTTCGGCATCAAGGTGTTCCAGCACGTTTCTGCCCGTCTTGAGCGACACGTCGTGCTCGTTCGACGGTCCTCCCATGAGAATCGCGATGACCGGCCGCTTCTTCATGCTTCCATTATATGCCCGCTGTCTCTACTTTTCAAAACACTACCCCGGGCGAACCTACTTTTCCGCCCGCCGCCGAGATGCCTCAATAAGCCACGAACTGGATTGTACTTTCCCGCCGCGTCCCACGTTGAAAACCATCCGTATTCCCAGCTCGTCGCAGAGCGCATATTCCGGAATGTTGTCTTCTTTCCGGTCACCGCCGTTCACGAACATGTCTGGGCGAATGAGGCGGAGCGCTTCGCAGACACTTGCGTCATCGGTATCAACTCCGTGTTCCGTCAGAACTACCTCATCAACGGACGTGAACGATTCGAGGATTTCCTTGCGCTCCGCTTCCGGCATGAAGACGCATCCCTTCTTTTTCCTCAGCCAGTTATCGTTGTTCAGAATGACAATGAGCTTGTCACCGAGCTGCCGCGCTTCGTTGAACATCCGCACATGCCCGATGTGCACCGGATCGAACCCTCCGCTCACGGCTATGACGATTTGCTTCTTGTTCATAGGATTCATAGTACGCCACTCGGACGACCCTCCGCTTCGCGCTGCATGGCTTCCTGTCATGCAGCTCTTTCTCTTCCTTCCATTCCCAAAATTCTCGGAATCGTCTGCGCGGCGATTTCCCTGAAACGCTTTTTCAGCTCCTGATACCGCTCGTACGCTTCCTTGCGGTATTCCACGACGGGTTCGTGCTGGGCGTATGCGCGGATACCCACCGATTCCCGCAGCGCATGCAGCGCTTCCAGATGCTCTATCCAGAGGAAGTCAAGGATGCGTGTCAGGTGAGCCCCCAGACGCACCGAGAGCTCGTCCGTCAGCGTGTCGGGAGCTTCGGGAACAAGCTCTTTCACGAGCGGCGCGACGGCGTTCTGCTCACCCGCCTCAAGGTATTTCAGGCGGTCCGCATAAACGGCGTTGCGCTGACGCTCCAGGACATCGTCGTATTCCAGGAGATGCTTGCGCACATCCAGGTTCATCCCCTCCACCCGGTGCTGGGCGTGGTTCACCGCTTTGGAAACGAGTTTTGATTCAATCGGCACGTCCTCGGGGATGTTGAACGACTGCATGAGCGCTTTGATGCGGTCGCCGCCGAAGATGCGCATCAGGTCGTCTTCGAGCGAGAGGAAGAAGCGACTCGCGCCCGGGTCGCCCTGCCGGCCCGAACGGCCGCGCAGCTGATTGTCGATGCGCCGCGCCTCGTGGCGCTCCGTCCCCACGACGTACAGTCCCCCCAGAGATTTCACCTTTTCTTTTCCCTCCTCGCTCGCCGGGTTGCCGCCGAGCACGATGTCGACGCCGCGCCCGGCCATGTTGGTCGCGACGGTCACCGCGCCGATTTTTCCCGCCTGCGCGATGATGGCACCCTCGCGCTCGTTGTTCTTCGCGTTCAGCACTTCGTGCGGCACGCCGGCGTGCTTCAGGTGTCGTGAAATCGTTTCGTTGTGCTCGATGCTCGCCGTACCGAGGAGAATCGGCTGGCCCGCCTCGTGGCGCGCTTTGACTTCTTTCACGATGGCCTGGTACTTGCCGTCCTCCGTTTTGTAGATGAGGTCGTCCCGGTCCTCGCGGACAACCGGCTGGTTCGGCGGCACGCTCACTACCTCCAGGCCGTAGACGCTCTCAAACTCCTCCGCCGACGTCTGCGCCGTCCCCGTCATGCCGGAAATCTTTTCGTACAACCTGAAATAGTTCTGAACGGATATCTCCGCGTATGTCTTGTTTTCCTCCTGGACGCGCACGCGCTTCCCCAGATTTTGTTCCTTCGCCTCGATTGCCTGGTGCAGTCCTTCGGAGTAGCGGCGGCCGGGAAGAAGCCGCCCCGTAAACTGGTCGACGATGATCACCTCACCGTCCTTCACGACGTAGTCGCGGTCTTCTCGGAACAGAGCTTTCGCTTTTAGACTTTCGTCCAGGTAATGGACGAGCTCGGCGTTTTCGGGAGCGAAAAGGTTTTTCACGTTGAGCGCCTGCTGCACCCTGTCTATACCCGCGTCCGTGACGGAGACGATCCGCTGTTTCTCGTCCACCTCGTAGTCCGTTCCTTCCGTGAGGCGCCGCACCACGCGGGCAAACGTCTGGTAGTGTTTGCTCGATTCGGCGTCAGGCGCCGAGATGATGAGCGGCGTGCGCGCTTCGTCGATGAGAATGCTGTCCACCTCGTCGATGACGACATAGCGGTGCCCGCGCTGGACGCGTTCCTCCAGGCGGAGTGTTAGGTTGTCGCGCAGATAGTCGAAACCGAAGGCGTGGTTCGTCCCGTAGGTGATATCCGCCCGGTATGCGTCCTTCCGCGCCGCCGGCCGGAGGAACTCTTCCACCACCTTGAAGCTTCCCGTCGTATCCCGTTCCCGGTCAAGCGCCTCGGCGTCGCTCGTGTACGACGCGTCGTATAAAAACGATTCGTAGTTCGTCACGCACCCGACCGAGAGGCCGAGCGCAGCATAGAGCTGTCCCATCCAGACCGTATCGCGCTTCGCGAGGTAATCGTTCACCGTCACAACGTGCACCCCTTTGCCCGCGAGCGCGTTCAGGTACACGCTCGCCACGGCGGCGAGCGTTTTCCCCTCCCCGGTGAGCATTTCCGCGACACGCCCGTCATGGAGCACCATGGCGCCAACCAGCTGGACGTCGAAGGGGCGCTGATTCAGGAGCCGCTTCGCCGTCTCGCGGACGAGTGCGAAGGCGGGAACGAGCACGTCGTCGAGCGGCGTTCCCGCGTCAACTTTCTTTTTCAGCTCCTGCGAATGCGCCTTGAGTTCTTCAAGCGAGTGCGCCGCAACGCGCTCTTCTTCCGCGTTTATCTCCTCGACCCGCTTCTGGTATTTCCGCAGCGGGTCTCCCGCAAAAAGCTTGTTGATTGTCGTTTTGATGCTCATGGTTT
This sequence comes from uncultured Candidatus Saccharibacteria bacterium, assembly GCA_964476325.1. GTDB lineage: Bacteria > Patescibacteriota > Minisyncoccia > UBA6257 > GWB1-50-10 > GWA1-54-12. Next base: position 7,069 of record CAYYYM010000011.1, on the reverse strand, counting down.
TTATGTAGCGTGTGAGGGGTTCCCGAAACCAATCAAGCTTGATTGGTTTCGGGAACCCCTCACGACTTTAGGACAAGCAGTAAGAGCGACTGCGAGTGGTGACCTCCAAGGTTTGTATGTGAGTGCTCTCCCCGCAGCCGCTCTTACTGCTTCTCAGCGGCATTATAGCACCTCTTTCCGGTTCCCGAAACCGAGCGGGCTCGGTTTCGGGAACCTCGTAAAAAAAAACGAGACCCCGCTGGGGGAAGCGGGGTCTCATCCTTGGAAGTGAACCTCTATGAAATCACAGAGGTTCGTAACACTCACACAGCGGCATTATTGCATACTTTCAACCCTTTGTCAAGGTTTTATGCCGCGAATCGGTTCGCCACTTCGTCCCAGTTCACCACGTTCCACCAATTTTTCAGGTACTCGTCCCTGCGGTTTTGGTATTTGAGATAGTAGGCGTGTTCCCACACATCGACACCCAGAAGCGGCGTTTCCCCCGCCGATACGGGGCTATCCTGGTTCGGCGTTTGTATGATTTCCAGACCACCGTCTCCTTTTACGAGCCATGCCCAGCCGCTCCCGAAGACGCCGAGCGCGGCTTTCGTGAACGCTTCCTTGAAGGCGTCATACCCGCCGAATATTTTCGCGATGCCGTCTCCCAGGGCTCCCGTCGGCGCCGCTTCCGTGCCGGCGCGCATACTTTCCCAGTAGAGCGTGTGGTTGTATGCGCCGCCGCCGTTATTGCGGACCGCCGCGCGGATGTCTTCCGGTACAGTCGACAAATCTCTCAAGAGTTCTTCAATTGGCTTACTCGCCAGCTCCTCGTGCCCCTCGAGTGCGGCATTGAGCTTATTCACGTAGCCCTGGTGGTGCTTGCCGTAGTGGACCTCGAGCGTCGCCGCGTCGATATACGGCTCGAGCGCATCGTATGAATATGGAAGTTTGTTGAGTGTGTACATGAGGATATTATAACAAATCGAATCCCTCCAACTCTATGTAAATTTGTGCGCAGGGAGGGACTGAACGCGGCGCTGCGCGCCTTCCCGAAACCCTCGGTTTCGGGGACTTCCGACAGCGGGAAACTCCCGTTTCCCGACCCCTTCCCGTTCGAATCCCTCCAACTCTATATAAATTTGTGCGCAGGGAGGGA
>CAYYYM010000011.1:0-5831 GCA_964476325.1 uncultured Candidatus Saccharibacteria bacterium | reverse complement strand
ACCCCTTCCCGTTCGAATCCCTCCAACTCTATATAAATTTGTGCGCAGGGAGGGACTGAACGCGGCGCTGCGCGCCTTCCCGAAACCCTCGGTTTCGGGGACTTCCGACAGCGGGAAACTCCCGTTTCCCGACCCCTTCCCGTTCGAATCCCTCCAACTCTATATAAATTTGTGCGCAGGGAGGGATTCGAACCCCCGTAGGGCTATGCCCGCGAGGTTTACAGCCTCGTGCAATTGACCGCTCTGCCACCTGCGCTCTTTGCTCATTGGAACCACGTTTCCCCTCATTCTCCTTCGGCGGACGAGTGAGACTTAGTTCCATCTATATTCGTCTTCCGTCTCGTCCGGTGTTTCTTCGGCGCGGCGGGCGCTTCCGGTTCTTCCGCCGCGGCCGGCTCGGGTGCCGGCTCCGTTACCGTCTCCGCCGCGACCACGACCGTCTCCGTCGGTTCCTCGGGAACAGTTTCCTCGAGCGGGAGTTTTAATCCGCCCGTGCGCTCTCCGTCTTTCCTAAACTTCGACAGTTTGCTCCCCAGAAAGTTGTCAAACTTCATCACGACGACGCGCGTCCGGCGCAACGTCTTCTCGCTCCAGTGCCTCGCCATCGAGTCGCCCTTTTCCAAGTATGCGAGGAAGCGGGATGATTTCTTCTCTTCTCCGCCGTTCTCGTCTATGCGCGGCAGGGCGCGCGCGACGATGTAAAGCACCGCCGCCATGCTCACCACCATCGCCACATCGATTGCGAGGTTCAGCATACCTTCATCATACCTCAGAGCTCGTAGCGGCAAAAGCGCGCCACAGTGATGTTCTCGCCCACCACGCCCATCGTCTCCTTGATGAGCGTCTCAACGGTCATGGACTCGTTTTTGATGTAATTCTGTTTCAGGAGCTCGTCCACGTCCTCCGGGGCCATTGCTGCAATCTGCATGGCGAGCGCATGCGCCAGTTCCTGGAACGGTTCGGAATGAATGGCGAAGTCCGTTTCCCCTCTCATCTCCAGGAGCACGCCGACGCGTTCGTTGTGAATGTATTCCTTGAGGAGTCCGGCGCCGGTTGCCCTACCCTCTTTCTTCTCCGCGATGACGATGCCGCGCTCCCGGACGATGTCCTTCGCTTTCTCGAAGTTACCGTTCGCTTCCTCGAGCGCCCGCTTGCAGTCCATGACGCCCGCGCCCGTTTCTTCCCGTAATTTTTGGATGTCCGCTTTATTCATTGCGCCACATTCTTCGTAATCTGTTCGATGACCCACCCGATGGACGATGCCGCATGGTCGTTCGCGATGATGGGGCACGCTACCCGCTTCGGGTCGTCGTCGCTGTCCATAACGGCTATGACGGGTATCTGCCGGCGCGCCGCTTCGCGGAGCGCGGTCTCGTGCGCGTTCGCGTCTACGACGAAGAGCGCGGCGGGGAGCTGCGTCAGCTTCCGCAGTCCGTCAAACTTCTGTTTCATCTTATCAAACTTTTCCTTCATCTGCAGCTGTTCCTTCTTCGTGTACTTGGCGAGCTCGTCGCCGCCCAGCTGCCGTTCCAGTTCCTGGAACGCGTCAATCCGCTTCCGCAGCATGTCGAAATTCGTCAGCGTGCCGCCGAGCCACCGGTGCGTCACGTATGGCATGCCGAGCGCTTCCGCGAGCGCCTTTACGTGCGACTTCGCCGGAACGGTCGTGCCGACGAAGAGTATCAACCCTTCCGCCTTCGTTTTTGCAAGGAACGCGATCGCTTTCCCCATGCTCTTCAGGACTTCTTCCGCATCCAGGACATCCATCTCGTGCCGGTTGGCGCTCACAAACTCGCGCATGTTCGGGTGCGCTTTCGCGTGCTTGTGGCTGAAGACGACGCCGAGGTCGGTCAGTTCCCGGACCGCTTCTTCGTCCAGCTCCGCCTGCGTATCGGTCTGTGTCTGTGCTTCTTCCATCCCGATAGTGTTGTTACTTCTATCCATTATATTCGCAAGGACCCCGAAACACTATCGGGATTCCATCGCGAACGTTATTGTATCCTAGCCGTTCTCCTGACGCAAGCCGCCGTGCCGCTCGCGCCATTCCCTGATGTTCTCATGGCTCCCCGAGCGGAGCACCTCGGGCACTTCCCACACGTCACCGTCCCGCGCGACGAACTTCTCCGGGCGGGTATAGACGGGATAGGAACCCTTGATTTCCTCCCGGGATTCTTCTTTGCCGATGACGCCCGGGATGTAGCGGGAGACCGCTTCCACGACGACGAGCGCCGGCAGCTCGCCTCCTGAGAGCACGTACGGTCCGATGGAGACGATGTCGTCGGCCAGGTGCTCCGCCACCCGCTCATCCACTCCCTCGTATCGCCCGCAGATGAGCGCGACGTGCTCCGCCGCGGAGAGTTCCTGCGCGGCGGCGGCGGTAAACTGCGTGCCGCGCGGCGAGAGGAGGAGCGTCCGCAGCGCGTCGCCGCTCTGCCCTTTCACGTGCTTGAGGGCGCGGTAGATGGGCTCCACCATGAGTACCATGCCCGGCCCCCCGCCGTAGGGCTTGTCGTCCACGGTGCGGTGCGCGTCGTCGGTGAAATCCCGCAGGTCGACAAACTCGACGCGGACCGTCCCCTGCGCCCTCGCCTTGCCGATGAGCGACGCGTTGAGGTACGGCTCCATCGCATCTTTGAAAATGGTCAGTATGTAAAACGTCATGGTCTCATTGAAGACGGTCTTCGATGAGATGTCGAAGACCGTCTCTATTCGCTTTTCACGTTCCGCTTACGCTTCCTGTCCGTTGCGATTCGGCTCTTCGATCTTAAGGTTCACCCGGGCGTTATTTTTCACGCCGACGATGCGAAGGAGGGTGCGGATTGCCTTTGCCGTCGAGCCCTGGTGTCCGACAACCTGTCCCATATCCATCGGGTGCACGCGGAGCGAGAGGAGTACGCCCATCTCGTCAATCTTCCGGTCGACATGCACGTCTTCCGGGTGGTCAACAATCGCCTTGACAAGAGTTTCCACAAACTCCCTGTCTGCTTCTTCTGCCGCCATAGTCTCTCAATCACGTCACGTCAGATTTACCGACCTTTCCTGGATTACCACGTTTTCACTATCACAGAAACGACGGATATCGTCAACTCAACGCTTCAGCGCCACCGTTTCAGCGCGCGTATGCCGCGCCGCTTCCCCGTGCGCCGCTCCTTCAGGGCACGGAACTCGCGCTTCAGTATGTCCCGCAGTTCGTCAATCGCCTTCCGGGCGTCTTCCGCGTGCGCTTCCGCCCGCACCGTCTCCCCGTCCACCACCGCGGTCGCCTCCGCATAGTAGACACCCTCGCCCTTGTGGTGGTGGCGTGTCGTGCGCGCGACCTCCACGTAGAGCGCGATTTCCCCGTCGCGCTCGAAGCGCTTCAGAAGTTTGTTCGCGAATTTCAGCCGCCGCTCGACGTATACCTTGAGCGGAGCAGTCAGCTCGAGCTCGGTCGCCGTGAGATGCATCTGCATGTCTTCAGTATACCATTACGGCCACCGGCGTGCCGCCGGCGGGTACAATTTCGTGAGCGGATGCTCGGCGCAGTCGTGCCGGCGCGCCGGACAGTACGCCCTGCCGTAGTCGATGAGCCGATGGGAAAATCCCTTCCATTCCGATTTGGGGAGGAGTTCCATCAGGTTCCGCTCGATTTTCGCGGGGTCCGATTCGTCGGTCAGCGCGAACTTCCGCGCGAACCGCTCCACGTGCGTGTCGACGGCGATGCCTTCCGTGATGCCGAACGCGTTCTGCTGGACGACGTTCGCCGTCTTGCGCGCCACGCCGGGGAGCGATGTTAGCTCGTCCATTTCCCGCGGCACCCTGCCGCCGAATTGTTCCTTCACCATTCGCGCCGCGGCGATGATGTGCTTCGCCTTGTTTTTGTAAAAGCCGGTCGGTTTGACGTCCTGCTCGAATTCCTCCTGCTTCGCGTTCGCGTAGTCGGCGAGCGTCCGGTATTTCTTGAAGAGCCGCTTCGTCACCTCGTTGACTTTTTTATCGGTGCACTGCGCCGAGAGGATGGTCGCGACGACAAGCTGCCACGGCGTACGATACGCGAGCGCCGTACCGGCGTCAGGAAACAGTTCCTTCAGCTTGCGGTTGAGCGCGCGGGCGCGTTTTCGCCGTTCCGCTTTGTTGCTCATGCCTTTATTATATGATACGGTGTCCCCTAATGCCTAACGAAACGCGGCCGACCGCATACGCGAACGCGCACGTCTCGCCGGTAAAGAAGAGCGAGGTTACCATCAAGGCGGAGGTTCCCGCCGATGTGCTCTCCGCCTGCGAGAGGCGCGCCGTCCGGGAACTCGGCAGAGACATCGAGCTCCCCGGTTTCCGCAAGGGACACGTGCCCGAGGACATGCTCCGCGGGAAGCTCGACCACAATCTCATCCTGGACCACGCGGCGCATCTCGCGCTTGAGGACGCGTACCGCGCGCTCGCGAAGGATTACGAACTTTCCCCCGTCACGCCCCCGCAGATACACGTCACGAAGCTCGCGCTCGGGAGCCCCTTGGAGTTCGAAGCGCGGGTCGGCGTGTATCCCGACGTACGCCTCCCCGACTACCGCAAAGTCGGCAAGGAAGCCGTGGAGCGGGTGAAGCGGGACGGCGAACCCGCCGCAACCGACGCGGAGATTGACGAGACCGTCGGGCATCTGCTCAAGGAACGCGGCGCGGAAGAAACCGGCCTCACCGATGAATTCGTGAAATCGCTGGGCGATTTCAAAGACGTCGAAGATTTCAAGGCGAAACTCCGCGTCAACATCACGATGGAAAAAGCGCTCGCGCAGCACGAACGGGAACGCGACACCATCGTGCAGGCGCTCCGCTCGCACGCCACATTCGACATTCCCGCTATCGCCGTTGACCTAGAACTCGCCCGCATCAAAGAGAACCTACATAAGGCGCTTAAAGAAAGTAAGCAAACACTCTCTGATTATCTCGCGAAACTCGACAAAACCGAGGCGCAGTTCTGGGAAACGGAACGGGAACGCATCGCGGACGAAATCAAGGGGCAGATTCTGATGCAGGAAATCGCCAAGCAGGAAGGAGTGACGCCGGACGACGCGGCCGTCGAACACCACACCGCCCATATGGCGGAACATTACCGCGACGTCTCTCCCGAACGGCTCCGCGAATACGTAAAGACGCTCCTCACCTACGAGGCTGTTTTCAAGCTCATTCTGCAGTAGCTGCCCGCCTCACGACGGCATACCGCCACCTCCCGTACTGGTCCTCGTGGAATTGTATTGTTAGATTTCGGGAATCTAACATTTTGTTAGATTCCCGAAATCTAACAAGGGCGGCGATGGCGTCTTTCTGGTACGGAGCGAATTCAAACCAGAGCTCGCCGTCGGGTTTCAGAAACGCGGGCGCTTCGCGGACGAGTCGTCTGATGCAGGCGAGACCGTCTTCTCCGGCAAAGACCGCCCCGTGCGGTTCGTATCGCACCACCTCCTCGTCAATCGGGTCATGCTCGCCGACGTATGGCGGATTCGCGAGGATGTAGTCGTAGCGGTTCCCTTCCGGGACGCTCTCGAATAAATCGGACTGATATATCCGTATGATTGGTTTCGGGAATCTAACAGGCCTGTTAGATTCCCGAAACCAATCAAAGCCGTTTTTCTCCAGATTTATTTTTATCTGCTCCACGAATGCGGGGTTTATTTCGGCGAAGTCAACCCCGATAGTGTTAAGCCGCCCCGCGGTGGCTGGCGCCACTCCTTCAGAGGGCGGAACACTATCGGGGTAGACCTCGATAGTGCTAAGCCGCCCCGCGGTGGCTGGCGCCACTCCTCCGGAGGGCGGAACACTATCGGGGTAGACCTCGATAGTGCTAAGCCGCCCCACGGT
>CAYYYM010000010.1:11540-19372 GCA_964476325.1 uncultured Candidatus Saccharibacteria bacterium | reverse complement strand
ATTTCAAGGCATGTATGAACAAGGTTCGATTATCAGACGACGGGTGTGCCAGCACGCCCTGACACTATCGGGATGAATCGGCTTATCCGTTTGGAACTCCAAGGATTCAAATCCTTTGCGGGGAAGGAAGTTTTAGACATGGACGACCGCCTGGTCGGCATCGTCGGCCCGAACGGTTCGGGGAAATCAAACGTCGTCGACGCGCTCCGGTGGGTTCTGGGAGAGCGTCGCGCCGAGCAGTTGCGGGGCGACGGGGCCCAGCAGCTCATCTTCGCGGGGAACGAGAAGCGCGGAAGAGGGTCTCTCACGAGGGTGACCGCGGTTTTCAGAAACGACGACGGGACGTTTCCCGTCGAATCGGCGGAAGTTGCCCTGGAGCGGCGGGTGACGCGTGACGGCGTGAGTCAGCTCACGCTGAACGGCAGGGAGGTAAAGCTGGGGGACGTGGAGGAATTTCTGGCGCGCGCGCGGCTCGGCCCGCGCAGCTTCGCTATCGTCGGGCAGGGCGATGCCGACCTTTTTGTCCGCGCCACGCCGGCGGAACGGCGGATGATGATAGAAGAGCTCCTGGGTTTGAACGAGTTCCGACTCAAGAAGAAGCGCGCCGCGCGACGGCTCAAGCGTGCAGGGAGCAATATGGAACAAGTTGCCGCACAGCTGAGCGAGCTCGAGCCGCACCTCGTCTTCCTGCGCCGCGAGGTGCGGAAGTGGGAGCGCCGTGACGCCGTCAAGGAGCGCCTCTCCGCGCTCTCGAGCGCATATTTCGGAAACCTTGCAGAGGCGCTGCGGCGGGAACGGGAGACGGGCGAGCGGACGGTTGCGGAGCGGGACAAAGCGAAGCGCGCCGCGGAAGAACGCGTCCAGTCGCTTGTGGAAGCGGTCGCGCGCGCCGAAGCGGCGCTCGACGCAGGCGCGCCCCGGAAGAGTTCTGTGGGAGACATCAAGAAAGCGGTCCGGGAATTCGTGAGCGAGATGAAGCGCGCCCTGCGGGGAGATGCCACATCACTTTCTTCGCGCGTTGCGGCATGGGTCGCGAAATTTGAGGCGCTCATTGCGGTACCGGGCGCGCCGAAGACCGCGCCGCTCGATGCATTCAAGCAGGCGGTTGCGGCGCTGGAAGATGCGCGGCAGGGCGTGCGCGAACTCGAGCGCGGCGCCGAGGAAGCGCGGTTCGGCCTCGAGCGCGTCCGGCTCAAGGAAGACGAACTTGCGCGGGAGGCGGCGTCGGTTGATTTCGACCTCGCCCGCGCCCGGGCGACGGATGAACCGTTTGATACGGAAGAGGCGCGGGCGAACATCCGCCGCATGCTCTCGCAGCTCGCCGCCGTCGGGGAGATAGACGAGGAGCTGCTCGCGGAAGCGAAGGAAGCGGAAGAGCGATACGGATTCCTCTCCCGCGAGCTTGCGGACTTGCAGACCTCTTCGGAACACCTCTCGACGCTCATCAAGGACCTGGATGTCCGGCTGCACGGCGATTTCCGCAAGGCGTTCCAGCACATCAACACGTCGTTCAACGCGTATTTCAAGCGCATGTTCGGGGGTGGCGGCGCGCGCCTGTCCCTCGTCGGCGAGGGTGACGGGGAGGAAGTGCAGGGCGTTGCCCTGGAGCTCACGATGCCGGGGAAACGCCTGCACAGCGCGGACGCACTCTCGGGTGGCGAGCGCTCGCTCGTCTCACTCGCGGCGCTCTTCGCGCTCATATCCATCTCGCCGCCGCCCTTCCTCGTGATGGACGAGATCGACGCGGCGCTCGACGAGTCGAACGCGGTGCGCTTCGCTGAACTCATCGGGCAGTTCTCGGAATCGGCGCAGTTCATCGTCGTGACGCATAACCGGATTACGATAGAGTCCCTCAACGTGCTCTACGGCGTGACGATGGGGGATGATGGCGTCTCGAAGGTGCTGTCCTTGAAACTCTCGTGACGGCCCGAACATCAGAGCCGGAGGCGAATGATGTTCGGCTGTCGGAACGTGACCCCGCCCTCTTGCCCTTGCATTCTTTTCCGTAATCTATTATCTTTTCTGGTATTGCGCATGAAACATATTCAAGGTTCTAACACTCGTAAGAGGGCGGGGTGCTCGGTTTTGTCACCTCGTTTCACTCGGACAAAATCGGCATGTTAGCGATACGGTTGCGTCCCGTGGGGCGCAAAGGACAACGGAGTTTCCGGGTCGTGGTGACTGAAGCGAGTAAGAAGCTGAAGGGCAAGTTTGTGGAAGACATCGGCTTCGTCAACCGCCACACGGATGAAGCCCGCGTCGACAAGGAACGCGTGGCGTATTGGCTTTCGCGCGGGGCGCAGCCGAGCGACACGGTGTATAACCTGCTTGTCCGCGCGCGAGTGGTGGAAGGCCCCAAGCGTCCGGTGCACAGCAGGAAGCCGAAAAAGCGGCAGCCCGAGGCGCCGAAAGCGGCAGCGGCTCCGACGGCGGAGGAAGCGGTTCCGGAGCCCGAAGCCGCGCCGGCCGTCGAAGAAGCTCCTGTTGCGCCGCCGGCCGCCGAGGAGGCGACCCCGGAAGCTCCCGCAGCAGAATCGAAAGAAGCATAGCTATGTTAGATTCCCGAAACCAATCACGCGTGATTGGTTTCGGGAATCTAACACGGGAATCTGACAGTTAACGGGCGAACCGCGTCCGATTTGAAGGTCGGACGTTTTTCTTATATAGTGATAGTACCCCCTAGGGAGTGAAGATAGGGGCGGCTTGTGCTATGTGCGCGTGTCCGACGTTGAGGGTCGGACAAGAAACGTATGAGCGGATTCGAACTCATATCCAAGAACAAACCGGCGGGGGACCAGCCGGAGGCGATTGTGAAGCTCACGGACGGTCTCAAGAAGGGGTACGCCCGCCAGACGCTCCTCGGCGTCACGGGGAGCGGCAAGACCTTCACGATTGCAAACGTCATCAAGAACGCGGGGATGCCGGCGCTCGTCATCGCGCACAACAAAACCCTTGCCGCGCAGCTCTGCAACGAGTTCAGGATGCTCTTTCCGCATAACAGTGTGCACTATTTCGTCTCGTACTACGACTATTACCAGCCGGAAGCATACCTTCCCTCGAGCGATACGTACATCGGCAAAGAGGCGATGGTGAACGACGAAATTGACCGTCTGCGCCACGCGGCGACGACGTCGGTTCTGACGCGGCCGGATACCATCGTCGTCGCATCCGTATCAAGCTTGTACGGACTCGGGAATCCCGCGACATACCGCGCCCGCCTCATGGAAATCTCACCCCGCGACGCGCTGGAACGAAAAGCGTTCATCCGCGAGCTGGTGCGGAACCAGTTCAAGCGCACGAGTGCCGACCTGAAGCGCGGCACGTTCCGCCTGCACGGCGACACCTGGGAAATTATGCCCGCCGAGCGGGAGGTGATTTACGAAGTGCGGACTGAGGACGACGTCGTGACCGGCGTGAGAGAAATCGACCCGACATCGCGCGCGGTACTCCGCGCGTACGGCGACGGCGAATCCGTCTTCATCGCGCCGGCGCGGCACTTCATCACCGAAGAAGCGCAGCGCGCGGATGCGCTCGATGCAATCGAACGGGAACTTGCGGAACGACTCGCGGTATTCGAGGCGGATGGGAAGTATCTCGAAGCGGAGCGCCTCGAGCGCCGGACGAGAGCCGACATCGCGATGATGCGCGAGGTCGGGTATTGCAACGGGATAGAGAACTATTCCCGCGTCCTCTCGGGACGCGCACCCGGCGAGCCGCCGGAAACACTCCTTACCTATTTCCAGGAATCGGGATTTGGGCCGTTTCTCACCGTCATTGATGAGTCGCATGTGACGATTCCCCAGCTCCGCGGCATGTTTGCCGGAGACCGTTCGCGGAAAGCGACGCTTATCGAGTACGGATTCCGCCTGCCGTCAGCGGCCGACAACCGCCCCCTCACCTTTGAAGAATTCAACGAACGCATCGGACAGGCGATTTACACCTCGGCGACGCCGGCGGAATACGAGTACCGCGTGAGCAAGCGGATTGTCGAGCAGATTATCCGTCCGACGGGGCTCGTCGACCCGAAAATAATTATTAGACCGGCATCCTCCAGAGGAGGATCCGCCTCCGGCGGAAAAGGGCAAGTTGACGACCTCATCGCGCGCATCGGCGAGCGCGTCGCGGCGCACGAGCGCGTCCTTGTCACGACGCTTACAAAGCGTATGGCGGAGGACCTCGCGGATTACTTGAGTGGTACCGGGGATAAGGAAACCCTTCGACAAGCTCAGGGTGCAAATAAGCAACATTTTAAAGTTGCTTATTTGCACAGCGACGTGAAGACCCTGGACCGTATCAAGACACTCACGAAACTGCGGAAAGGCGATTACGAAGTGCTCGTCGGTGTGAATCTCCTGCGCGAAGGACTGGACCTGCCGGAGGTCTCCCTCGTCGCCATCCTCGATGCTGACAAGGAAGGATTCCTGCGGAGCGGGACGTCGCTCATCCAGGTCATCGGCCGGGCGGCGCGGAACGTCCGCGGGGAGGTGGTGATGTATGCGGACGAGGAGACCGATTCTATCAGGCATGCGGTGCAGGAAACGGAGCGGCGGCGGCAGAAGCAGCTCGCGTACAACACAGCGCACCACATCACGCCGAAGACCATTGAGAAGGAGATATCGGACATCATCCCGGTGGAAGAAGTGCTGGAGCTCGAGACGCTCACGGTGCCCAAGACGAAGCGGACGCTGAAGGAGCTCATCGCGCGGAAGAAGAGCGAGATGAAGGATGCGGCGGAACTCCTGGACTTCGAGCTCGCGGCGCTCCTGCGGGACGAAATCAAGCTGCTTGAGAAAGAAGTTTGATTGATTTCGGGAATCAATCATAACAGTCCATTATGGAAGACAAAATAAAAATCAAGGGGGCGCGAGAGCATAACCTGAAGAATATCAGCCTCGAAATTCCGAAGCACCAGATGGTGCTCTTTACCGGCCTCTCGGGGAGCGGGAAGTCGAGCTTGGCGTTTGACACCTTGTTTGCCGAGGGTCAGCGGCGGTACATCGAGTCGCTCTCCGCGTACGCGCGGCAGTTCTTGGGGAAGATGCAGAAGCCGGACGTGGACGAGATTACCGGCCTATCGCCTGCAATTTCTATAGATCAGAAGAGCCACTCCGCGAATCCGCGCTCGACCGTCGCGACGATTACCGAAATCTATGACTATCTCCGCGTGCTCTTCGCGCGCGTCGGTGTGGCGCACTGCCCCGTCTGCGGCCGGGAGCTCCGGGAGACGAGCGTCGACGAAATCGTTGACGCCGCGGCCGCGTACGCGCGGGAACAGGAAGGGAGACAACTCTACATCCTCTCGCCCGTCGTACGCGGGCGGAAAGGAGAATACTATCAGCTTCTCTATGACTTTCTGTCGTGGGGGTACGCGGAGGCGCGCATCGACGGAAATATAGTTTCGCTCCGCGACCGGGTGACTCTGGAGAAGAACAAACGGCACACCATCGAACTCGTGGTCGACAAGATACCGTTCGGCATGGATTTCTCCGACAAGGACAACCGCCTGCGGCTCGCCGAGGCGGTCGAGTCCGCCGTAAAGTACAGCAACGGGCTCGTCGCGCTCCAGGCGGGGAATCAGGACGAGGTGACGTTTTCGACGGAGCTTATGTGCCCTGACGACGGCATTTCGTTTCCCGAAATCGAGCCGCGCCTCTTCTCGTTCAACAGCCCGTACGGCGCGTGCGAGGCATGCCACGGACTCGGAACCGACGGCTTTATGTCCGAGACGCTTTGTCCCGTCTGTGAAGGGAAGCGTCTGCGGCCGGAGGCGCTCTCGGTCCTCGTGGGCGAGCGCAACATCGCGCAGGCAACTGCCTTTTCCATCGAGGAGGCGTACGCGTTTTTCACGAAGCTTGGCAGGAAGCGGGACAAGAAGTTTTCGGAAATCGCCGAAGCCCCGCTCCGGGAAATCGTAAACCGGCTGCAGTTTCTGCTTGACGTCGGGCTGGAATATTTGACGCTCGACCGCAAGGCGGGCACGCTCTCCGGCGGCGAATCCCAGCGCATCCGACTCGCGTCGCAGATCGGTTCCGGGCTCACAGGCACCCTGTACGTTCTCGACGAGCCGACCATCGGTTTGCACCAGTGCGACAACGAGAAGCTCGTGAAGACGCTGCACCGCTTGCGCGACCTCGGGAATACCGTCATCGTCGTGGAGCATGACCCCGAGACCATTCTCTCGGGCGACTATCTCGTGGACGTCGGACCCGGCCCAGGTGTGCACGGCGGCGAAATCGTGGCACAGGGTTCCCTGCCCGGCATTTTGAAAGATACGAAGGTGACGTCGCTCACGCTCGATTACCTCCGGGGAGACAAGGAGATTCCTATCCCCGAACGGCGGAAGGTAGGGTCCGCCGCGCTCCGCCTGGAAGGCGTCTCCGCGCACAACCTGCGGAATATCAACGTGTCCATCCCGCTCCAGCGGCTCTCGGTTCTCTCCGGCGTATCCGGTTCGGGGAAGTCGACCTTGATGATGGATGTGCTCTACAAGGCGCTCTCGAACGCGCTCTATCACACGGAGCACAAGGTGGGGAAGCATAAACGCATCACGGGAACGGAGTATGTGAACCGCGTCATTGACGTCGACCAGTCGCCCATCGGCAGGACGCCGCGCTCGAATCCCGCGACGTACGTCGGTGCCTGGGGGCATATCCGCGACCTCTTCGCTTCCACCGAGGAGGCGCGCATCCGCGGGTATAAGCCGGGGCGGTTCAGCTTCAACGTGCCCGGCGGGCGGTGCGAGAAGTGCGGAGGGTACGGGTACCAAGCCGTCGAGATGCACTTCCTCCCGACGGTGTACGTGACGTGCGATGCCTGCGAAGGGAAGCGGTACAACCGCGAGACGCTGGAGGTGGAGTATCACGACAAGACGATTTACGACGTGCTCCGGATGACCGTGGAGGAGTCGCTCGAGTTTTTCGGCGATATCCCGTGGCTCCGCGACCGGCTGAAGGTGCTCTCGGAAGTCGGGCTCGAGTACCTCGAGCTTGGCCAGCCGGCGCCGACTTTGTCCGGCGGAGAAGCGCAGCGCGTGAAGCTCGCGAAGGAACTCGGCGAGCCGAATCTCCGCCGCCGGACGCTCTATCTCCTCGACGAACCGACGACGGGACTTCATTTCGACGACGTGAAGAAGCTCATTGACGTGCTGCAGAAGCTCATTGAGCGGGGGAATACGATTCTCGTCATCGAGCATAACCTGGATGTCATCAAATCCGCCGACTGGGTTATTGACCTCGGGCCCGGCGGGGGCGTGAAGGGTGGCAAAGTTGTCGCAACCGGCACGCCGGAAGACATCGCGCTCGTTGCGGAGAGCGAGACGGGGAAGTACCTGAAGAAAGTGTTGAAATAAAGCGTATTCTTAAACGTATGAGCGAGTTCACTGAAAATCGGAACAAATTGATACACAAGGGTAGATTGGATTGGAAAGGTATTTCTTATGACGTTGAATTATACGAGGCCGATTCGGTTGAAGGGTTGCATCCGATAACCCAGGTTCAGGCAATCCCATTCGTAGATGATAATCATATCGTCATATATAAGCACATTGACGGTTATTACGGGTTACCGGGTGGTTCGGTGGAATCGGGAGAAACTTTTGAAATCGCCCTGAAGCGAGAAGTCAGAGAAGAAATCGCCTGTGAGGTTCTGGATTGCGCGATGATAGGATATATGAAAAATATTCGCGTCGGGCAGGAGAAAGAAACCTACCAATTGCGCTATTGGGCGAAGGTGAAACTGCTGGACGAGCCGATTGCCGACCCGTGCGGCAAGGCGGTTGCCAGGGAAGTTGTGGGTTTGGGTACCGCCGTCGAAAAACTGAACTGGGGCGAGCG
>CAYYYM010000010.1:7857-11440 GCA_964476325.1 uncultured Candidatus Saccharibacteria bacterium | reverse complement strand
CCAGGGAAGTTGTGGGTTTGGGTACCGCCGTCGAAAAACTGAACTGGGGCGAGCGAGGCAGGATTTTGATTGAACTTGCCGCGAAGAAGTTCAGGCAATTCTATAACGGTTAACAGTATATGGACCACGTGGCGATTATGCGGAAATCGTGGGGACTTTTGCCGAAAATTCTGGATGGACGGAAGACAATCGAGTCGCGCTGGTCCGTGACCAAGTGCAAGCCGTGGGATGCGGTAAAACCCGGCGATACGATTTATTTCAAGGACTCCGGCGAGCCGGTGCGTGTGAGAGCGGAAGTCGGGAAGATTCTGCAGTTCGCCGATCTGACGCCGAGTAGAGTGAAAGAACTACTCGACACATACTACAAAGATGATGGACTTGATGAAGCAAACATTCCCGCATTCTTTGAACGATTCAAGAATAAGAAGTATTGTGTGCTCGTGTTCCTCAAGAATCCGCGGGAGGTTGAGCCGTTTGAAATCGACAAAACCGGTTTCGGAGCGATGGCGGCGTGGATTACGGTGAATAAAGTTTCAAAAATTAGGAAATGAAACCTTTCACGCCATTTTCAGATAATATCCTATTCGTCGATACCGAGTTTACGAGTTTAGACCCTTATAAAGGAGAGTTGCTTTCTATAGGGCTCGTGAAACCAAACGGCGAGGAATTATACATTGAACTGGAATGGGACGGTGCCGTGGATGACTGGGTACAGGAGCATGTAGTTCCATTTCTTGCGGAAGAGAAAATTGAGAGAGGAGAGGCAATTAGAAAATTAAAAGATTTTGTGGGAAACAAAGAACCTTTTATGGTCGCATACGTGAATCAGTTTGATGCGCTCTATCTTTACAAATTATGCGGAACCGATGGGACGCCGTTTCACTGGATACCGATTGATTTCGCATCGGTCCTCTTTAGTCTCGGAATGAGCCCAGAGAGTTATTACCACGGTGATAAGAACAATTTTTACCAAGAGTTGGGAATCGACCATACGAGATATCGGGAGCACCACGCGCTGGATGATGCCAAACTTCTGCGCGAGGTGTATTTGAAACTCGCGTCAAAGCAGGCATGAAAACGATGAAATTCAGGGAACATCTTGTTCCGAAAATATTAAGCGGCGAAAAGACGGTCACGTGGCGACTTTTCGATGATAAAAATCTTTCCGAAGGAGATAAAATTGAACTCGTGAATTGGGATACGGGCGAGAAATTCGGCGAAGCGGACATCGTCCGCGTCGACGAAAAGCGGCTTGACGAGACGACTGATGAGGAGATGAAGGCGAACGGATGGGAAAGTCGCGAGCAAATTGTGGCGTTGAACCGGACATACTACGGTGATTCCGTGAACGGTGACACGCCCGTCAGAATTATTACCTTCAAGCTTCTGTAAGCTCCTGCGACCGAAGTTAATAGATGAGCAAATACTATCATATAACGTTATATGATAGTATTTTGGTTCTCGTCCTCCTCTCCGATGGTAGTATAATGAATATATGTCTAAGGTGAGACCGGAAAGTTTGTCGCAGTTTGAGAAGCGGGGATTACTGAATGAGCTGTGGAGTATGGTGGCGCTTTTGGAGAACCGGGATGAGATTGAGAACTTTTTCAAGACGCTCTTGAGCGAGAGTGAAGCGGTTATGCTTGCCCGGCGGATACAGATAGCGCGCCGCTTGTTGCAACGGCAAGGGTATGAAGATATCCGCAGGGAAATGAAAGTGAGTTATGTAACGATTACGAATGTCCACCGATGGCTTCGCGGCGATACGGGCGGGTATGAGGATATGATTCCAAAGCTTGAGAAAGAACTCGTGCGGCAGGGGAGGGTGAAGCAAAAGCAGGTGGAATCGGGACAATACGGCAGCTTCGCGTGGCTTAAGAAGCATTATCCACTTCACTTCCTGCTTTTTAACCTCGCTGACCTTGCCGATGCGCCGCCCCGGAAACAGCGGAGAGCTCCCGGAGGCACAAAAAGTCGTAAGAAATGAAATTTTATCATATAACATTATATGATAAAATTTGAAATTTGGGAGTTATGAAAAAATCCGAGATAGTAAAGATAGTGGTGTTTGTGCCGGAGACGCATGCAGATGCGGTTCGTAAGGCGATGGGGGAAGCGGGAGCGGGGAAACTCGGGAAGTATTCGCACTGCAGTTTTTCCGCGAAAGGCGTTGGTCGATTCAGACCGGAGACCGGTGCGCATCCGGCGATAGGTAAACTCGGTAAACCGGAGGTGGTCCGGGAGGAGCGGGTGGAGACAGTATGTGACCGCGCGCTTCTGCAGGACGTCATAGCGGCAATCAAAGAGGTACATCCCTATGAGGAAGTCGCGCTGGATGTTTATCCGTTAGAGGATGTTTTATGAAGAAGTCCAAGAAGTCCGAGTTGATAACTTTTCCAGCGGGTGAGCGGGATGATGTGCGGGAGCGGCTTGATAGCGGTAAAACTGTCTGGACGGTTCGGGTCGGGGATGAATGCGAGAAGTTCGAGGCGGGAGATGTCGTAACAACCGAATGGGGAACCGATGTGAACATCATATCGGTTGAGAATATACGTGGCGGTATTGAGGAACTGAAGCGGGTATATGAACATTTCAACGAACTTACGGAAGATATGGTGCGGGAGTTGAGCGGGTATGATGAGATGGAAATAATTACACTTGAGGCATCAATATGACAAAGTACAACAAACTTGTCCGGGACAAGATCCCCGAATACATTAAGAAAAAAGGTGAGACGCCGATTTATCACGTTGCGGACGATAAGGAATATTGGGAAAAGTTGAAAGCGAAGTTGTTTGAGGAAATTCGGGAGTTTGAAGAAGATGAGAGCGTAGAGGAATTCGCCGATTTATGCGAGGTTATCGCTGCGATTGCGGACTATAAGAAGTTCGATAAGGAATCGGTAGAAAACGTCAGGGAGACGAAGGCGGAAGAGAGAGGAAAATTCAAAAACAGAATTATACTGGATGAATCTTGATTTACGGATATGATATCTTTTGAAGATTTTAAAAACATTGAGCTGCGGGTCGGGACGGTCCGTTCCGCCGAGCGGGTTGAGGATTCAGAGAAGCTCGTGAAGCTGCGCGTTGATATCGGGACGGAAGAGCGGCACATCATCGCCGGTATCGCGAAATACTACGAGCCGGAAGCGCTCGTCGGGCGGCAGGTGGTCGTTGTCGTAAATCTCGCTCCGCGGAAACTTATGGGGCTTGAGAGCCAAGGGATGCTGCTTGCCGCGGGCGGAGACGAAGACAATATCGTGCTTATCGGGCCCGATAGGGAGGTGTGTCCGGGATCGGAGGTCAGGTAATTTTCCCTTGCCGACCAAGTGATACTCGGTGACTCACGCTTCGCGTGCGACACCGAGTATCATACAATAATGCGTGCGATACCGAGTATCATGTGACCGGGTATTATGAAATGGTTATGAGTCAGAAAGACATCAAAAACCTACTGGCGAAGATTCCGCAGCATCCCGGGGTGTACCTCATGAAGGATAAGAAGGGGAATGTTCTGTACGTCGGGAAAGCGGCGAATTTGTCGCGCCGCGTCAGGAGCTATTTCGACCGGCCGCATGACAGCC
>CAYYYM010000010.1:0-7757 GCA_964476325.1 uncultured Candidatus Saccharibacteria bacterium | reverse complement strand
GCGGCGAATTTGTCGCGCCGCGTCAGGAGCTATTTCGACCGGCCGCATGACAGCCGCATCGAGCGGCTCGTGAGCTTGATAGCCGACATCGAGACGCGGGAAACCGACAGCGCGCTCGAGGCACTCATCCTCGAAGCGCAGCTCATCAAGCAGTTCTATCCTCCCTATAACGTGCGGGAGAAGGACGATACAAGTTTCCCGTATGTCGTCATCAAACCGTATCCGCCCTCTAGAGGAAGGTCCTCCGTTGGAGGACAGGTGAAAGTCATGCGCGGGAAGGAGCTGACCGACAGAGAGAAAAAGCGGGCATTCGGACCCTTTGTACACGGTTCGCAAATCACGATTGCGCTGAAGCTTTTGCGTAAAATTTTCCCCTTCAGCACGCACAGTCCGCATCAGGTCGGGACGTTCGAACGCCCCTGCCTCGACGCGCAGATGGGGCTGTGTCCCGGGACGTGCACGGGGGACGTCGACCTCGAGAAATACCGGCGCGACCTACGCGGGCTGAAACAAGTCCTGAAAGGTGAGAAGCGAAACGTCATCCGCCGGCTCGAGCGTGAGATGCAGGGGTATGCGAAACGGCAGGAGTACGAGGAAGCGGCGCGCGTGAAGCGGCAGCTCTTTGCCCTGACGCACGTGAACGACGTCGCACTCATTGGCAAAGATACGGAACCGGACGAGCAGGCGGAACGGCTCGAGGGATACGACATCTCAAACATCTCGGGCACGTCCGCCGTCGGCGTGATGGTCGTTTTCAAAAACGGCAAGCCGTCGCAGAACGAGTACCGCAAGTTCCGCATACGCGCCGTGAAGGAAGAGAGTGGGGGAGACGTCGGCATGCTGAAGGAGGTGCTCTCGCGGCGCCTGAACCATCTCCCGCCGCAGGATGACTGGCCGCTCCCGGACCTGTTTCTCATCGACGGCGGGAAGCCGCAGGTAAATGCGGCAAAGAGCGTGCTTTCCGCATACGGCATTTCCGCGCCGGTTGTCGGCATCGCGAAGGGGCCGACGCGAAAAAAGAACGAGTTCGTCGGGTGCGTGCCGAGTGGCGTCTCGGAAGCGACGCTCATCCGCGTGCGGGACGAGGCACACCGCTTCGCGATTCGCTACCACCGGGAATTGAGAGGGAGGAATACGCTCAAGTGATTTTGCCGGAACGGCGGTATTTCAACCCCCCGAGGACCCACAAGCCGCCGGCTGGCGGATGTGTGACCTCGGGGTTGTAGAAGGGGGCGGAGGGGAGTATAACTCAAGTAGATCCAACGAGGAGGTGCTGATATGGACAGCATCAATATCGTGCAGGTGTTGTTTCAGGAGATATGCAACCGTTGCGGTGACGGTGAGCTCCAGGGGTCGGGGACGCTCGACGAACAGACCTTCGGTGTTCGGTGGATGCGTCTCGGGGGGCCGGAAAGCCATTTTCTCGGCGAGGTTGTCTTCAAGCGGTATATGGAGCGGATTACCAACCGTCTCTCCGGCATCCAGAGCGGGCTCAGCTTATTGCATCGCGGGCGCGCCGCCTTTAGTAAGCGTCGAGTTTTCTCCGTGATTTTCAGCCGGGAGGGCGGACTCGCCATAGAATATCTGAATCCGCCCCCATCTGCCGTTCCGCTCGCCGACCACATTGCCGCTCGTGCGGCAAAAATACTGCAGGCCCCTGAGGTGATTATCGCATGACCAAACAACACATCTCACACGGGCGCCTGATATTTCTCAGGCGCCTCTTTTCTTATCTTGCTGGGGTTAGGGAGTGGGAGTGTGCAGATAAACGGTGCGGGTGGGGAACGCCATCTCAATGCCTTCTTTTTCCAGAAGTTCTTTCAGCGTGAATGCGATAGCTTGGTTTTGCTCCGTGTACACGTTGTAGTCGGCGCTGTCGAGATAGTAGACGAGCTCGAACGAGACGGAGGAGTCGTCGAACTTACTGAAAAAGCCGCGGTCGAACGTAGTGAGCTCCGCCGATTCCACCGCCCGCTTCGCGAGCTCCGGTATGCGGCGGAGTTTGTCCGCCGGCGTACCGTAGACGACGCCGAAGGTGATGACGGCGCGCCGCTTCTGCATGCGTTTGTAGTTCTGTATCTCCGCGTTCACGAGGTGCGAGTTCGACATCGCGATTTCTTCTCCGGAGAGCGAGCGGATACGCGTCGTTTTGACGCCGATTTTCTCCACGGTGCCCATCTTGTCACCGACGATGATGAAGTCGCCGACCATAAACGGTTTGTCGAAGTAGATGGCGAACGCGGCGAAGAGGTCGCCCAGGAGATTTTGCGCCGCGAGCGCGACGGCGACGCCGCCGATGCCCAAGCCCGCGAGGAGAGACGTGATTTTGATGCCGAGATTGGAGAGCACGAAGAGCGCGCCGATAACCCAGACGACGCCCTTGCCGATGCGGCCGAGGAGGTCAAGCGCCGCACTTGTTTCCGACCGGCTCCCGCCGCCCTTCAGGTGTTTCGCCAGGTGGTCGATGAACGTGCGCACGAAAATCGCCGTCTGGTACGTGACCCAGACGATGAGAACAGTGTCGACGACCTGCATGATGCCTTCCGCGGTGGAGAGCACTCGGAGCGCGAGATAGAAGGAAAGAAAGAGGTAAAACGGCGGCCGTATGGAGCGAATGGCGGCGAGAAAGGCGTCGTCCGCGTCCGATTTCGTCCGCGACGCGAGCTTTTCGGCCCGCCCGAGCAGGTGTGCCCGCAGCAGGTTGAAGACGAGTGCCAGGCCGACGAAGAGCGCGAGCGCGCCCGTGATAGTGCCCACCGTGTCGCCGGCAACGGGAATGTCCCAGAACGGCAGGTTCATAAATGCGCGTATGCCGTCTTGCATTACACTCAGTATACCGTACTTCGCGGGCGCTGTGAACCGCTGCGGGTGAGCGTTCGCGCTCTTGCTGGTATAATAACGGGTATGCGCGACGATTGGCATGCACGGAGCATCGACGAAGTGTTGAGCGCGCTCGACGTGGACCTTTCCCGCGGTCTCTCGGGCGGCGAGGTAGGGCGGCGCCGCGAGGAGTACGGCACAAACGCGCTGCCGCGGAAGCGGGCGCCGTCCCCACTCGTCATCTTCTTCCGCCAGTTCAAGAACCCGCTCATTTTCATCCTGGCGGCTGCCGGTATCGTGACCTTTCTCTTCGCGGAGCGGACCGATGGGCTGGTCATCTGGGCGGCGGTGCTCCTGAACGCCGGCGTCGGGTTCGTGCAAGAGCGCAAGGCAGGCCGGGCGCTGGAGGAACTTGAGGCGGCGGTTGACGTGTCGGCGAGCGTGGTGCGCGACGGCGAGCGGCGCATCGTGGACGAGGAGGATATCGTTCCCGGCGACGTCGTCGTGATAGAGGAGGGGGACAAGATTCCCGCCGATGTGCGCATCGCGGAGTCGGACGGTTTGCAAATCAACGAAGCAGTGCTCACGGGCGAATGGATACCGTCCCACAAATCGGAACAGGAAGTGGACGTCGGGACGCCGCTCGCGGACCGGAGCAACATGGCATATCTAGGAACGACCGTTGCCGTCGGGAGGGGTATCGGCGTGGTCGTCGCGACCGGCATGCGGACGGAGCTCGGGGACATCGCGGGACTCATCGGCGGCATCGGCGAGCGCGTCACGCCGTACCAGCGGCGACTCGCGCGATTTTCCTGGCTCCTGTCGCTCGTCATCGGCGTGATTGCGGGCGCTTTGTTCGTGGACGGCATCGTTTCGGGCATTTCCATCTCGGAGATGTTCACACTCGCGGTTGCCGTCGCGGTTGCTGCCATACCCGAGGGCCTGCCTGTCTCTGTGACGGCTATCCTCGCTGTGGGCATGCGGCGGATACTCGCGGAGCGGGGCGTCGTGCGGCACCTCACGTCAGCCGAGACGCTCGGGAGCGTCTCGGTCATCGCGACGGACAAGACACTCACGCTCACGGAGGGGCGGATGGCGCTGCAGCGCGTCGTCTCGTACCGCGGATACCGCACGCGGAGCATCCTCTCCGCGGCGGCACTTGCCAACAACGCATTTGCGGAGGGGCGGAGCGGCATCATACGGGGGACGCCGACCGACGGAGCGCTCTTCCGCGCCGCGCGCGACGCGGGCATCGAGCGCTCCGCCCTCGAGAAGAAAGAGCCGCTCGTGCGGCGGTATCCCTTCGACGCCGCGCGGGGATACACCCTCGCGGTGCACCGGAAGGGCGGTGCGCTCGTCGGGTATCTCGCCGGCGCTCCCGAAGCGCTCATCGAGGCGGCGAGCAACATTGACGCACCGTCCCGGGAGCGCCTGAGGGCCCAGATCGGGAAGCTGGCGGTAGGCGGGTTGCGGGTCATCGGCGTGGGCACAGCGACGGTGACGGACCTCGATAACGGTGTGAACGGACTCTCCTTTATGGGACTCGTGGCGCTCCGCGACCCGGTGCGGCCGGGTGCGGCCGAAGCGATAGGGAAAGCGCGCGGCGCGGGGATACGCGTCATCATGATTACCGGCGACCACGTCGGGACGGCGCTTGCGGTGGCGGAGGAGGTGGGTATCGTGCCGGACCGCAACGGCGGGCCGGAGCGCGCCCGCTCCATGACCGGCGAGGAGCTCGACGGGCTCGCGGACCGCGAGCTGGACGAGCGCGTACTAGACGTCAAGGTGTACGCGCGGGTGGAACCGCGGCACAAGCTGCGCATCGTGGAAGCGTGGCAGCGGCGGGGCGACGTCATCGCGATGACGGGCGACGGCGTGAATGACGCACCTGCCCTGAAGCGCGCCGACATCGGCATCGCGCTGGGAAGCGGCACTGATGTCGCGAAAGAAACATCCGACCTCATCCTCCTCGGTGACGAGTTTTCCATCATTCCGCTCGCGGTGCGGGAAGGGCGCGTGCTGGCGGACAACGTCCGGCGCGTCATCACGTACCTGCTCTCAAGCGCGTTCAGCGAAGTTATGCTCGTCGGTCTCGCCATGATGTTTGGCTTGCCGCTGCCCCTGCTTGCCGTGCAGATTCTGTGGGTGAATATCGTGGAAGATGCGCTGCCGGGCATCGCGTTCATGTTCGAGCGGGGGGCGACCGACGTGATGCGGCGGAAACCGGAGCCGCGACATACGCCGCTCGTCAACAAGGAGATGCGGGGCATCATCACCGCCATCACGCTCGTGGCGAACGTGACACTCTTCGCGCTCTTCTCGTATCTCCTGCACCACGGTTTCGACATCGCGCACGCGCGGACGTTCATCTTCGGCGCCATCGCCATCGATTCCCTGATGTTCGTCTTTTCCTGCCGCGATCTGGGGAAAAATCTCTGGGAGTACAATCCGTTTTCCAACCGGTACCTGAACATCTCCGTCCTTACGGGATTTGCACTCATCGCCTCCGCGATGTATATTCCTTTTTTCCAGGACCTTTTGCACACGGTGCCGCTCACGGCAGGGGATTGGGTCCTGCTTGCGGGATTCGGGTTCCTTAACGTAGTATTAATTGAAACGGTAAAATTTTTCAGAAAATGAATCCCGATAGTGTCAGTTCCCGCTATCGGTCGGTATACAGGCAAGGAATTATGTCGATGTCGATGTACAAAAATCTAACAATAAACGACGGACGTGCCAGTGCGTCCTGACACTATCGGGATGAAGCGGAACGTTTCCATACTTGTCGGCTTCGCGGTCGTTACGGTCATCGGCGCACTCTTCGTGTACCAGCCGCTGTGGGGGAAGCTCAGCTCATTCCGGCCGTGGCGGCTGGGACTCGATGTCGCCGGCGGCAGCTATCTCGAGTACCAGGTGGACCTGAGCCAGATATCCGCCTCTGACGAAGAAAGCGTACTCTCCGGACTGCGGAGCGTCATCGAGCGGCGCGTCGACCTCTTCGGCGTGAGCGAGCCGCGCGTGTACGTCAAGCGTGTCGGGGACGAGGAGCGGCTCGTCGTGGAGCTTGCGGGCGTGAAAGACGTGAATGCCGCCATCGCCGAAATCGGCGCGACGCCGAGCCTGGATTTCCGCGAGGTGTCGACGGGGGCGGACGGCGCGGCATCGTACGTGCCGACGGGGCTCACCGGCCGGCAGGTCAAGGGGGCGAGCGTGTCGTTCGACCGCTACACGGGCGCGCCGGTCATTGATTTCGAGCTTACGAGCGAGGG
This sequence comes from uncultured Candidatus Saccharibacteria bacterium, assembly GCA_964476325.1. GTDB lineage: Bacteria > Patescibacteriota > Minisyncoccia > UBA6257 > GWB1-50-10 > GWA1-54-12. The sequence continues at coordinate 1,668 of CAYYYM010000010.1, read as the reverse complement.
GGCGAAACTCTTCGCGGACCTCACGGCGCGGAACATCGGCAAACCGATCGCGGTCTTCCTCGACAACAAACTGCTCGAGGAGCCGGTCGTCAAGGAGAAAATAGAGGGAGGGAAAGCGCAGATATCGGGGAACTTCACCATCGAGAGCGCGCGTGAGCTTGCGGCGCGCTTCAACGCCGGCGCGCTGCCGGCGCCGATACAGCTCATAGACCAGGAAACGGTCAGTCCGCTCCTCGGCGAAGAATCCCTCCGCCAGGCGCTCATCGCCGGCGGCGCGGGCTTTCTCCTCGTCGCGCTCTACATGCTCCTCTACTACCGCCGGCTCGGCGTGTATTCCGTCATCGCGCTCCTCGTGTATGCCGTCCTGAACCTCGCCATTTTCAAACTCGTGCCAGTGACGCTGTCGGTGTCGAGCATCGCCGGCATCGTACTGTCGCTCGGGATGGCGGTGGATGCGAACGTGCTCGTCTTTGAGCGGATGAAGGAGGAGCTGAAGGAGCAGATGCCGTATCATCAGGCGGTCGAGAACGGGTTCCGGCGGGCGTGGAGTTCCATCCGTGATTCCAATCTGACGACGATGCTCGGCGCGGTCATCCTCTTCTATATCACGACGAGCTTCGTCCGAGGATTCGCGCTCGCGCTCTTCATCGGTGTCGCCATCAGCATGCTGACCGCCGTCATTTTCACCCGGACGATGCTCCGCGTATCGGGAACAAACCACCATGCATAACATAGACATCATCAAACATCGGCGCGTATTCTTGGGCGAAGCGCTCGGCATTGTCATCGTTAGCTGGCTGTGCGTCCTCCTCTTCGGCCTGCAGCCGGGAGCGGACCTCTCCGGCGGCGTCTCGTGGAAAGTGCGGTTTGATGCGACGACGGTCTCTGCGCAGGACGTGGAGTATGCGCTCGATACAGCGTTTCATGTGAGCGCGCAGGCGGCGCGTGTCGGCGACGACATCGTGATACGGATGGCGGTGCTGCCGCTCGAGGAGCGGACCGCATACGAGGAAGCGCTCACGCAATCCTTTGGGACGATGCGGACCCTCAGTTTTTCGGACGTCGGGCCGACCGTGGGGCGCGAGCTGTGGCGCCGCAGTTCACTCGCGCTCGTCGGCGTCCTCGTCGCCATCACGCTCTTCGTCGCGTGGGCGTTCCGCAAAGCGTCGTCGAGAATCTCCTCGTGGAAGTACGCGCTTGCCGCGCTCGCGGCACTCTTCCATGACGTGAGCGTTCCCCTCGGCGCCGCGGCGCTCTTCGGGCGGTTCGGTCTCTTCGAGGTGGATACGACAGTGCTCGTCGGGCTGCTCGTCGTGCTGGGCTTCTCGGTGAACGACACTATCGTCGTGTTTGACCGCATCCGGGAGCATCTGCTCGAGCAGAAAAATGAGCGGATACCGCTCGGAGACGTCATCAACCGGAGCGTGCGGGAGACGCTCATGCGGTCCATCAACACTTCCGGCACGCTCGTCGTCGTCCTCCTCGCGCTTCTCATCTTCGGCCCGGCATCGCTCCACGGACTCATGCTCGTCGTCCTCATCGGGACCGTCGCGGGGACGTATTCATCCATCTTTGTGGCAAGTCCGCTCTTGTACGCGTGGCAGCGGGAACGGAGGGGTTGCCCCCGATAGTGTTAGGCCGCCCCACGGTGGCTGACGCCACTCCTTC
>CAYYYM010000009.1:0-23195 GCA_964476325.1 uncultured Candidatus Saccharibacteria bacterium | reverse complement strand
CGATAGTGTGAGGCCGCCCCGCGGTGGCCGACGCCACTCCTTCAGAGGGCGGAACACTATCGGGGTTGAAGAAATCCTGCAGGACAAAGCGGTAGAAGACGACTTGCTTGAAATTCCGGTGCACCGGAAATCGTTTTACGTGCTCGGCGCGTTTGCGCTCTGCATCTTGGGACTCGCACTCGTGCAGGTATGTCTCATCAACGGCCTGCACGGGAGCGCGTACCGGAAAATCGCCCGCGCGAACATGTTTTATGAAAACACGACGGCCGCGCCGCGGGGCATCATCTATGACCGGAACGGGGAACCGCTCGTCGAAAACCGCGCATCGACGAACGTGTTCATTTCCGCGAAGACGCTCCCGAAAGACGCCGCGCAACTCGCCGCCGTCCTAAAGAGCGTCAGCACGGCGCTCGGCATGGAAGAGGAAGCCGTGCTCTCGAAACTCAAGGAGCACGACTGGCGGCTGGGGCGGCTACTCCTCGCGCGCGACATCACGCACGACGAGCTCATCGAGCTGACCGCGCAAAACATTCCCGGCGTGGAGCTGGAATCGGGATACACGAGAGTCCCTGCCGACCCCCTCGCCTTCAGCCACCTCATCGGATACACGGGGCTGGCGGACGAGCGCGACCTGCTGGGGAATGAATCACTCACGCCCGAGGACGAAGTGGGCAAGACCGGCCTCGAGAAGGAATACGACGGGATACTGCGGGGGATAAACGGATTCTCACGAACCGTCCTGAACGCGCGGCAGGAGATACAGGGGAGGCAGTACGAGGACGAACCGAAGCAGGGGGAAGCGCTCTATACCTCCATCGACAAGGAACTGCAGGAGTACGTCTATGAGCGGCTGAGTTCACAGATACGGTCGCTCGGCGCGAAGGGGGGCGTGGGTATCGTGCTCGATGCACAGGGCGGCGCGGTGCGGGCACTCGTCTCGGTACCGAGCTTCGACGTGAACAGCGTCTCGTCGTATCTCTCCGCCAGCGCGGAACCGCTCTTCAACCGGGCGGTCTCCGGCACGTACAACCCTGGTTCTACCATCAAGCCGCTTGTCGCCCTCGCGGCACTCGAGGAGCACGTCGTGTCTCCGGACCAGCAGTTCTTCTCGAGCGGCGCCCTCGTATTGCCGAATCCGTACCACCCGGACCAGCCGTCGATTTTCCGCGACTGGAAAGCGCACGGCTGGGTGAACATGCGGAGCGCCTTGGCGGTTTCGAGTGATGAATATTTTTATATCGTGGGCGGCGGCTATCGGGAGCAGGTGGGACTGGGGATAGAGCGATTGCGGACGTGGTGGCAGACGTTCCAACTCGATAAGCCGACCGGCATAGACCTCCCGTCCGAAGCGTTCGGTTTCCTGCCGAGCCCCGAGTGGAAAGAAGCGTCCGGCGGCGGCATCTGGCGGGTCGGTGACACATACCACGTCACCATCGGCCAGGGGTCGTTCACCGTCACCCCTCTCGAGCTCGCGAACTACATAAGCGCCATCGCGAACGGCGGGGAGCTGTACATGCCGCGCATCGCGAAGGATGCGCCGGAGCGAATGCTCTCCAACATCCCGCTCCGGGCGGACGACCTGGACATCGTCCGTGAGGGGATGCGCGAGGCGGTGACCTCGCCGGCAGGAACCGCTCACCTCTTGGATTTCCTGCCGCTCTCCGTGGCGGCGAAGACGGGCTCGGCCGAGGTGGGGACGGTTTCTACGAACGCCTTTACGGTCGGCTACGCACCGTACGACCGTCCCGAGCTGATTTTCCTCTTCATCATCGAGAATTCGCGGGAGGGAGGGGCGAACGTGGTGCCGGTAGCACACGATGTACTCATGTGGTACTATAATAACCGTATCAACGCCTAACCTATGTACATTTCAAAAGACCGGTACGAGGAGTTGAAAAAGGAACTTGAGCGGCTGGAGACCGAGGGACGGAAGGAGATCGCGAAACGTCTGAAGGAAGCGAAGCAACTAGGAGACCTCTCGGAAAACTCCGAATATCAGGAAGCACGCAGCGGGCAGGTGTGGCTCGAGCAGAAAATCAACCACCTGACCGAGATACTGCGGCAAGCGGAAATCATACGAAAATCACCGAACAAAGAAGTGGTGGGTTTGGGCTCGGAAGTGGTGCTGCGGAAAGACGGCGAGGAAAAGACGTACACCATCGTAGGTTCCGACGAAGCGAACCCGAGCAAAGGGAGCATCTCAAACGAGTCGTCGCTGGGGAAGCTGCTCCTCGGCAAGCGCGTCGGCGACGAGGTGACGCTCAAGACGCCGCGGGGCGAAGCGCACTATTCCATCATGAAGGTTTCCTGAACATAAGTCCCGATAGTGTCAATCTCTACTATCGGGCGCTGCAGCAAGAAAAAACCATGTCAAAGTCGAGGGCTACTGTAATTAAGAACCAGTCACGGATGTGCCGGCACATCCTGACACTATCGGGATGAGAGAAGAGTTGAGAAACGAGCGGATCAAGAAACTGCATGCGTACGAACGGGAGGCGCCGCCGTATCCCGCACGGGTCAGACGGGACATGGATATGGGCGAATTTTGCGACTCGTTTGCCGCGCTCGTAAAAAAAAAGAAACCAGTTGCGCTCGTCGGGAGAGTATGGAGCATACGGATGCAGGGGAAAATCATGTTCGCGGACCTGCGCGACGAGCGCGGCAGCGCCCAGGCGGTTCTGGAGGAGAGCGGAACGAACCGGTTCCGGCTCGTCGCGGATACGCTTGACCGGGGCGATTTTTTGGAGATACGGGGACTCCCGTTCCGCACGAAGCGGGGAGAGCGGAGCATCGCCGTGCGCGAGGCGCGCATCGTCGCAAAGAGTCTGCGTCCGATACCGACGGAACGGGACGGCTTGGCGGACATGGAGACGCGCCTGCGGAAGCGCTACCTCGACCTGCTCGTAAACCCGGAAGAGCGGGAACTGTTCAAGAAGAAGGAAATATTCTGGGACGCCATCCGGAGTGCGCTCAAGGAGGAGGAATTCCGCGAGATGTTCCTGCCGGTCCTGGAACCAGTGCCGGGCGGCGCGGACGCCGAGCCCTTCGTGACGCATCTGAATGCCTTGGATGAGGATTTCTATCTCCGTATCTCGCTCGAGCTGCCGCTCAAGAAAATGCTCGTCGGCGGCTTCGAGCGCGTGTTTGAAATCGGCAGGATTTTCCGCAACGAAGGCATCGACTGGGAGCACTTGCAGGACTACACCCAGATGGAGTGCTATGCCGCCTATTGGGACTACGGCATAATGATGCGGTTCGTGGAGCGTCTCTATAAGCGGGTCATCAAGGAAACGTTCGGCACGCAGACGCTCACGATGCGGGGGAAGAAAATCTCCTGGTCGGGGAAATGGCCGCGCGTCGAGTATGACGACGCGTTCAGGAAGGGGACGGGCATCAACCTCGCGGAGGCCGATGAGCGAACGCTTGCCGCGTACGCGAAGAAGAAGGATATGCCGCTCCGGCCGGGACTCGGCGCCGGTCGACTCATCGACCTCATCTACAAGCACGACGTGCGCCCGAAGCTCGTCCAGCCCTGCTTCCTCGTAAATCCCCCCGTGGAGATAGAGCCGCTCGCGAAGCGTCTGGCGGACAACCCGCGGAACGTCGAGCGGTTCCAGGTCATCGCCGCGGGAACCGAGCTCGGGAAAGGATTTTCGGAACTGAACGACCCCCTGGACCAGCGGGAGCGGTTTGAGGAACAGATGCGCCTGCGCGAGCGGGGGGATAAGGAAGCGCAGCGGCTGGATGAGGATTTTCTGGAAGCGCTGGAGTACGGCATGCCGCCCGCAGCCGGCTTCGGTATGTCAGAGCGGCTTTTCGCGCTCCTCGCCGACCGTCCCGTCCGGGAAGCGACGGTCTTTCCCGTCATGAAACGGATAAAAAAGTGATGTTAGATTCCCGAAACCAATCACGCGTGATTGGTTTCGGGAATCGAACAAAAAACCAATACGTATATAGTAGAGAGATTATGCTTGATATAAATACCATACGGGAAAATCCCGATAACGTGCGGGAAGGCGTCGGAAGCAAGAACGTTTCGCCGGAACTCGTTGACCGCGTACTCGCGCTCGACGCGCACTGGCGCGAGACGACGAAGAATCTCGACGAGTGCCGCCTGGAGCAGAAGAAGGCGTCGGGGAAAGAAAGCGGCACGAAGGCGAAGGACTTGAAAGTACGCGTGAAAGCGCTCGAACAAGAAGAGCGCGAGTTGAAACGCGAGCGCGCGCAGGCGCTCGACGAACTGCCAAACCTTCCCTTCGACGACGTGCCGCGAGGGAAGGATGAATCGGGGAACGTCGTCGCGCGGGAAGTCGGGAAGCGGACGCCGTTTAATTTCGAGCCGAAGGAGTACCTCGCGCTCGCCGAAGCGCTCGGCATCATTGACGTGAAGCGCGCGTCGGCGGTCGCGGGGAGCCGCTTCGGCTACCTCTTAGGAGATGCGGTGTTGCTGGAGTTCGCGCTCGTGCAGCTCGTGTTTCGCGAGGCGCTGAAGGAGGGATTCGTTCCCGTCGTGCCGCCGGTTCTTGTGAAACCGGAGATTATGCGCGCGATGGGGAAGGGAAAGTTCCTGGACGAGCACGACGCGTTTTACATCGCGGAAGATGATTTGTATCTCGTGGGGAGCGCGGAGCATACGCTCGGGCCGCTCCATATGGATGACGTTTTGAACGAACAGGATTTGCCGAAGCGGTATGTCGGGTTCTCGACGGCATTCCGTCGGGAAGCCGGCTCGTACGGCAAGGACACGAAAGGCATCCTGCGCGTCCACCAGTTCGATAAAGTTGAGCTGTTTTCCTTCACGGCGCCTGACCGGTCGGAAGACGAGCATCGGTTCCTCGTTTCGCTGCAGGAACGTCTCGTGCAGGCGCTCAAGATTCCGTATCGCGTGGTGCACAAGTGCACCGGCGACATGACGTGGGGCGACGCGCGCCAGTACGACATCGAGAGCTGGATGCCGGGGCAGGGCGTCTATCGGGAGACGCACTCGGCGTCAAACACGACCGACTTCCAGGCGCGCGGCATCAATGCCCGCTACCGGGGGAGCGACGGCAAGCTGCACTTCGTCCATACGTTGAACGCGACAGGTTTCGCCGTCGGCCGCATGCTCGTCGCGATTATCGAGAACTACCAGACGAAAAAAGGAACAATCCGCGTACCGAGAGCCCTGCAGAATTACGTCGGGAAGAAAGAAATAACGTAATGCGCCTCCGTATCTATCTCATTATCCTCGGGGGCATCGTCATTCTGGGCGGGATGGTATACGGCCTGGACGCCATCCGGTGGTTCCGCATCGCGGACGTCTCCGTCACGGGGAATAAACTCCTCTCGGCGGATGAGGTGAAGGAGAACGCGCTCGGCACGCTCGCGGCACGCCTCGGCGCGTGGTCGCTTCTGGGCGACGACCACGTGCTCTTCTGGCTCGCGGCGCGGGGGACGGAGCGTCTGGATACGCCGCTCCTCACGAGCGCGACGATACGCGTGAACGTCCGGGCGCGGAGCGCGGACATCAGCGTGACGGAACGGCGGCTCGCCGGCATCGTGTGTACGGATGCCTGCTACGCGTTCGACGGGGACGGCGTCGTATTCGCGAAAGCGCCGCAGGCAGAGGGACAGCTATTCCTCGTCGTAACCGGCAACGCGGCGACGGACGTCCGTCGCGGAGAGACCGTCTTCGACGCGGGAGAGATCAGGCGCTTCCGGGAAGCGCTCGCGGCGTTTACGGAAAACGACATCCCCGTCAAGGCGGTGCGCCTGCGCGACGAAGCGCTCAAGGAGTGGGAAGCGGTGCTCGAGAACGGGACCGTCGTGTACTTCGACCGGATGTTCATCCCGGACGATTTGGGCGGCATCATGGCGGCGCTCTCGGCGCGCGCGGATTTCAACGCGCTCTCGTACATTGACTTCCGGGTTCCGAACCGCATTTATTTCCGATGAGGTATAATAAGAGCATGAATCAGAAAGGATTTTCCCTCGTGGAACTCCTCGTGTACATCGCCATCTTCGCGGGCAGCGCGGCGTTTCTCATCAGCATTTTCGTCGTCTTCACGCGAATTCACGTGCGGCAGGGCTCCCTGAACGAGATCAACTCGCAGATGTCGTTCGTGAACGACACCATCGGGCAGCTCGTCCGCGCGTCGAGTCAGGTAGACATGGAGAGCGGCACGGCGACGAGTACGCTGACGCTCCGCATGGCGTCGTCCGCGCTCGACCCCACGCTCGTGTACCTGGAAGGCGACACCATCTACCTCAAAGAGGGTGCGACCGCGCCGCTCACGCTCACGACCGCGCCGCTTGCCGTCGACGGGTTCTCGGTGACGAAGTACGAGGGGGACGGCGGCTACGCCTTCGTCCGGTTTGACGTGGCCGTCCACTACGCCGCGCAGGGAGAGGGCGGCACCTTCTACCGCACGCTGCAGAGCGCCGTGAGCCGCGCCTCGGCGGCGACGTTCGACTCGAGCGTCCTGCCGAATACGACCGGCTCGTACGACATCGGAAACGCGACCAAACAGTGGCAAAACGGCTATTTCAGCGGCGGCATCGGCATCGGTACGTCCCCGGTCGCGGCCGCGGGGCTCAAGACGACGAAGGACATCTCGTTCAGTAACTCCAGTGCGGGCGCCATCTTCACAAGTCCCGGCGGCACGTGCTACCGCCTGACCATCGGCAACGGCGGGGTACTGGCAACGAGTTCGGTCGCGTGCCCCTGACGCGAAGTCGCGTTTGATGCGGTAGCACTTGACGGGACGGATTGCTACTTGCTATACTTTCCCTATGATGCATGAGGAACTAAACGAACGGCAGACGGTAATCCTCGAGCAGGGAATCAACGATTACATCAAGACGGGAGAACCTGTCACGTCGGGGGGGCTGTATGCGCGGCACCGGCTGGGCATCAAGCCCGCCATGATACGCCGGGAACTGAACGCACTCGATGCGAACGGATACCTCACGCAGCTGCACGCCTCAGGCGGACGCGTTCCCACGCGCAAGGGATACCAATTTTTGATAGAGAAACTCAAGCAGGGGACGTACGACGGCGGGAAACCGTCCGCGGCTGCCGAGGATGTGCGCTCGCTCATGGAGGCGGGCTCGTTCGAGGAAGCGGCGCACTTTTTGTCGAGGCAACTGCACCTCTTCTCTCTCGTGTACAACGCGGCGGAGCGCCTCTTCTACGACAGCGGACTGGAAGAGCTCTGCGCTTCGGACGCGTTCGCGGACAAGGAAGACGTGCTCGACGTGATACGGGACGTAGAGCTGCTCCCGCGGCGCATCGCCGCGTGGGAGCGCCTGGACGGGAACGAGTGGCCGCTCGTTTTCGTAGGGCGGAACGCTCTCGTCGAAAGCGACGCGCTCTCCGTCGTCGCCGACCGGGCGAACGTGCGCGACGGCTGCTACGGCATTATGGTCGTCGGGCCGACGAGGATGAACTACCGCAGTACCCTCGGCTTTCTGAAATCCATTGATTTCGTACATCGGTAACAACCACCATGGCGAAGGAACAATTGGAAACATGCAAGCGCGAACGGGAGGAATACCTGAACGGCTGGAAGCGGGCGAAGGCGGATTTCATAAACTATCGCAGAGAGGAGAATGAGCGGCTGCGGCGGGCATACGAGCGGGGAGAAGCGGAGTTGATGAACGGCCTCCTCGACGTGCTCGACAGCTTTGACCAGAGCTTGCGGGGGAAGGACGGTCACGTCGGGAAGGAAGGGGTGCTCCTCATCCGGAAGCAGCTGACGGCGCTCCTCAAGAGCCATAACGTGCGGGAGCTCGCGCCGGAGCGGGGGGAACCCTTCAACCCGGAGCTGCACGAAGCGCTCGCCGTCGTGGCGGACGAGGGCACGGCGGAGGGGGAAACAATCGTCGAGACCATGCGGGCGGGCTATGCGCACGGAGACAAGGTTCTGAGACCCGCGCAAGTGGTCGTCGCGAAAGGAAAAGAAAAAGGTGACACTTCCGCTCCGCAAGCGCAAAGCACGAGCGGATAGGTCGCACACATCAATAACTAAAAAACCGATAACTAACTATGAGTAAAATATTGGGCATTGACTTAGGGACGACAAACTCGGCCATGGCGGTGATGGAGGGCGGCGAGCCGCGCGTGCTAGAGAACCAGGAAGGCAACCGGACGACACCGTCGGTCGTCGCGGAGAGTAAGTCGCACGAGCGCCTCGTGGGGCAATCGGCGAAGCGTCAGGCGGTCGTCAACCCGCAAAACACCATCTTCGCGGTGAAGCGCCTCATCGGCAGGAAGTTTGACGACAAGGAGGTCCAGGAGGACAGGGAATCGTTCCCGTACGAGTTGCGCCGGAGCGAGCAGGGAGGCGTAGAGCTCAAGATGGGAGAACGGTGGTACAAGCCGGAAGAAGTTTCGGCGATGGTGCTCCAGAAACTGAAGATGGACGCCGAGGCGAAGCTCGGCGAGAAAATCGACGAAGCGGTCATCACGGTGCCGGCGTATTTCGACGACAGCGAGCGGCAGGCGACCAAGCAGGCCGGCGAAATCGCCGGCTTCAAGGTGCGCCGCATCCTGAACGAGCCGACCGCCGCGGCGCTTGCGTACGGTTTGAACAGGGAGAAGAACGAAAAAATCGTGGTCTTCGACTTCGGCGGCGGAACGTTCGACATCTCTGTCCTGGAGGTGGGAGACAACACCGTGGAGGTGAAAGCGACGGGGGGCGATTCGCATCTCGGCGGGGAAGATTTCGACAACCGGCTGATGAAGCATCTGCTTGAGACGTACAAGCGGCAGGAGGGCGTGGACCTGGCGAAGGATTCCCTCGCGCTTCAGCGTCTCAAAGAGGCGGCGGAGAACGCCAAGAAGGAACTTTCTTCGACACAGGAAACGGAGGTTAATCTGCCCTACATCACCTCCGACGCGAACGGTCCGAAGCACTTCCTGATGAAGCTCACGCGGGCGAAGCTCGAGGAGCTCGTCCTGGACCTGATTGACCGGGCGATGGAGCTCGTGAAAGAAACCGTGACGCGCGAGGCGCCGAAGGGCGCGGGGATGAAACTCGGCGACATCGACGAGGTCATCCTCGTCGGCGGACAGACGAGAATGCCCGCCATGCAGAATCGCGTTAAGGAGCTCTTCGGCAAGGAGCCGCATAAGGGCATCAATCCCGACGAGGTCGTCGCGGTCGGCGCGGCGGTGCAGGCCGGCGTCCTGCAGGGGGACGTGAAAGACATCCTGCTCTTGGACGTCACCCCGCTCACGCTTTCCATCGAGACGCTGGGCGGCGTCGCGACGCCGATGATAGACAAGAATACGACGATACCGACCTCGAAGACGCAGGTATTCTCCACGGCGGCGGACAGCCAGACATCCGTGGAGGTGCACGTCCTGCAGGGGGAGCGGAGCATGGCGGCGGACAACAAGACGCTCGCGCGCTTCATCCTCGACGGGATACCTCCGGCGCCCCGCGGCATACCGCAGGTGGAGGTCACCTTCGACATAGATGCGAACGGGATACTGAACGTATCCGCGAAAGACAAGGCCTCCGGCAAGTCCCAGTCGGTCCGGGTCGAGGCGACGACTAGTCTGAGCAAGGATGAAGTGGAGCGGCTCAAGCAAGAAGCGGCGTCGCACGAAGAGGAAGATAAGAAGAAGCAGCAGGACATCGAGACGCGCAACCGGGCGGAGGAGCTCGTGTACACGGCAGAGAAGACGCTCCGCGAGGCGGGAGATAAGGCGCAGCCGGAGCTGAAGAAGAACGTGGAGGAAAAACTGCGGGCCGTGAAGGAGAGTATCGAGCGGAACGACGCGGGAGACATACGGGAGCGTACGGAAGAGCTTTCGCGGGAACTTCAGAAATTCGGCGCGGAGCTATATAATAAGAAAGAATCGAAAGAAGAACCGAGCGGAGGAGACGCGAAGGAGGAGAAACAAGACGGCGACAAAGACAAGAAAGATGAAACGCCTTAAGTTCGCGATATTGTGGCTCGTCGGTGTGGCGGCGCTCTACGGAGGGGCGCGCACGTTGCAGGCGGCTTTTGCGGGTACGGCGAATCCGTGGTGGCTCGTCGCGTGGTTTGTCGTCTTTGCCGCGAGCGTCGTGCTGCAGGTCGGCTTTATGTCCCGCAAGGACAAGCTCATCGGCCTGCTGGCACTGGAAGGGCTCGCACCCCTTCTCGTTTTCTATCCGGCGCTGTTTATCGCGTTCTCGCCCTGGGTCGCCGCCGGCGCGGGGGCGTGCATCGCATACTTCGCCTTTGGCGCGCTGCGCGCCCGGCGTTTCATGGACAACACCCTGGAAGTCCGGTTGTACGGGATGGCGCGGCTCCTCCTGCCGAAGCTCGGCATGGGACTACTCGTCCTCTTCGCCGCGCTTGCATACAACTACTATGCCGAAACGGGGCATTTTACGAGCGAGACGGCGGAGCGGCTCTTTGACGGGTTTCTGAAACAGACGGAACCGCTCGTCCAAATCGAGTTTTCCAATCTCCAGTTTGACATGCGGATGGACACGGCAATTTCCGTCGTGAGCGAAGCGCAGCTGCGCAAGCTCCGCACCGGTGAACTAGTGCAGGGAGAGGGGGTGAGCGAGCTGTCGCCCCAAGCGCGGCGGGCGCTCTTGCAGGAACTGAGTGGAGAAGTCGAGCAGACCGTTACGTCCGTCGGCGGCGCGTTTCGGGACGACGAGACGGTGAGCGCATATCTCTTCAGAGTCCTTGAGGCGAAGATAAACGCGCTGCCGGACATCGCGCGCTTCTTCCTCGCGGTCGCATTCGGCGTCCTCGTATTTGTTATGCTCCGAATCACGTTACCCGTCCTCTATCCCGTCGCCGGATTTCTGGCGTTCGCCGTTTTTAAGCTGCTGCTCCTTACGCCGTTCACCGCCATCGCGAGCAAGGAAACGAAGAAACAGGTCATCACGTTATAACGTGATGATGCCGAGGCGTAGCCGAAGCATTTCATCATGAAGAACTATTACGAAATTCTCGGTGTGAAGAAGGACGCCTCCGACGAGGAGGTGAAAAAGGCATACCGTCGGCTGGCGCATCAGTACCATCCCGACAAGCCGTCCGGCGACAGCGAAAAGTTTAAGGAAATCAACGAGGCGTACCAGGTACTCTCGAATAGGGAAAAGCGCGCCCAGTACGACCGGTTCGGCGCCGTGCCTCCCGGCGGAGCGGGATTCGGCGGCGCCTGGCAGGGCGCCGGCGGCTTCGGAGACGCCGGCGAGTGGGGAGACGTCTTCGAGGAACTCTTCAATATGTTCGGCGGCGGCAGGAAGCGGGCGACGTACGTCCACGGTTCCGACATCGAAGCGGCGCAGGCCGTCACGCTCGAGGAAGCGTTTCAGGGGAGCGTGAAGAAACTGGCGTACCACACGTTCGTCACCTGCGCGGCGTGCGAGGGAAGGGGGTATGATAAGGGAGCGAAGTTCGAGACCTGCAGCGTATGCGGCGGCCGGGGGGAAATCCGCGAGGAGAAGCGGACGTTCTTCGGCAACTTTTCGCAGGTACGGACCTGCGACCGGTGCCAGGGGAAGGGGCAGGTACCGGACAAGATATGCGGCAGCTGCGGCGGGACGGGCAGGATTCGCGGCAAGCGCGAGGTGGATTTGCAGATAACACCGGGTGTGGAGGACGGCCAGGTCATCAAAGTGGTAGGCGGCGGAGAAGCCGGCGAGCACGGCGGAAAAACGGGTGACCTCTACGTCGTCATACGCGTGAAACCGCACGAGTATTTCACGCGGAAAGCGGCCGATTTGTATGTGATGAAAGACGTGAAGATGACCGATGCGCTCCTGGGGAAGCAGGTGGATATGCGGGGCATAGACGGAGAGCGGCTTTCGGTTGCCATCCCGAAGGGATTCAACTTCAAGGAAGAGCTGCGGATTCCGGGAAAGGGGATGCTGAAACCCGCCGACGGGCGCGGCGCGCGCGGCGATTTGTACGTAGCGTTCAATCTCGTGACGCCGAACAAGCTCTCGAAGCGGGCGCAGGAACTCCTGGACGAATTAGACAAAGAACTCTAGACGTGATAGGGTGAACGTAAGGTCCGCAGACAGCCCCGCCACAGCGGGGTCCCGCTCAGGCGGGACAGGTGCTCTAGGGAGCTAGAGCTTAATATGCGCCTGCCGAGGAAAACGTTTCTCATTTTTGCTGCGGCCGGGAAAGGTCGCATCTTTGTGTAGAACGCATTGTTTGTATGGCGAAAACAAGAGCAAGGAAGGAAGAAGAGGTACGCACGATTGCGGAACACATCGACGGGAGCAAAGGATTCGTCGCGTTCGGATGGAGCGGTGCCGGCGCGGAGCGTGTGAACGAACTGCGCGGCAAACTCCAGGAAGCGGGGAGCGTGATGCAGGTGGTGAAGCGAAGCCTGCTTCGCCGCGTGCTTGAGGGGAAGCACATCCCCTTCGAACCGAAAGAATTCCTGGGGCAGACGTCTCTCGTGTATTTCCCGGATGACATATCCGGCGTTGCGGGAACGGTGTATGACTTCGTGCAGGAAACCGAAGGGGAACTGTTCGGAGGATTCGACACCGCCGCACAAGAGGTAATGAGTGGGGCATACGTCTCACGGCTGGGCCAGCTGCCGTCACGGCAGGTGCTTCTCGGGCAGGTAGTCGGCGGGATTTCCGCGCCGCTCCGTGCGCTCGTCTATACGCTCAAAGCCATGAGCGAAAAAGCGTAACAATAAAAACCTATGGCTGAAGAAAAGGAAACAAAAGAAGAAACGAAGGAAGAGGCGAAACCCGAACCGAAGCGGGAAGAAAAACCCGCCGAGGAAGACGTCGTGGTAGACGCCAAGTTCAAGCCCATCGTGGATGCGCTCGAGAAGCTCACGGTCGTCGACTTGGCCGACCTCGTCACGGTCCTCGAGAAGAAATTCCACGTCTCGGCGGTTGCGCCCGCGGCAGCGGGAGGCGGCGCCGGCGGCGCGGCGGAGGAGAAGAGCGAGGTGAACGTGAAGCTTGAGAGCGCGGGAGACCAGAAAATCAACGTCATCAAGGTGGTGAAGGAGTTGAGCGGTCTCGGCCTCAAGGAGGCAAAGGCGCTCGTCGACGGTGCCCCGGGCGTCGTGAAAGAGAACGTGAAACGCGCGGAAGCGGAAGAGTTCAAGCAGAAACTCGAAGCGGTCGGCGCGACCGTCACGTTGGAGTAGTATAATAATGTGCGAGGCCGAGCCTCGCACATCGGGCGATTAGCTCAGTGGCAGAGCGCTCCCTTCACACGGGAGAGGTCGCAGGTCCAATCCCTGCATCGCCCACACAAAAATATCAGGGGCTTTATGCCCCTGATGTTTTCGTTATGAAAAATTGCAGGGATTGGACATTGCCCACACAAACACGCACTTGACGCATTCATCGAAAGTTTGATAGGATATTTGCCAGTTCTCATGCGGCTATAGCCCAGCTGGTAAGAGCGCTTCTCTCTCGGGGAAGAGGTCGGGGGTTCAAATCCCTCTAGCCGCAAGATGCCACCACCAAGTGGTGGCTTTTTCTTTTTCGCGATATACTGGAACCATGGCGTTTGAACGACCGGAACGACGTCAGGATAACCCTGAGGTAATGAAGAATCTTCTTCTCATCGCCGCAAACAAGATGCAGGTGGAGCTCACGAAGCGCGAATACGGGGAGCTTTCCCCGCAGGCATTCGCTGATTGGACGGGGAACCATGCAGAGCGGTTCCGCGAAGTTGTGAATGAGCGTCCCGAATTCGTGCTGGCGTACCTGCAGGGTGATGAGTCGGAGAAAGTGCTTGATGCGGTAGAGTCAGCACTCGCAGAATCAGCTCAAGAGGAATAGGGCATTGCATCAGGTAGAAGCATGGACGCATCCGAGAAAACAAAAGCATTGCAGGCGCTTGAGGAGGAAATGGCAGCCGACGAGACACTCCCGCTCCGGGAGTCCAATCTCGTCTTCGGAGAAGGCAACGCGGATGCGGACGTACTCTTCGTCGGCGAGGCGCCCGGCTTTTACGAAGACCGGGAACGGCGCCCCTTCGTCGGACGGGCGGGGCAGCTGCTTGATAAGCTCATCGGAGAAATCGGGCTCAGGCGCACCGACGTGTATATCACGAACATCGTCAAGCGCCGCCCGCCCCAGAACCGCGACCCCGAGCCGCAGGAGATAGAGGCATACAAGCGGTACCTGCCGCAACAGATACAAATCATATCCCCCAAAGTCATCGTGGCGGTCGGGAGATTCGCGATGAATTTCTTCCTGCCGAACGCACACATCTCGCGGGACCACGGCAAGCATGTCTGGATGAAAGACATCGTCATTCTACCCGTCTACCACACGGCGGCTGCGCTCCGGACACCGTCCCTGCTCTCAGACCTGCGTGAGGATTTCGGAAAGCTGCGGCACATCCTGGACCACTATGAGGAGTTGAAAAACAAGCGGCAGAAAGAGGAACCGCCGCCGGTGAAGAAAGAAACGGCGCCGCTCATATGAGATTATCTCTCCAAAGTTATAAAAAGGCGGTTACCCGGGTGCGTGAACGGTACCGGAAGACCGCGTTCCGGGAGGATGAGTACGTGCTGGAACGGGTCATCGGAGAGCTCGAGCGCGCAACGGGCAGGAACCTCTCGTATCGCGACGTCGTGCAGCCGCCCCGGCACGAACGGGCGGACATCGCGCTCACGGGGAGTCCCGACGCGACGGCTGCCGCGGCGGCGGCGATCAACGGGGGCGACTATGAGTTTCTGGAACGCGCCGCGGCGACCGGTCCCTTCCTGAACGTGACGCTCCGCGCCGAACGGCTCTACGCCCGCGTGCTGGAGCAGGTGGCGGCGGGAGGCGAGCGCTACGGCAGCCACAACTACGGCGGCGGGCGGCTCGCCGTTATCGACTACTCCTCGCCCAACATCGCGAAACCCATCGGCGTCGGGCATCTGCGCTCAACCATCATCGGTGAAGCGCTCGCGCGGCTCTACGAACGCTGCGGCTATGCGGTCCTGCGCGACAACTATCTCGGCGACTGGGGCCAGCAGTTCGGGAAACTGCTCTGCGCGTACGAGCGGTGGGGGAAGCAAAACGGCAAGACGTCAGTCGGCGAGCTGAAGGACCTGTACGTGCGCTTCGAGCGGGAAGCGAAGGACGATGAGGTGCTGGAAGCGGAAGCGAGGGAATATTTCAGGAAGCTGGAGGCGGGAGACCGGAAGCTCACGGCGCTCTGGAAAAAGTTCCGCGAGCTGAGCATCAAAGAGTTCGAAAAAACGTACGGGACGTTCGGGGTGAAATTCGACGTCTACGGCGGCGAGAGCCCCTTCGTGGAGCGGGCGAAGGCGGTGACGGCGGAGTGTCTCGCGAGCGGCGCGTGCCGGCGCAATGACGAAGGAGCCGTCATAGCGGACGTTGACGGGCTGCCGACGTTTCTCCTGGAGCGCACCGACGGCGCCACGCTCTATCACGCGCGCGACCTGGCGCAACTCGCGTTCCGCTTCCGCGAGCTGGAGGCGGAGCTGGTACTCTACGTCGTCGGCAACGAGCAGAGCCTGCACTTCAAGCAGCTCTTCGCGCTTGCCGGAGCGATGGGTGTCGCCGAGGCGCCGCGGGCGACGCATGTCGGCTTCGGACTCGTCCTGGGCGATGACGGGAAACGGATGTCTACGCGGAAGGGGACCGCGGTGGAACTCGGCGAGCTTGCCGCGAAAGCGACCGGCAAGGCGGAGGCGATTCTCCGCGAAAAGGCTCCCGAGCTGAAGGAAAAAGAGCGGCGAACCATCGCCCGACAGGTGGGCATCGGCGCCATCGTCTACAACGACCTGCGCCAGTCGCGGGAGAAGAACATCAGATTCGACTGGGAGCGGATGCTCGACGTGGAAGCCGGGAGTGCTCTCTATCTCCAGTACACCGCCGCACGCATCCGTTCGCTCCTCGCCAAGGTGCCCGCGCCGGCCACGGATATGCCACCGGTCTTCGCGGAAGCGGAAGAGTATGCGCTGGCGCTCAAGCTGCTGCTTTTCCCCAAGGCGGTGCGGCAGGCGCAGGAAGAAAACGCGCCGCATGCCATCGCCGCGTACCTCGAAGAACTTGCCGCCCTCTTCAACCTTTTTTACAACACGATATCGGTTTCCGGCACCGATGACGAGAAACTCCGCGCCTCGCGGCGCGCGCTTGCCGACAGCGTGGGGCGCGTACTCCGGAACGGTCTCGAAGTCCTCAATGTGCCAATCCCGGAACGGTTGTAGATAACCTGTTGATAATGTCGCCCCTTCGCGGGCGACTTTCCCCTTAAATAAAGGACGACACTCCCGCCATTCCTTGGTGGGAGTATTTTGTGCCGTAGAAGCCGAAATGGTATACTGGTGTTATGAAGTGGGGAGTTGTGGATAAAGGTGTGGAAAACTCAAGAAACGGGGGATAACGATAAACCATGCTTCTGGGAGAATACAAGCACAGCATTGACGCAAAAGGTCGGTTGGCAATACCGGTAAAGTTCAGACCCGCGCTCGGTGACGGCGCGATCATAACCAAAGGACTTGACCGGTGCCTGTTCGTATTCGGTGAAGAAGAGTGGCAGAAGCTGGCGGAGAAAATCATGTCTCTGCCGCTCGTACAGGCCGACTCGCGGGCGTTTGCGCGCCTGATGCTCGGCGGCGCAAGCGACGTGCGGCTTGACGCCCAGGGGCGGGTACTCGTCCCAGAGTATCTGCGGGCCTATGCGGGACTGGAGAAGAAAGTGGTCGTCGCGGGCCTCTACACCCGGATGGAGATTTGGGACGAAGGGGGCTGGGACACGTACAAAAAGGGGACGGAAAGCGCTTCGGATGAGATAGCCGAACGGCTCGGCGAGCTGGGCATCTGATGGACCCTGATAGTGTTCACACTTGCTTCAAGTTCCGACGTATCGTGTGGATGACACTATCGGGATGAAGCACACCCCAGTTCTTTTACAGGAAACGATGGACGTACTCGCGCCGCGGCGCGGGGACGCCTGCATAGACGGAACACTCGGAGCAGGGGGTCATGCGAGAGAGCTCCTGCGGCGGATTCCCGGCGGTATCCTGCTCGCCGTCGACTGGAACGGTGAGGCGCTCCGGGAAACGGCGGCGCAGCTGGAGCGGCTGGTGGATACGGAGCGGCTGGGAGTGACGATATGCGCCCGGCACGGCAATTTCAGGGACATCAAGGAATTCGCGGCGGCATGCCTCCCGGACGGGAAAGCCGATTGCGTACTCCTGGACCTCGGTATGTCCTCGGACGAGCTGGAGGGAGACCGGGGGATGAGTTTCCGGAAGGACGCACCGCTCATCATGCGCTACGACGGAGACACACGGAAGCTGACGGGCGCGCAGGTGGTGAACGAGTACCGGGAAGCGGAACTCCGGGACATCCTGCGGACGTACGGGGAAGAACGATATGCTCATCGCATCGCGCGGGCGATCGTGGCGCGGCGGAAGCAGGAACGCATCTACCGGACGGGCGACCTGGCACGCATCGTCGAGCGGGCGGTTCCGCACATCGGCGGGCGGCGGCATCCGGCGCTGCGGACGTTCCTGGCACTCCGCGTCTACGTGAACGAGGAGCTTGAAAATCTGAAGCAGGCGCTCGACGCCCTGCCGGAGCTGATGAAGCCGGGCGGGCGGACGGCCGTCATATCGTTCCATTCGCTCGAGGACCGAATCGTGAAGAACTGTTTCAAGGATTACGAAGCCGAGGGGAAGGGGACTCTGCTGACGAAGAAGCCCATCGTGCCGACGGCGGCGGAACGGGAAGAGAATCCGCGAAGCCGCTCGGCGAAACTTCGCGTCATCAAGTTTGCAGAGCGAATAAAAGGTCACTCCGAACGGGACTAAGTCCCACTCGTCCGCTTCTGTGTATATAAATATAAAGCGGATGAGGAGAACTTAGTTCCAGTAAACAAGTACAATTATGACGGTATTTACGCCCGATAAAGACAAACACATGACCATATTCCTGATGCAATTCTTCGCGCTGCTCATAGCCGCGGGACTCTTTTACATTTATTATTACAACGTGGTCGCGGGAAACCGGTACGCCGTACGGCGCCTGGAATCGGACATCGCCGCGGCGCAGGAGCAGAATGCGGAACTCAAGAACACGCTCTACGAGGCGATTGACCCGACGCAGCTGGAGCAAGTAGCGGCGGCTCAGCATCTGGTCCTGGAAGGGAATCCGCACTATCTGAGCTTGAACCAATGGGTGTCAGATTCATCTTACTAAACGCAGTTTTCATAGGGCTGTACACGCTTCTGGGATTTAACCTGTACAACGTGCAGGTGCAAGACAGCGACTATTACGTCAAGAAAGCCGAAGCGCAGACGGCGTATACCGAAGCGAGCAAGTTCAGGCGGGGAGAGATACGTCTCACGGACCGGAGCGGGAATACAGTCCCCGCCGTTATCAATAAGGATTATCCGCTCGTGTACGCGAACCCGAGCGAGGTGACCGACCCCGCGGCCGTTGCGGCGCGGCTCACGGAGCGGTTCGGCGGCGACCGGGCCGCGCTCCAGAAGAAGCTGGAAGACCGGTCTCTCCGCTATGTACTCATCAAGCGAAAGGCGTCTCCTGAAGAGACGGCATGGGTTGACGAAGCGGTGCTCAAGGGCGTTTCCGTCGGAGAGGAGCGCGAACGCTTCTACCCCTTCGCCGCGCTTGCGGCGCAGACACTCGGTTTCGTGGGCGTGAACGAGGACGTGTCTCAGCCGACCGGCATTTACGGCTTGGAGAAGCTGTACAATCCGACGCTCTCGCGGGGAGAATCGCTGCAGACGACGATTGACCGCACCGTCCAAGCGGAGGCCGAAGAGACGCTGAAGGAACTGTGCGCGACGTATCACGCGACGGGAGCCGCGCTCGTCGTCGAAGAGGCGAAGACGGGCAAGATTTTGACGCTCGCCGAGTACCCGTCCTTCGACCCCAACGACTACGGCGCGTATCCCGTGGAACGGTTCGGGAGTCCGGTCGTCCAGGCGCTCTACGAGCCCGGCTCGGTTTTCAAACCCCTCACCATGGCGGCCGGCATCGATGCCGGCGTGCTCACGCCCCAGACGACGTACGTGGACAAGGGTTCCGTGACCCTGAACGGCGAGACGATTCACAACTGGGACCATAAGGCGTACGGGGAAATTACGATGACGAATGTCATCGAGCACTCGGTGAATACCGGCGCCGTCTTTGCCGCCCGGCAAATCGGAAGGAAGACACTGCTGCACTATTTCGAGAAGTTCGGCTTTGATAAGGAAACAGGCGTCGATATACCGCATGAAGCGAGCGGGAACCTCGTCAATCTGTCCCGGAGCGACTCGCGGGACATCGACCTCGGTTCGGCCGGTTTCGGGCAGGGAATTGCGGTGACGCCCATCGAGCTCATTTCCGCCTACGGCGCGCTGGCGAACGGCGGCGAGCTGATGCGGCCGTACCTCAACGAGGCGCTGAAGCCGGACACGGTGCGGCGGGTCGTGAGCGAAGAAACGGCGAGCGAGGTACTCGGCATGATGGAGAGCGCGGTGGAGAAGGCGGGCGTGGCGTACATCCGCGGCTACCGCATCGCGGGCAAGACGGGAACCGCGCAGGTACCCGACCTCGTGCGCGGCGGCTACTCCGACGACTATATCCACACGTTCGTGGGCATCTTTCCCGTAAGCGCGCCGCGCTTCGTCGTGCTCATCAAGCTTGATAAGCCGGATACGACGCTCGCCGGCCTCACGGTCGTGCCGGCATTTCGCTCTTTCGCCCAGTTTATGATTAACTATTACAACATCCCGCCGGACAATCTGCCGAATGAGCGATAGTGTTGATTGATTCCCGAAATCAATCACACGTGATTGATTTCGGGAATCAATCAAAGAGACAATGTTAAAAAAAATATTGAAATCCCTGGCGAGAGCCACACTTGAGAAATACCAGCCCCTCATCGTGGGAGTGACGGGCAATGTCGGCAAAACCTCCACGAAATTCGCGATTGAGGCCGTCTTGAAGCACGTGAAGCGGGTCCGGGCGTCGGCGAAGAGCTTCAACAACGAGATAGGGTTCCCGCTCACCGTTCTGGGAAACTGGAAGCGCACGGGCGGCGTTATGTTTTGGTTCGCGGTGCTCGCGGGCGCGCTCTGGGGCATCATCGTAAAGAAGCGGCGGTATCCGGAGGTGTTGATTCTGGAATACGGCGTGGACCGCCCGCAGGATATGGACAAGCTGCTTAGCATGGCGAGTCCCGACGTGGCGGTTGTGACCGCTATCGGGGATATACCGGTGCACGTGGAGTTTTTCGCCGGCAAGGAACAGCTCGCGAAGGAAAAAGCGAAGCTGATTCGCGCGCTGCCGGCGAGCGGTCATGCGGTCCTGAACGCGGATGATATGACGGTGTACGCGATGAGGGACGAGACGCGCGCCGCGGCACTCACCTACGGGTTCGGAGAAGCGGCGAACGTGCGGGTCACCGCGTTCGAGCAGGTGGTTAAGAAGAGCTCCCAGGGGCTTACGATGAAGCTTGAGTACGAGGGGAATATCGTCCCCGTGCGGCTGAATAACGTGCTGGGGAAGGCCCAGGGATACGTCGCCGCAGCCGCCGCGTCAGTCGGGTTGATTTTCGGTATGAATCTCGTTACGATTGCGGAAGCACTGAACGAGTACCACGCGCCTCCGGGCCGTCTCCGGCTCATACCGGGCGTGAAGAAGACGCTCATCGTGGACGATACCTATAACGCATCGCCCTTGGCGATGGAGGGAGCGCTTGAGGCCGTCTCGCGCATACCGGCAAAGCGGAGAGTGGGAGTATTGGGCGACATGCTGGAAATCGGGAAGTATACGCTTGAAGCGCATGAACACATCGGCGCCGTGGCGGCGAAGTGCCTCGACGTGCTCATAACCGTCGGGCTCCGGGGGAAGTTCATCCACGACACGGCGATTCAGAACAGCATGAAGGCGGGAAACGCGTACCATTGCGACACGCTTGAGGAGGCAAAGAAACTGACCCAAGAGAAAATCAGGCGCGGCGACGTGATTCTCGTCAAAGCGTCGCAGGCGGTTCGGTTGGAAAAAGTGGTCAAGGAAATCATGGCGGAGCCGATGCTGGCGAAAAATCTGCTCGTGCGGCAGGATAAGCGCTGGCTTACAAAGAAGGGAAGCTACGAATAACGGGGCCCTTTCGTCTAGTGGTTAGGACGCTAGCCTCTCACGCTGGAAACATGGGTTCGACTCCCATAAGGGTCACTTGTAGCAAAAGGAACTGGTCTTTAAGACCAGTTCCTTTTGCTATGTGAGGATTTTTATGGGAGTCGAACGGGAAGGGGTCGGGAAACGGGAGTTTCCCGCTGGAGGAAAGCAATCCCGCCATCGGCGGGATGCCGGAAACCGTGGGTGTCTGGAAAATTGTCTCGGAGAGACAATTTTGTTCGATTCCCCATAAGGGTCACCAGGACAAGGCAGCCGTTACAGGCTGTTTTTGTTATGAAAAGACCCCGGGGACAAGGCCCGGGGTCGACCACAAAAAAGATGTAGAAAACTGAAAAGGTGCGGAGGTAACAGGAGCACGGATGAAGACCATCAACCACAACTGCTCCTTTACACTATACCAGCCGCTCCCAGTCTGTCAAGCTCCAGGGGAGGATTGACAAATACAGGCATATATGCTACTATATGCCACGGTAGTTTACCAACTTTGCCGGTGTGAGGCCGGCAGACCAAAACTAGGTTTGAGACGGATTAGATGTCTCAAGAGAGGTTTATCATGAGAAGTACACGGAAGATTTGCGCTCTCGATTGCGCAATCGTCAGATTCATTTCCGACCTCGATAGATTGTTTGCCCCCAGTATTCCCGGTTGGCAAAGGAAAATGACAGGAGGAGGCTTTGATATTTTCTTGACATGCGCTC
Source organism: uncultured Candidatus Saccharibacteria bacterium (assembly GCA_964476325.1). GTDB lineage: Bacteria > Patescibacteriota > Minisyncoccia > UBA6257 > GWB1-50-10 > GWA1-54-12. The sequence continues at coordinate 1,396 of CAYYYM010000009.1, read as the reverse complement.
GCAGCAACGGGGTGGAAACGAAAAACAGGCGTTGGGTTTCTGTACGACCCGAAGGATGGGATAAAACACATTCCATATCCGTAGAGTTTGTAAAAGTCTATGGTGGTGGATGGGCGGCAGCGCATTGCAAATTCGAGTGCACACTATTTCCGGAGCTCAGTGGCATTGAGTTTGACTGTCTACAATATGTCACGGGTTACATCTTCAAAGGTAGCGGTGACGATGAGAAGATCAAAGAGCTCTTGGATAAGCTACAAGCTTACTCACTAAGCGTTTTAAACGCGTGGTGTAAGTGAGAAAATCCTCACAAAAGCCGCGCTACCACAGCGCGGCTTTTTGCTATACAATACCCCTATGCCACACGAGATGCTTATGGGGCATACCGAAGAACCCGAAGGAGGGAGGCACGAACCCGACCTTGAGGAAATTTACAAGAAAACGCACGAGATTGCCGAAGGGTCGGCAATTGACATGGATACATTCCGCGATTTGTATGGGGACGAGGTGGTAGACCGGGACAAGAAAGAGGTGGAATATCTAGAGGGGGACATGAGGAGAAGGAACGAGGAGGAATGGGGGCAGTTGGGTGAGAGAAAGCGGCGGGAATACGAACAGACAAAGAAATTAGCGGAGATTTTTGAAACCATCTTTTACGAACATGCCGAGTTGAGCGACTGGCTGGGTCCGAACGCGACCGTCATCAAAGCATCCCGGTTCGACGATTACTTAAACGGTATTGATGCTGTCGTCGAGTTTGCCGAGAGCGACGCCTCCCGCGCTTCGCATCTCGCCCTCGCCGTTGATGTTACGACGGCGCATACGGAAAGGGTCTTGCGGGACAAGCTTGTGAAGATACGGAGTGAGATAGAGGATGGGAAACTTGCCTGGGTGAAATATTTCAAGTCGGAAGACCTTAGCATGAGAGGCGAGCTGAAAGACATTCCCCGGACTGTCATTGCGGCAGATGCGCTGAAAACCGTAGGCGAGTTGGGGAAGCTCTTTGTCGGAGAGAAAAACAAGGAGCTTGCGGTGCATCCCATCCAGCATCAGATCATCGATGAGCTTCTCATGCAACTTCAGAAATATACTGCCTATGCACAGGAGCGGGGAGAGGATAAGCTGTATAGGAGATATCGGAAAATACTCGGTATCGTGGAAACAATTAAGATGGAGAAATCGAAGCCGGGGGAGGTAATATACGATGAAGGGTACCGGCTGCTTGAGAAAACGCTGGACGACGTGTTTAAGTTTACGGGGAAATAGATTGTCGGGCCGCGGGGAATCTCACTACTCGCCCCGCCAAGGCGGGACTCCGTTCTCGAAACCCTCGGTTTCGAGGACTTCCGACACGGAGGGGACGCGGGGGCTTCCCCTCCGACCCACCCCTCGTTCGATT